>JBKCPG010000368.1:0-6772 GCA_046309395.1 Cyanobacteriota bacterium | reverse complement strand
GCCCTCCCAACCGCCCCGCCCCTCCCCGTCGGGGGGGACGACCCGCAATCGCCGCTCCAACTCCCCCAGCACATCAGCCAGGGTCAGGCGCCGCCCCCCCCAGCGCAGGGGCCCCCGGGCCAGCCGCGCCCGCAGCTCGGCCCATTGGCGCTCCGTGGCGACCTGGGAACCGCCGGGCCCGGTGGCCGCGAAGGCGCAGCGGGGGCGACCAACGGCGGCGCACTGGCGCAGAAAGGCCACCATGGTGGCGCCGGCACTCAGATCCCGCTCCAAGCGAAACAGGGTGCCCTCGCTGGCCTCTGGATTGCCGTTGTCGCTCCAGGCGAGGGGATCGGGCGCCCCATCCAGCACCATGGCTCGCACCCGAGAGGGGTAGAGATTCGCGTAGGTGGCGCCAACCAGGGCGGCCACGCCGCTGGCCCGCAACCGCAGGGTGGGCTCCCCCAGAGACTGGCGCAACAGCTCGAGATCCCGGGCGCTGTCGGCGCTGCTCAGGTGGGGAAGCAATGCCGCCTGGTGGCGACCGCAGGCGCGGGCCAGCTCCGCCCAGCTCTCCAACCACCTGGCCCGCTCCTGGGAGCCCACCGGCACACCGGGGGGCTGGCGATCGCTCCAGGAGCGGGCCCGCTCCTCGGTGGGCCAGCAGCGCAAGGCGGCGGGATCGCCCCGACGGCCCGTTCCTCGGCGCCGCCAGCTCACGAGATCCAGACGCGAGCGCAGAGCGGCCGGCAGAGCTCGGGCGATCGCTTCCAGGGGCAGGGCATCGGCGGCGCCGGGCGCCCCATCCAGAACCACCAGCGTGCCAAGGGAGGGGCCAGGTCCGGTGGCCCGCGATCGCCGCACCGTGAGCGCGAGCCGCTCCCCCTCCGGATCGGCGTGATTCAGGGGCACGGAAAGGGTGGCGCAGGTGATGGCGTCGCTGGCCGGGGCTTCGGACGGGGGGCAGGAGCCCCACTGGAGAGGAGCGGGGGCCTGTTGCAAGGGGGGCCGAGCGACCTGGGCCCGGGCGGCGGGCGGCGGGATGGCCCCCAGAAGCGCCAGCGTCACGAGGGCCGCCCGCGGGGCGGCTCGCCCGATAGGAAGACGCCAGGACGAGGGGACGCCAGGCAAACGGGAGGCCAGGCGAGCCATGGCGGGGAAGGCGTTCGCCCAAGGGTAGGGGGAGGCGGGCTTTCAGGAACGGGCGCGACCCGCGATCGGGAGCCCTCAGGCGATCGAGGAGAAAGGGGTGGCCCGTCTCCCCCCGCCGCCGCGTCTAAGCTCCCCCATGTAGGCGATGCCCCTTTGGCATGACCGTCTCCAGTGCCGCCATCGCCACCCAGCTGGGCCACCAGGGTTTGGGCCAACAGCCTTGGTGGGTGGAGCAGTGGATGGAGCTGATCAACTCCTATCGCTACAAAAAACGGCTGGAGCGGGCCTGGGACTACGCCCGGTCTGGCAATGTGCTCTCGATTCGCTTTGAGGGCCGGCGGGTGCACGCCCGGGTCCAGGGCACCGGGGACGAGCCCTACAAAGTGAAGCTCTGGCTCGACGTGCTCAACGACGAAGACTGGGGCTATGTGCTGGAAGCCCTGAGCCAGAAGGCGCGCTGGTCGGCCCAGCTGCTGGCGGGGATCATGCCGCAGGACATCGAACGGGCCTTCGCGGCCAGCGGCAAGCGCCTGTTTCCTTTCAAATTGCAGGAGGTGCGCAGCGAATGCACCTGCCCGGACAAGGCCAATCCTTGCAAGCATGTCAGCGCGGTGTACTACCTGATGGGGGATCGCTTCTCGGAGGATCCCTTCGTGTTGTTTCAGTTGCGGGGGCGCAGCCGGGCCCAGCTCCTGGCCGACCTGGCGGAGCGTCGCCGGGCGGGCGCGAGGGCTCCCATGGCCCATGTGCCGCATCCCGTGCACGGGGCGATCGCCGATCCAAGCCGCTGGTGGCGCTACGTCGCCCCCCTGGATCCCGATCTGGTGGTAATCACCCCAGCGCTGGAGGGGGAGTCGGGGCTGGAGGTGGCGGGCCCGCTGCCCTTGGCGGAGGAACCCCGTTTTCCCGAGGCCAATCGCCTGTTTTTGCGGCGGCTGCTGGCCCATGGCAAGGCCATGGCGGAACGGGCCATGGCTCAAGCCATGGCGGCCGGGGCGGAGGGCGAGGCGACCGTCCCCTCCGAAGGGGATGGATCACGCCCAAGGTGAGGGAACCGCCCTGGCTCCAGGTTCCGGCCCTGGACGTGGTGGAGTGGATCCTCCGGAGTCACCGCGCCGCCTTCGGCATCCCCCTTTTGGCGGGAAGGGATGGGGAGGGCGATCCGCGGCTTGCGGCCCAGGAGATGTTTGCCGCCGATCGGGTGGTGCTGGCGCACGATGGCCGGGAGGATCCACGCTTGATCTACGCCAACGCCGCGGCGCTCAAGCTCTGGAGGAGAAGCTGGGATGAGATGGTGGGCCTGCCCTCCAGGCTCACGGCGGAACCAGGGGAACGGCGAGCTCGGGCGGAGGCCCTGGCCGCCGCCCAGCGGGGGGAGGGGCTACGCGGCTACGGGGGCATCCGGGTGGATCGGGAGGGGCGCCGCTTTCGCATTGAGGGGGCCAGGGTGTGGACACTTCGAGAAGTGTGCGGTCGGATTCGGGGGCAGGCGGCGACCTTTTCTTCCTGGTGGCATCTTAAAGATTTTGAGGAATTCAGCAATTTTTAAATGCCTACAGCACCGATGCGCCTAAGATAATGTGTATGTGGCCACAACGAGCTACCTAGCGGCCCAAAGCGCCTCATTCGTCCTTCCTACCTCCCTCCGCTTTTCTCACCATGGCGATGCTCGACGTCCCATCAACTTTTCCCACAATCCGGAGCGCGATTGAAGCCGCTATGGATGGCGATCAAATTTATATCGCGGCCGGCACTTACGACATACGCGATCTCTTTGCCGCTGGCGACAAGCTAGCTCCTCCCACTTTCGCTTACACCACTAATCTTGGTTGCTTAACCGGCTTCACAACAGTCACAACTTTGATGTATTCAGGCGATGTGGGTGGTTCCACCTACAATCCCATCACAAAAATAACTGGCAATGCGAGACTTTTTGTCTCCAATCAGGATAGCAGGCCTCCGGTTCAGATTACTTTCGATAATTTGGAATTTGAATGCTCAAGCGCGTCTTCCAACTATCTTTTTCAGACGGGTCAGTTCAATCAAAATGAGGCGCAAACGCTAACTGATGTTATCTCATTAAACAACGTTAAATTTACCGGCACCCACGTAGGAAATGCTGGTGCCAACGGCAATTATATGGCTGTGATTGGAATTGAGCAATTCGGTCTTTCCGATTCAGTTGTTGAATTAACCGGCCAATCAGGTTTCACCGGCACCCAAGCCATGACAGGCGGGTCGTCCTTTTTGCTGCTTCAGGGCGGGAAAGTTGATGGGGGCAGCCTTGTTATTAATGGCAGCAAGTTCGATGAGTCCGGATACCGCAATGGACTTTCGATTTTCGACTCTCTTAGTGTAAACGTTGGTACGAACTCTTTTTATCGTTCCAATGCTGCTACTCGTTACGCCCGAAGCAGGATGGTTTCCGGGGCAGAACGTTTTAACGTGGGCAACAAAATATCAAATTCGAACGGATCTATGTCCGGCAATAATTTTTATGATGGATCTTACTTGGTTCTCGAAAGAACAACTGGCAACACTTCAGCCCTAAACATTTCGGGGACTCATTTCCATCAGTGGGACGCTAGCGTTTCTCCATCACCAACTCCCATTATCGGCGGGGGAGCAGTGGGAATCAGCCTGGAAGGTACTAGCGGCGCCACATATCCCAGCTTTTCAGGCAACTTTTTCGACTACGTCAACCCTATCAATAATTACACCACAGCGGTTTCCAACATTGTCTCAGGAGGAAGCCAAATTACTAATCCCTCCACAAATACGAGGGTTAACATTAGCACTTTTCGGGCTGGTGGAACCGGGAATGATGTAATTACAGGCAGCAATAATACCAATGAATGGTTCAACGGTGGAACTGGTAACGATCAGATCAATACTGGCTTCGGCACCTCTAACCCTGACTACGTGTTCTTCAATACAGCTTTGAACGCCTCAACCAATGTCGATACGGTCACAAACCTTAATCTCGCCTCCAGCCTGACAGGTGATCGGATTGTCCTGGATCGCAAATATTTTCCAGGCATCACAGCGCATTTCAACAGTGGCGCCGGGGTTGTCGGGGGCGTCGGCGCGATCAGCGCCAACGATATTTTGAACGATACAACCGATACAACCACCGACCCAACCAAAAGGTTGGTTTACAACAGAAATACTGGCTCTCTGCTCTATAACCCGGTGGGAAGTACCGTCGCTGGAGATGAAATTTTGTTCGCCCGACTGTTTTCGGATCATCCTGGTACCACTGCTGCCGCCGACCTCATTGGATTCACCGCCGCCAATGCCTCTACAGTCAACATCTCGATCATTTGAAAAACTCAGGCGTCAGGACTTTCGCTTCCTGGCACTGTCATCCTCAAACCGGGCCGCTGGCCCGGTTTTTTTCTGTCTCAGCCTCGGCGATAGGTCCAGCACTCGGAAGTGGGAAAGCCCAAGGTCAACACCGACCGGGTCATGGAGGGCTCCACCCAACGCACATCCACCGGCAGCTCGTAGTGGTCGCCCTCCGGGGGACCGATGAGCAAGCGGCCATGTTGCCCTTGGCGCACGGAGGATCCCGCGCCCGGAATGGCGATGGCCACCCCCTCGGAGGAAAGTTCCAAGATCTCGCAACAGGCTTCCTCGCCCTCGCCCCCCTCCAGCCGCAGACGGCAGGGGGGACAAAACGGCAAGGTGCCTCGCCTGTGAGCGACGCCGCGCGGGCGGGAAGAGGTTTGGACCATGGGGCCAATCCCGAAGGAGCACCCCATCGGGGTGTGGCTCCACAATGGTGGGCCACTCGCGCCGACACAAGGGTGTGCTCACCCTCCTTAACCTTCTCGCGACCAACATGGACAATTTCCGCTGCCTACAGTCCCCCCATCCTTGGATGGAGGAGCCATGACCACCACCTCTCGCCTGAGCCTCCAGGTGGAGAGCATCGGGGCGGACACCACCGCCATCCGCTCTCTCGATTGGGATCGCAGCCGCTTTGACATCGAATTCGGCCTGCGCAACGGCACCACCTACAACGCTTTCCTGGTGCGGGGAGAGCGCACCGCCCTGATCGACACCAGCCACCTCAAATTTGCCGACACCTGGCTGCCGCTGCTGCGGGGCCAGATCGATCCCGGGGAGATCGATGTCCTGATCGTGTCCCACACCGAGCCGGACCATTCCGGCCTGATCGGCCATCTGCTCGACCTCAACCCCGAGATCGAAATCGTGGCCTCCAAGGTGGCGATCCAGTTTCTGGAGAACCAGGTGCATCGCCCCTTCCGCAGCCGTGCCGTGAAGAGCGGCGAGACGTTGGATCTGGGCAGCAACCCTGAGAGCGGCGTGGCCCACCGGTTTGAGTTCCTCAGCGCCCCGAATCTGCACTGGCCGGACACGATCTTTTCCTTCGACCACGGCAGCGGCATTCTCTATACCTGCGATGCCTTCGGTCTCCACTATTGCTCGGACGATCTCTTCGATGTTGACCCCGGCGCCATCGCCCCGGATTTCCGCTTCTATTACGACTGCTTGATGGGCCCCAATGCCCGCAGCGTGCTGCAGGCCCTCAAGCGCATGGAGGCCCTGCCCGAGATCCGCATGATCGCCGTGGGCCATGGCCCGCTGTTGCGCGATCACCTGCCCCTCTGGATCGGCGACTACCGGGAGTGGAGCGGCCAGCGCAGCGTGGGCGAGGCCTATGTCGCTGTGTGTTACGTGAGTCAGTACGGCTTCTGCGACCGGATCAGCCAGGCCATCGCCCGCGGCGTTGCCAAGGCCCAGGCCCAGGTGCAGCTCGTCGACCTCCGCGCCACCGACCCCCAGGAACTGAGTGCCTTGATCGGTGAGGCCGCCGCGGTCGTCGTGCCCACCTGGCCGGCCGTCCCCGATCCGGACCTACAGGCTTCGGTTGGCACCCTGCTGGCGGCCCTCAAGTCCAAACAGTGGCTGGCCTGTTACGACGCCTTCGGCGGCCATGACGAGCCGATCGATTCCGTCGCCGGCCAGCTGCGCTCCCTCAAGGCCCAGGAGGCCTTTTTGCCGTTGCGCATCCGCCAGGTTCCCGGCGCTTCCGATTACCAGCGCTGCGAGGAGGCCGGCACGGACCTGGGCCAGCTGCTCACCCGCGAGAAGACGATCGCGGCGATGAAGTCCCTCGATGGAGACGTCGACAAGGCCCTCGGCCGCCTGTCCGGGGGCCTCTACGTGGTCACGGCCCAGCAGGGAGAGGGCCAGGCCGCCCGCAGCGGCGCCATGGTGGCCAGCTGGGTGAGCCAGGCCAGCTTCGAGCCGCCCGGCATCACCGTGGCGGTGGCCAAGGACCGTGCGATTGAATCCTTGATGCAGGTGGGCGACCGCTTCGTGCTCAACATCTTGCGCGAGGACAACCACCAAAAGCTCCTGCGCCACTTCCTGCGCCGCTTCCCCCCCGGCTCCGACCGTTTCGCCGGTGTGAACGTGCTGGAGGGGGCCGCCGAGGGCGGGCCCGTGCTCGGAGATGCTCTCGCCTTCCTGGGTTGCCGGGTGGTTCAGCGGATGGAGGGACCCGACCACTGGATCATCTACGCCGAGGTGGAGCAGGGCAAGGTGGCCGACAGCACCGCCAGCACCGCTGTGCATCACCGCAAGGTGGGCAACCATTACTGAGATGACC
>JBKCPG010000367.1:0-5352 GCA_046309395.1 Cyanobacteriota bacterium | reverse complement strand
CCCCTCCCCTTTGTCGTGCCCCCCACTCCATGTCCAGAGTTCCCCGCCGTTACGCCATCCACCTCCTGTTGAGCAGCGGCAGCGAGGAAGTGGTGCATTTCGCCACGCTGGAGGCGTTTCAGCAGTGGTACACCAGCGCGCTCCATGGCGGGGCGGCGCCAGACACCTTCGTGAATGTGCCGATCGGAGAGCTGGAGGGGGAGTATCTGCTGGTGCGAGCCGGAAGCGTGATCGGCCTGCGGGTGGAGCCCCTCTTCAACACGCTCGACGACTGACGCCCTAAGGCGTGGCGAGCGCGGCGGCGATGCGGCGCCGGTCTTCGCCGGTTTGGTGGAGCAGGTGCCAGGAGGTGAGGAGATCGGGTCCACGCAGGGAGCCCAGCAGGGCGGCCCGCAAGCTTTTCATCATCACCCCCTTCTTCACCCCGGCCTCCGCGGCGCTGGCCTGAAGCAGGCTTTGGGCCGCTTCGCCGCTGAGGGGGGAGCCAGGGTGGGGTGGCTGGTGTGCCTCCAAGGCCTGGCGCAGCGCCGCGAGACACGCCCGGGAGGGGGATTGGCCCAGCACCTCCAGCGCCTCAGTCTCAGGCAGGGGGCGTTCAAAAAAGGGGGCCGCCTGGCTCACCCCATCCGCCAACAGGGTGAGGGAAGGACCGAGCAGGGCGCAGAGCTCTTCCAGCCACTGTCGCCGCTCAGAACTGGCCTCCTCGGCCGGCTCCCCGGCCAGCCAGCCCCGGGCCGCCCAAAGGGGCTGGAGCCTCTCCAGCAGCTGGCTGGGGGAGAGGCCGTGAAGCACCTGGGCGTTGAGCCAGTTGAGCTTCTCCCAGTCGAAACGGGCGCCAGCCCGGTTGACCCGGTCGAAATCGAAAACGGTGGCCGCTTCCGCCAGAGTGAAACGCTCTCCCATGCCCTCCGGCGGCGACCAGCCCAGCAGGGTCATGTAGTTGGTGAGGGCCTCCGGGGTGTAGCCCAGCGCCTGAAACTCACTGATGGAGGTGACGCCATCCCGCTTGGAGAGCTTGCGCCCCTCCTGATTGAGGATCAAGGGGGTGTGGGCGAAGAGGGGCAGGGGAAGGCCCAGGGCCTCGTAGAGAAGAATCTGCTTGGCGGTGTTGGCGATGTGGTCTTCCCCTCGGATCACATGGCTGATGGCCATGGCGGCGTCGTCCACCACCACCACCAGGTTGTAGAGGGGATCGCCGATGGCGTCGGCGGGAGCCCGACGGGCGATCACCATGTCGCCCCCCAGATCGGCGCCGCTCCAGCGCATGTCGCCGCGCACCAGGTCGTGCCAGCCGATGGAGGCGCCATCGTCGATGCGGAAGCGCACCACGGCCTGGCGTCCCTCGGCGATGAAGGCGTCCTCCTGGGCCGGGGTGAGATCCCGGTGCCGGTTGTCGTAGCGGGGGGCTTCCTTGCGGGCCAGCTGGCCCTCCCGCAAGGCGGTGAGCTCCTCCTCGCTGGTGTAGCAGCGGTAGGCCTTGCCGCTGGCGAGCAGCTGGGCGATGGCGGCGCGATGGGCCTCGATCCGCTCGCTTTGGATCACCGGCTCCCCATCCCAACGCAGGCCCAGCCAGCTCAGGCCGTCGAGGATGTTGACGGTGTACTCCGCCTTGGAGCGTTCCCGGTCGGTGTCCTCAACGCGGAGGAGGAAGGAGCCCCCGTGGCGGCGGGCGAAGAGCCAATTGAAGACGGCGGTGCGGGCCGTGCCGATGTGCAAGGTGCCCGTGGGGCTGGGAGCGAGACGGACGCGAACAGGGGAGGGAGCCACTGCCATCTGCTCTCGTGGGTCTTGCTGGGGAGGAACGGGACTGACGGGGCTCGAACCCGCAACTTCCGCCGTGACAGGGCGGTGCTCTAACCGATTGAACTACAGTCCCAGATTGGGCCTCGCCTGATCGGGATGGTCAGGAGTGCCCGCCGACGCTGTCGCCGACCAGACCAGTATCAACTGCCACGGCTCCCCCCGTCAAATCGAACTTGGGGAGAGAAGGACTCAAGGCCGGAACCCGGCCGGCTCGATCAGCCGGACCTGATTGCCTCGGGCCGTGAATTCACGACCCTGGTCGCTTTGGACCACCACACGGCCACCTGATTTCACTCGGATGACCCTGGCGCGGACCCAACCCAGAGCCGCGGACTCCAGAACTTTGACCACATCACCGGGTTGAAGATCCAACTCCATGCTCGGAACAAGGAAACGACAAAGGGGGGTGCATCGGACGCGCCGTGGAGGACTCGAACCCCCGACATCAGGTTTTGGAGACCTGCGTTCTACCAGCTGAACTAACGGCGCAAGGCGATGCACCATGGGCTCTCGCCACGGGGCGGGAGCCGTGTCGTAAGGGATGGCCCCTCAACGATCGAAGCGCTGCTTAACCCGGGTGGCTTTACCCACCCGGTCGCGCAGATAGAAGAGCTTCGCTCTCCGCACCTTACCGCGACGCTCCACCTTCACGGAAGCCACCTGGGGACTGTGCAGCATGAAGACCCGCTCCACCCCGATGCCTTGGAAAATCCGGCGCACAGTGATGGTTTCGTTGAGGCCCCCGTGGCGCATGGCGATCACCACACCTTCGTAGGGCTGAATCCGTTCCTTGTTGCCTTCCCGAATCCGAACGCCCACCCGCACGGTGTCGCCCACGAAGATCTGGGGAAGATCGCTCTTGAGCTGTTCGGCTTCGAAGGCGGCGATCAAGTCGCGGGCGCTGAGCTTGCCGGTGATGGCCTCACGGCCTGAGGGAGTGACATCGGCGGGAGTTGGCGCGCTGGCCAGCTCGGCGGCGTCGGTCGGGGTGGCCTCCACCAGTTCGTCCGCTGACCCATCATCGGCGGCGCTATCGGCCGGGGGCAAGGTTGTGCTCTCAGGGGGTTCCGCGGCCATTCCAGCTTCCTAAAAATCGAGCCAAACGATGAGCTTACCCGGTCAGGGTCCCCCGTTCCCCTTTGGCGACGATCCAGCGCCGCAACCGCTGGCCCACCATCAGCGCGCCAGTGCTCACCATCCACAGCAGCCCCAATCCATTGAGCAGCACGTAGAGGGTTTCCCCGTTGGCTCCAAACAGGGGTTTCAGCCATTCCCCCTCATGGATCGTCATCAGGGGGTGGGCCTGATCCCGGCTCCAGCCCCACCAATCCTTCAGGGTTCGATAGGCCACCCCGGTGGAGGCGGTGATCACCAGGGGCGCCAACACGAACGGCGCCAGGGCGGCGTGGGCCTGTCGGCAGCGGGCCAGCCAGGGCGTCGAGCGGGGGGTTGAAGAAGGGGAAGCCATGGCCTGAACGGCGGATCGCGGCGTTTCACCGATAGCGTGGGAGCTCGGTTCTGTCTGTGGGGATCCTTCCGCCGCCGCCATGAAGCTTTTCGCTGATCTGCTTACGTCCTCCAGCGGCGCCCAGAGCCAGGAGAAAGGAGCCTCCGGGCTCCTCAGCCGCACCGGCCCCCGGGTCCCCAACACCCGCCGCGGAGTGGAGGTGAAATCGGCCCGGGAGATCGCCACCATGCGCACCGCCAGCCGGATTGTGGCCACCGTGCTGCGGGAGATCTCTGAGATGGTGGTCCCTGGCATGACCACCGGAGACCTGGATCGCCACGCCGAAAAGCGGATCCGGGAGATGGGCGCGGTGCCCAGTTTCAAGGGGTATCACGGGTTTCCCGCCAGCATCTGCGCGAGCATCAACCACGAGGTGGTGCATGGGATCCCCAGCGGCAAACGGGTGATCAAGGACGGCGATCTGCTGAAAGTGGACACCGGGGCCTGCTTTGACGGGTACCACGGCGACAGCTGCATCACCATCGGGGTGGGCGCGTCGGTGGGGGAAGAGGCCCGGCGCCTCAGCCAAGTGGCCCAAGAGGCGCTGATGCGCGGATTGGCCACCATCCGCGCCGGCAGCACGCTCCTGGAGCTGGCGGGAGCGGTGCAGGATCACGTGGTGGCCCATGGCTACGCGGTGGTGGAGGATTTCACGGGCCACGGGGTGGGCCGCAATCTCCACGAGGAGCCCTCGGTGTTCAACTACCGCACCCGCGAATTGCCCAACGTCACCCTCCGTCCCGGGATGACCTTGGCCGTGGAGCCGATCTTGAACGCCGGAAGCAAGGCCTGCCGCACCCTCAAGGACCGCTGGACCGTGGTGACCGTGGACGGCGGCCTCTCCGCCCAGTGGGAGCACACCATCGTGGTGGGAGCCGATGGCTGTGAAATCTTGACGGACCGCGACTTCTGAGCGGGCCTCTACGGGACCTTCGGGGTGGCGCGGGTGCAGCAGCGGAAGTAAGCCCATCGGCCGAGGCTGGCCAGGGGCATCAGCACGTAGGTGAGGGGATTGACGCTCACCAGGATCAAGCCACAGTTCCACCCCACCTGCCGGAAGATTTCACCGGCCACCCAGTCGGCTGACAGCACCCCGTAGGGATTGAGGTCGGAGCGGAAGGGGCCGAGCACGAGCCGCCGGATGCGCAAGCCGCCCCCGGCGCCCGGGCGCCGGGGGCCAGAGGCCAGGTCGAGGGCCCGCAGGCTGAGCAACTGTCCGATGAGCCGCTTGCTGATCTCATAGAGCGGGCTCAGGGCCGGTTGGATCTCCGCCTCGGACGTGTTGAGCCACACCTCCGAGGGGGTGTCGCGCCCCTCGACGGCCCGGGCGAAGAGATTGAGCAGGCGCCAGTGGCTGAGGGCGTTCACCTCCAGCGCCAGGGCGACGGCCTCGGGATCCCGCCTGGAGGGCTGGTTGACCCCATGGTTGAGCACCAGCACATCCACCTCCTCCAGCAGGGGCGCCAGCTGATCCTCCTGGCCGCATTCCCAGTTCACTTGCCGCAAGGGGATCTCTTCTCCTTGAGAATCCAGCGGGCGCAAGGGGGGGGCGTCAGCGCCCTCCCGCCGGTGGGTGAGGGCGATCACCCGGGCGCCGCGGCCATGCCAGCGCCGGATCAGGGCCTGCCCCAGGGCGCCGCTGGCTCCGGTGATCGCCACCGTTCGGCCGCCAGCGCGGGCGTCCTGGCCGGGACGGGGTCCCGAGCCCGCGGAGGCTGGGCCCCGGCTGTCAGGGGTCGCGTTCACGGCAGGCTGAATCCGTAGTGAATCCAGCATGGCCGCCGGACGTTGCTGCCTAGATTGGCCGCCAGCCTGAAGGCTCCGGCCAGCACGACCCATGCCCGTTCCGTTGCTGATCGGCTCCTGTGAACCCTCCAGCGGCAAATCGGCCCTGGTGCTCGGGTTGGCGCGGCAGTTGGCCCTCCACGGGGTGAGCCTGGCCATCGGCAAACCCCTCGCCACCTGTTTGCAGGCCGAGATCCGCCAGCCGGGCGATCCGCTGTTCGACGCCGATGTGCGCTTCGTCGGCGCCACCCTCGGGC
>JBKCPG010000366.1:0-8374 GCA_046309395.1 Cyanobacteriota bacterium | reverse complement strand
GCCCTGGCCTACGCCGCCACCCGCCGCTCCCCACCCCCGTACAACCTGGGGATTGATTTCCCCGGTCCAGCCGGCACCGTGCCCGTGGTGCCCGCCTGGCAGGTGCGGCGCCAACCTCCGGGCTTCTGGCGCGATCGCGTGGTGGTGCTGGGCCGCACCCCCTCCCGCCTTTCCGACCGTCGTGAATCCCCCTACGGACCGCTCGGCGGCGTGGAACTTCAGGCCGCCGCCCTGGCCACGGTGATGAGCGGCCGTGGCTTCCAGCCCCTGCCAGCCCTGGCCGCGGCCCTTCTGTTGGTGGCCTGGGGCATGCTCTGCCTGGTCGCACTGGCCGGACCCAAGCTCGCTGGGGGCACCGCCAGGGTGGGCCTGGCGCTGGCGGCTCTGGCCCTGGGCGGGGGGGCGCTCGCCTGGTGGGCGGGCTGGTGGTTGCCGGTCACGGCCCTGGTGCTTGCTCCCCTGACGGGGGGCGGCAGCCGGGCGTTCGGCCAGTGGCGGCGGGAAAGCGGCGAGCGTGCGTACCTGCATCAGGTGCTGGCACGGCGTGTCTCCCCAGCCTTGCTGGCGGACATCCTGCGCGAACCGGGCCCGCTGGGCACCCAGTTGGGAGGAGCGAAGACCCGCTGCGCCGTGCTCTTCGCTGATTTGGTGGGTTTCACCGCCTTGAGCGGACAGATGGAAGCCCAGGCTTTGTTCTCGCTGCTCAACCGCTATTTCGAAGCGATCGCCGCGGCTGTGATCGCGGAGAACGGCCTGCTCGATAAATTCATCGGCGACGCCTTGATGGCGGAGTTTGGCGTGCTCCGCGGCCTTGGCGACGCGGCCGAGACCCTGGCGGCGGTGCGTGCCGCGCTGGCCATGCAGGCGGCGCTTGAGCGCCTGAACGGCGAGCTGACGGCACGGGGGCAGCCCACCCTGCGCCAGGGAATCGGCATCCACTTCGGTGAGGTGATGGCGGGCAATCTCGGTTCCAGTGAGCGCCTGGAATTCACCGTGGTCGGCGCGACCGTGAACCTGGCCAGCCGGGTGGAGGGCCTCACCCGTCGCTTTCCCGAGTTCCCCGCCCTGATCACCGGAGCGGTTGTGGATCTCCTTCCCGACACATTGGAGGTGGAGCCTCTCGGCGAACACTCGCTCAAGGGGTGGCCCCAGCCCATCGCCGTGTACGGGCTGCGGGGACTTCGCCGCCCCGATGGCCCTCCCCCTTGAGATCCCGGGGTGTGCCTTCAGCGACCTCCAGCCCCTCGCTCCTCCGGCGCTGGAGGGAGAAACGGGTCGTACATCAGTTTCGCCTCATTGCTCACGAGAAACTCCTCAAACCGCTCCCCGGTCTCCTCATCGGTCTCGATGCGCCACAGCTCGTTGTGGCGGGTGTAGGTGGCGGGGCCGTCATGGGTGACCAGATGGGAGCGTTCCTGGATCAGGTAGCGCTTCGCGCGGGGGATGGAGGAGGTCCACGCGCCGCGCAGATCGTTTGCCTCCACGGCCAGCGACAACCTGTAGGTGGCGCTGGTGTGATTGACAATCTGAAGGTCCAGGACTGGCCAGGAGCAAGTGGCGCCGCTCCCGAACGGCTGCGTGCGATTGGCATCGGGAAACACGTCGTAACTATGCCGCCAACGCTCGGCCACCGTGAGTGGAGTGTGCAGGGTCATCCAATAGAGAAGATTGGTCATTTGACAGAGACCACCACCCACCCCTGAACTGAGTTGTCCTTGCTTGAGCACCAAGCCATCCTTGAAGCCGCGCCGGTAGGTCGGCTTTCGCACAAGTTTCCAAAAGGAGAGTCGCTGGCCCGGGGCCAACACCAGTCCATCAAGCAACGCTGAGGCGATGCGAAGATTCACGATTTTGTTGAGTTGCAATCGTTCATCAAGTCTCAATAACGGACGCATCAGGGGTGTGTGATGTGTGGCCACCACAAAGGGCAAGGGAGTGCTCGTTCGCAGGGTGGAGAATTCCGATCGCACGGAAAACCACTGGGCTTCTCGCAGGAGACGCCGACTCGCTGGACCAAGGACTGGTCGCAGTTTGGCCCGGAGAAAACGATCGCAGTGGCGCAACGCCCCCTGGACATCAGACCAGTCGCTCGGTTTGATTTTCATGGGCGGAAGGATGGACAATATCTGGGGGGAAAGGGCCAGATATGATCACGGCGGCGGGGAGATGTGTGCCGTCCCATCGCCTCAGCGCCTGGCCAAACGCATCTTGTCGCGCATGCGAATGCGTACAATTTTAAAGTTGATCAGGCGGCTGTCAACGAACATTTCGCTCCCGTGGCACCTCGACTCCCCGCGGCGCTTGGGCCTCCCCGGGGACATCCCGCCTTCGCTTCCGGCGCCTCCCGGCGCACCCTTCCTCGCTGGCCCCCTGTGCCAATCTCTGGCCATTTCCCGAACCGCCGTTGTCCCCATCGGCTCCGCGCCTGACCGCTGCGATCACCGCCCGCCGCGTCCTTGGCGCCCTGATCACCCCGGGGTGGGTCCTGGCCAGCGGCTTGGTCCCCCCGCCCCTCGCTGCCCAGGGGGCCCCACCAGCCGCCGGGGAGGCGGAGGAGTTCGCTCCCACCACCTCCGTGCGTGTCGAGGTGAACGCGGTGATGGGCGCCCTCCACTACGCGGGCGGCGCCTTGGATGGCGGCGCCAACTCGGTTCTCGGTGTTCCCCCGCTGGATGCCTTCAGCGTCAACCAGGACGCCCGCCTCACCATCGACACGAGCCTCACGGGACAAGACCTGTTTCGCGTGCGGCTGCGCACCGGCAACTTCGGTCCCTCCGGCTTTTTCTCCAACCCCCCCACTCCCCTGACGCGGCTGGATTTCGCTTTTGAGGAGCCCCTCTGCCGCCCCGATGACGACAGCTGCGTCCGCAACCTGGTGACGGTGAATCGCCTCTACGCGCAAGTCCCCCTGGGCCCCGCCATCCGCCTCACCGCCGGCGGCCGGCTGACGCAGCTCGACCTGTTGCCGGTGTGGCCCAGCGTGTCCACCGACTCGCCCATCCTGGAACTGTTTCAGCGCGCTGGCGCGCCCGGGGCCTACAGCCGCCGGGTGGGTGGCGGCTTTGGGGCCTGGTGGCGGCCGGAGGGGGCTTGGAAGGGGGTGTCCCTCGCTGTCGCCAGTGTCATCCCCCGGGCCGCCAACGGCTCGCCGGAGCGGGGCGGCCTGTTCACGGCGGCCTCCGACCAGGCCAACACCGTGCAGCTGGCCTTCACCCGACCCGCCTGGAACCTCACCGCCGCCTACACCCGCAATGGCGAGCGGGCCCTTTTGAGGGGCACCCCCCTGGCCAGCCAGCTCGCCGCCGAGGCCAAGGGCGGGGCGCTCCACTCCTGGGCACTGGCCGGCTACTGGCAGCCCTCCCGGCCCGGGTGGATCCCCGCCATCAGCGCCGGCTGGGGCCTCGATCGCTTCGCCTTCACCACCTACCCGGTGGCGGGGCTGAGCGGGGCGACCACCACCTCCTGGAGCGTGGGCTTGAGCTGGGTGGACGCCTTCAGCCCCGGCAACAGCGTGATGGTGGCCGCGGGCGCCCCCGCCCACGTCAGCCGCCTGGAGGGGCTCGACGGCCCCACCCCCGATGATTCCGGCCTGGCCTTTGAACTGGCCACCCTGATTCCGGTCAGCGACACCTTCAGCCTCACCCCCGCGGTGTTTTGGCTCACCCGGCCCCGGGGCGCGATGGGGGGCACCACCTCCCTCAGCCAGGCCCTGGCGCCGACTGAGGCCCGGGCCGACGCCACCCTTGGCGTGTGGGGGGGGCTGCTGCGGGCCACGCTGCGATTTTGAGGGGCGGCGTGGGCGCCGCGGGAGGCTGAGGCTCAGCCAACAACGCAACGATGTTGGCCGTGGCAAGTTGACCGCGAACGGGGTAATGGGTGCCCACCGAGGCTGTCACGTGGATCCTGGACTGGCGCTCGAACAGCATGAGCAGATCAGAACCGCCGAAGAGAAAAGAGGTCATCATCTCGCCTTTGCTCACTCTCCTGCCGACCACTTCGGCTTGGATTCTTGCGTTGACGCGTTCCACCTGCTTGTCATAGGACAAGTGGTCTTGCTCTTCCTCGCTCAGCCGGATCAACTCCTTGCCGCCTGGCTTGACAAACACAATGGCGGACACCTGCGCCATGCCCGCGGGCAAAGACAGGGGCGTGAGGGAGCCGGTGGATTGGGGCTCAATGGCACTTTGCAAGGCCAAAAGCTGTGGTTGATTAAAGTAAACGTAGAATTGTGTGATCCGCGGGTCATTGGTGCGCTCGTGGAATGTCTCGCCATCCCATCCCCAGGTGCGCAGTTCTGGAGTCCACGTCACCAGGGCATCAAGTAAAAAATAGAAGTGATTGAGTGTGCGAATCTGAGCGAAATCAGGACGGCGTTTTTGCTGGACGCCGCTGATTGCCTCCTCAAAGGCCCTGGTGTAGGCGTGGTCGCTGATGAGTGTCTTGAGTTTCAGGGTGATGGGTTGTTTGGGTGCATACTCGCTGTCCGCGGACGGCAGGCCGTTCAGAAGGGCTGAGGCCTGGTCGCCGGTCCCCACATTGTTGTCTGGATGAAGGCGCGGGTCTCGGTCGCGCGTGACGGCGCTCCATTTCAAGAGGCCAGCGTCCATGGGGCGCCAGGTTTGCTGGACTTGTCCCATGGGTCTTGTCAGATCAGTGGCTAGAGGAACCGCTTCAACTCCGGGCCAACTTTCAACCAACCTGAGAAGCGAGGCTGTCAGCCAGGGGAAATGAAGGTGTCATCGTTCTGAACCTGTGATGTCGGTGGACCCTCAGCCGGTTGTCACCCAGATGACATTCCTCCCCCCGCCGTGGGAGCGAACCGGTAGGGGGAGAGAGGCGCCCCTCGTGCGTCTCGCTTTTCGGCGGCTCGGGAGCCCTCAGGGAAATGATCGACTAGTCTTCACCAATCGGGCTCACAATCACCACATCCGACTAACGATGAATTTTGTTGATGGAGTGATAGAAATTCGCTCTTTCCTCACGGTCACCCTGGGGATTCTGGTGCTGTTTCTGGGTAAGGCGCTCAACCAACGCTTTGCTTTCCTGCGGGAGTTCACCATTCCTGAGCCGGTCAGCGGCGGATTGTTGGTGGCCGCGGTGATCACCTTGCTGCATCTCCTCTTCGGCTTGGACATCAGCTTTGGCATGCGGGCCCGTGATCTGCTGCTGGTTTACTTCTTCACCACGGTGGGCATGAACGCCAGCTTCGCTGACCTGCGGCGGGGCGGCCGCTCCCTGGTGGTGCTGCTGCTGCTCACGATTGTGTTGATGCTGGCCCAAAACCTCTTGGGCATCGCCCTGGCTCGCTGGGGTGGGCTGCCTGGCGCCACGGGGCTGCTGGTGGGCACGGTGTCGCTCATCGGCGGCCACGGCACCACCATCGCCTGGGCGCCGCGCTTCGCCGCCGACCACGGCGTGCCCAACGCCCTGGAGATCGGCATCGCCGCCGCCACCCTGGGGCTGATCCTGGCCAGCGCCAGCGGTGGCCCCATCGCCCGCTTTCTCATTCGCCGCCACCGCCTGGCCTCTCCCGGTTCCCCCTCAGCGCTCGCGGCCGAACCAGCCCCGAAGAGCGCCCCATCCGGCTCGCTGATCGACTCCCACGATTTTCTTGGCGCGGTGCTGGCGATCAACATCTGCATCATCCTCGGCTCAATCCTGCAGAAACTGATCAGTGATCGGGGGCTGTTTTTGCCTCTCTTCGTGCCCTGCCTGATCGTGGGCATCCTGCTCAGCAACCTGCTCCCCAGGTCCCGGGCGGGTGTTCAATTCCGTTGGCCATCCCGCACCCCGGCCCTGGATCTGATCGCCGAGATTTCCCTCGGGGCCTTTCTGGCGATGTCGCTGATGACGATTCAGTTCTGGACCCTGGTGGATCTGGCCGGACCGTTGTTGGTGATCCTCATCGCCCAGTTTCTCCTGGCCCTGCTCATCAACCTGTTTCTCGTCTTTCCCCTGCTGGGCGGCACCTACGACGCCGCCGTGATCGCCGCCGGCTTCAGCGGCTTCACCCTCGGCTCCACCCCCACCGCCATGGCCAACATGACCGCTGTCACCCACAAGTTCGGCCCCTCCCCCAAGGCCTTCATCGTGCTGCCGCTGGTGTCGGCGTTTTTCATTGATCTGCTCAACGCCGTGATGATTCCCTTCTTTCTGCACCGCCTGGGCGCCTGAGGCTCCGCCCTCAGGCGGGCGCGAAGGGGCGGGAGGCGAAGAGATTGAGTCCCAGGCGCTCGGAGAGAAAACTGGCGGCGAGTTGACCGCGCACGCTGTTGCCCGAGGCATCGAGGGGGGGCGAGTAGCTGGCCAGCCCGCCCTTGCCTGGCGCCACGGTGATCAGGCCGCCCGAGACGCCGCTCTTGCCGGGCAGGCCCGTGTCGTAGAGCCAGTCGCCGGAGGTTTCATAGAGCCCGGCGGTCACCATCACCGCCAGCACGTGCTGGCAGATCAGGGGCTCGATCACCTGGTCGCCGCTATGGGGCTGGCGGCCCCCATTGGCCAGGGTGGCGGCCATCAGGGCCAGGTCGCGGGTGGTGACGCTCAAGGCGCACTGGCGGGTGTAGAGTTCGGTGGCGGCCGCCGGGTCCATCCAGATGCGCTCCTGCTCCTCCAGCAGGGTGGCGATGCCCACATTGCGCCGGTTGGTGGCCAGCTCCGAGGCGTAGACGGCGTCATCGATCGCCAGGGAGCGGCCCGCGAAGCGGGAAAAGCCCTCCTGGATGAAGGCCCACTTGGCCTCAACGCTGTCGCCGGGCGCCAGGCTGGTGGCGGCGATCGCCCCGGCGTTCACCATCGGGTTGGAGAGGCCCTCGTCGGTGCGTTCCACCGCCAGCACCGAATTGAAGGGCAGCCCCGTGCTGTTCACCCCCAACTTCTCCCTTGCCTCGTCCTCGCCAATGGCCTGGCAGATCAGGGCGAAGAGAAAGGGCTTGGAGAGGCTCTGGATGCTGAAGGGCTGGGCCGTCTCCCCCGCCTCAAACACCTGGCCGCCGGTGGCGGCCAGGCAGACGCCGAAATGGGCCGGGTTGGCCGAGGCCAGGGCGGGGATGTAGCTGGCCACCTCCCCCTCGCTGATGGGCCCGAAGCGCCGATGGGCCTCGGCCACCAGCAGGCGCACCACCTCCTCGGTGGGCAGCCGGCCTGTCGACACCCAAAGCGATCCACCAGCGCCAGCCACCGTCAGTCCTCGTCGACCGCTTCGGCCTTCTCCCAAGGGAGACTGGGCAGGCGGTAGAGCGCTTCCCGCTGGGCCTCGATCCACACGTCCACCATTTCGTCGAGGATGGGATCATCCGCCTCCACCTTGATCTGCTGGGCGATGGTGAGGCTCCCCGCCGGGATCACCACCAGTTCGAAGGGCGGACCCACTGAGAGATTGGAACGCTGGGTGATCAGCTCCGAGATCAGGCAGAGCCGGGCCGCGTCCTCCAGGGAGAGGTTGGCGTGGCCGATGTTGTCGAGCGGGGGCTTGCCGTATTTGCTCTCGCCGATCTGCAGGAAGGGCGTTTCCGGTGTGGCCTGGATCGCGTTGCCCTGGGGATAGATCAGGTAGAGGCCGTGGGGCTCGGCGCCGATTTGCCCGCCCAGCAAAAACGTCGCCCCGGGGTTGGCTCCGGCCTGCCGCATGGACACCTCGTTTTCCCGCTGCGCGGCCACGCTCACCCGCCCCACATAGGCCGCCGCCTCAAACAGGTAGTCGCAGTGGCGCAGATCCCGGCCTGAGCCGCTCTCCAGATCCGCCGGACGGTCGAGATCGCGGCGGATCCCATTGATCACCGCCTGGGTGGTGGCCAGGCTGCCAGCGGCCAGGAGCACAAACAGCCGATCGGGCGCCGGCTGAAAGATGTACATCTTGCTGTAGGTGGAGATGTAATCCACCCCCGCGTTGGTGCGGGAATCGGAGGCCAGCACCAGCCCCTTCTCCAACCAGTAACCGATGCAATAGGTCATGCCGCTTGGGGCGAAAGGCCTCGCTCAAAGGGAAGCTACCCCGCCCCTGGTCGATTCCGGCCCCTCTGTGACACAGCGACTCATCCCGCCCCGTGTGCCGCTCGTCAACCCTGATCGCCGGGCTGGCGCGGGGGGCGCCGGAGGCGACGGGTCGCGTGGTAGGCGGGATCGGGGTTGTTGCGTCGCAACTGGCTCACCGCCTCCACCGCCATGCCGGCCACCACGCCAAAGCTCCCGGCCAGCACCGTGCACCAGTAGAGGGTGTAGGCACTCACCCTCACGGGAGTGTGGGCCACCACCGCCCGTAGAAACAGGGCGATCGCCAGGGCCGCTGTGCCGGCGACCAGGCCCGAGACCACCACCCGTCCTCCCGAAAGGGGACGCGGGGAGGGCGAGGGGCCGTCGCCGGCAGACGGGGGCGGCG
>JBKCPG010000365.1:0-16668 GCA_046309395.1 Cyanobacteriota bacterium | reverse complement strand
TGTTCATCGCGCTGTACTGGGTGCTGCTGGAGTCGGTGGAAGGGGGGGAGCAATTGGGTCGCTGGAGTTTCGTGGTGAGTGACCCCCTTTGGACCCTCACCTGCCGCGGCCATCAGGCCGAGCGCCAGTGGCGAGATGGCCGGCTGGATGAACTGGCGGGCAACCCCTTTTTGTTGCTGCGTCAATGCCTGGCTCCAATTCGCCCGGCCCCTGAGCCCCAGCTTCCACCCCTGGGCCAACTGTTTGGTTGCTGGGGCTATGAGCTGATCCAGTGGATCGAACCCACGGTGCCCGTGCACTCTCCAAGCCCCGGGGCCCCTCCGGACGGGTGCTGGATGCTGGCGGACAGCCTTCTGGTGTTTGATCAGGTGAAGCGGCAGATCACCGCGGTGGCCTATGCCGACCTGAGTGGAGGCCTGGGACCCGATCAAGCTTGGAACCACGCGGCCGCGAGGATTTCCCGTCTTGAGGCCCAGATGCACGCCCCCCTCCCCGCCGGGGTTGTGCCCCTCGACTGGCGGGAGGCGCGCTCAGCCGATCCGAGCCTGGGGTTGAACATCCGCGCCAACTGGCGCCAGCCCGACTTTGAGCGGGTGGTGGAACGCGGTCGCGAGCACATCGCGGCGGGAGATGTGTTTCAGCTCGTGCTCAGCCAGCGGCTGGAAACCCGGGTGGAGCGCGAGCCCTTCGATCTCTACCGCAGCCTGCGGATGGTGAATCCCTCGCCCTACATGGCGTTTTTCAACTTCGGCGACTGGTTTCTCATCGGCTCCAGTCCCGAGGTGATGGTGAAAGCGGAACCCCAGCCCCATGGGGGCATCAAGGCCTCCCTGCGGCCGATTGCCGGCACCCGGCCCCGGGGCGCCGACGCCGCCGAGGATGGGGAGCTGGAAGCGGAGTTGCTCGCTGATCCAAAAGAACGGGCCGAGCACGTGATGTTGGTGGATTTGGGGCGGAACGATTTGGGCCGGGTCTGTCGCCCTGGCTCCGTGCGGGTCACCGAGTTGATGGTGATCGAGCGCTACTCCCATGTGATGCACATTGTGAGCCAGGTGGAGGGGGAGCTCGACGGGGCCCATGATGTGTGGGATCTGCTCATGGCCTGCTTTCCGGCGGGCACCGTGAGCGGCGCCCCCAAGATCCGTGCCATGCAGTTGATCCACGCGTTAGAGCCGGATGCCCGAGGTCCCTACGCGGGGGTGTACGGAGCGGTGGATCTCCATGGGGCCTTGAACACGGCCATTACCATCCGCTCCATGGTGGTGCTGCCCCACCCCGAGGGGGGCTGGCGGGTGATGGTGCAGGCCGGTGCGGGGATCGTGGCCGATTCCCAGCCGGAGGCGGAATACCAGGAAACCCTCAACAAGGCCCGTGGCATGCTCAAAGCGCTGGCCTGTCTGCGGCGACCCCACCCCCAAGCTCCATGAGCGGTCCCTTGCTCACCAAAGGCTTCGAGGTGGAGATGTTCACCGGCCGCCGGGATGGCGTCGTGGTGGGGTGTGCCGCCGAGGCGGCTCGGGATCTGGAGGGGTTTGTCACGGAACCTGACAACCGCAACCTGGAGTACATCACCCCCCCTGATGCCGACTATCAGCGGCAGTTGGCCTACCTGCTCGCGCCACGGCAAACTCTGCGGAGCTGGTTGGCCCAGCGTGATCTCACCTTGCTTCCAGGCAGCACCCTCAGCCTGGGAGACAGCGGGCGGTTTGTGCGCTCCAACCCCGACAACCCCTATCACGGGGACATTGAGCGGCTGTATGGCACCAGGGTGGTGACCGCCAGCGTGCACATCAACCTCGGCATGCGGGCGATGGAGCCCCTGTTCGCGGGGCTGCGGTTGATGCGCTGCGAGGGAGCCCTGCTTCTCGCCCTCAGCACCAGTTCCCCCTTCCTGGATGGCCAGGTCACGGGAGCCCAGTCCCAGCGCTGGCTCCAATTCCCCCTCACCCCGCCGGTCGTCCCCCTCTTCACCAGTCATGGGCACTATGTGACCTGGATGCGGGAACAGCTGGCCGAGGGCACCATGTTGAACGTGCGCCACCTGTGGACGTCCGTGCGCCCGAACGGGGACCGTCGTCCAGAGTCTCTCAACCGCCTGGAGATTCGCGTCTGTGATCTCATCAGCGATCCTCGGGTCTTGCTGGCGGTGACCGCCTGGGCAGAGCTCCGCCTGCTCACCCTGATGGGAGAGCCCGAGCGTCTCGATCCCTTGGTCGCCAGCGTGCTCACCCCGGGGGAGCTGGCCACCCTTGCCGATCAGAACGACCGGGCGTCAGCCCAGCATGGCTTGGACGCGTCCCTTGTCCATTGGCGCACCGGAGAGGCCATCGGCGCCCGGGAGTGGTTGGCGCGGGAGCTGGCGGCCATGGCCGATTTGGCGGAAACCCTCGACTTGGTGGCTACGCTGAAACCCCTCAGCGATGTATTGGACTTGGGAACCGAGTCGATGCGCTGGCTCGAACGCCATCGGGCGGGGGAACCCATCGACCGGATCATCGCCACGGAAGCGATGGCCATGGAGGCCAGGGACGGGGCCCTTTGGGCAGGGCTTGCGACAGACCACGCCCCCTCTCTGGGATGATCATGGCAGCAGCCTCCGCCACCCCTCCCATGCGGGAGACCGCCACTGCCCACCGCTCAGCGCTTGTCGTGCCGTCGCACACCACAAGGCTGCTTGGGGAGCGCCTTGATCTGGTGGAGGAACTTTGGTTGGCGGTGCTCCAGAGCGAGTGTCCCCCGGGACAGGTGGAGCGACTGATCCGTTTGAAAGAGCTCAGTGGTCGGTTCGACCCGGTGGAGGAGGGCGGCCGCCAGAGCCCCAGCAACGCGGGGGTGAACAGTGAGGCGATTGGCGAGGTGATTCGCGAAATGGATCTGGCCGACGGCATCGCCGCGGCACGGGCGTTCTCCCTGTATTTCCAACTCATCAATATCCTGGAGCAACATATTGAGGAACACACGTATGTGGAGAGTTTGCGCCATGCGGCGCCGATGGGTCACTGCGACCCCTTCTTGCCTCCACTCGCCAATCAAAGTGAGCCCGAAACCTTTCGCCAGCTGTTCGAGCGATTGCGTGCGTTGAATGTGCCGCCAAACGCCCTAGAAAATCTCCTTTGTGAGCTAGACGTCCGACTTGTCTTTACGGCCCATCCCACGGAAATCGTGCGCCACACCGTGCGTCACAAGCAGAGGCGAGTGGCCTCATTGATTGATCAACTGGAAGCCTGCACCTCAACGGACGACCAAGCCCTACTGCGCCAACAATTGGAAGAGGAAATCCGTTTGTGGTGGCGCACGGATGAGCTCCACCAGTTCAAGCCTTCTGTGTTGGATGAGGTGGAGTTTGCGCTTCATTATTTTCAACAGGTGCTGTTTGACGCGATGCCGCTGTTGCAACAGCGCATTCGAGCGGCGCTGAAATCCAGCTATCCCGACGTGGATCCACCGCGGGAGGCCTTCTGCACATTTGGCTCTTGGGTTGGAGCGGATCGGGATGGCAATCCGTCCGTCACCCCGGACATCACTTGGCGAGCCGCCTGCTACCAGCGGAAAATGATGCTCGACCGGTATATCAAAGCCGTCACTGAGTTGCGCGATCAGCTCAGCATTTCCATGCAATGGAGTCAGGTGAGTCCAGCCCTTTTGGAATCCCTGGAGATGGATCGCCTGCGCTTCCCCGACATTTATGAGGAGCGGGCGGCACGCTATCGCCTTGAGCCCTACCGGTTGAAGCTCAGCTACATGCTGGAACGGCTGCGTCTGAGTGAAAAACGCAACCAACAGCTGGCCGAAGCCAGTTGGGAGTCCCCGGCCACCGACCCTCCGAGTCCGGCCAGTGGCATGGCGGGGGGCCTCTCCCAGGGCTCTGCCCCTCAGGATCTCCATTACGCCTCAGAAGAAGACTTTCGCAATGATTTGGAGCTGATTCGCAACAGCTTGCAGGCCACTGGCTTGCACTGTGAGGGGCTCACGGGGCTGTTGAGCCAGGTGCACATCTTTGCCTTCACCTTGGCCAGCCTCGACATTCGCCAGGAGAGCACCCGGCACAGCGACGCCATTGACGAACTCACCCGCTACCTGCAGCTCCCGGTTCCCTATGGAGAAATGGGGGAAGAGGAGCGGGTGGAGTGGCTGTTGGCTGAGCTGCAAACCCGAAGACCCCTGCTGCCGCAAACCGCCTCCTGGAGCCCACCCACGGCGGAAACCTTCGCCGTGTTTCAGATGTTGCAGAGGCTGCAACAGGAATTCGGACCGCGCATCTGCCGCACCTACGTGATCTCGATGAGTCACACCGTGTCCGACCTGCTGGAGGTGCTGCTGCTGGCCAAAGAAGCCGGGCTGGTGGATCCGGTGGAGAGACGATCCCAGCTCCTGGTGATTCCACTGTTTGAAACCGTGGAAGATTTGCAACGGGCCCCCGCCGTGATGGGCCGTCTATTTCAGGAGCCATTTTATCGAGAGTTGTTGCGATCCGAAAGCCAAACGCCCCTGCAAGAAGTGATGCTGGGCTATTCAGACAGCAACAAGGATTCCGGATTCCTGTCCAGCAACTGGGAAATTCATCGTGCCCAGATCGCCCTGCAACAACTGGCCACTCAGCAATCGGTTTGTCTGCGGATTTTCCACGGCCGCGGGGGCTCCGTCGGCCGTGGCGGTGGTCCCGCCTACCAGGCGATCCTGGCCCAACCCAGTGGCACGCTCCGGGGGCGGATCAAAATCACTGAGCAAGGAGAGGTGCTCGCCTCTAAATACTCCCTGCCAGAGCTTGCGCTTTACAACTTGGAAACCGTTACCACGGCGGTGCTGCAAAGCAGCTTGGTGAGCACGCGCATCGACGACACACCAACGTGGAATTCCTTGATGGAGCGCCTGGCGGCTCGTTCCCGCGAGCATTACAGGGCCCTGGTGCACGACAACCCTGATCTGGTGCCCTTTTTTCAACAAGTCACGCCGATTGAGGAGATTAGCAAGCTGCAGATTTCCAGTCGCCCCGCCCGCCGCAAAAGCGGGGCGCGGGATCTCTCCACCCTGCGGGCCATCCCCTGGGTTTTCGGCTGGACCCAGAGCCGCTTCTTGCTGCCAAGTTGGTATGGCGTTGGCACCGCCCTGCAAGAGGAGCTCACGCAGGATCCCGGCCAAATTGAGCTGCTGCAGCTGTTGTACCAGCGTTGGCCCTTCTTCCGCATGTTGATCTCCAAGGTGGAGATGACCCTTTCCAAGGTGGATCTCGATCTGGCCAAGCACTATGTGACCCACCTGGGACGAGAAGAAAATCGCGAGGCTTTCGCGCGAATTTTTGAGGAGATCGCCGCGGAGTTTGCCCTCACCCACGAACTCGTCTTGCGGATCAGCAACCATCGGCGCCTGTTGGATGGCGATCCGGCGCTGCAGCTCTCGGTGGATTTGCGCAACCGCACGATTATTCCACTGGGGTTTTTGCAGGTGGCCCTGCTGCGAAGGTTGCGGGATCAAAATCGTCAACCGCCCATCAGCGAATCGTCCAGCGAGCGCATGGCCGCTGTCAGTGGTCACACCTACAGCCGCAGTGAACTTCTCAGAGGCGCCTTGCTGACGATCAACGGCATCGCCGCGGGCATGCGCAACACGGGCTGAGAGATAGGTTGTTGCTCCCTTTCCGTGGCCAACCCGCCTCCAGTCACCTGAGAGAGGGCTATGAGCTGTTGGTGCAGCCCCCTCTCCAGGTGGAGGCCCTCAATCAGCTGCTGGTCAGCTGCGGCGAGCGGCCGCGCGATCCCGAGATCTGGCACCAGGTGATTCGCAATAGCGTGTGGCATCTGGTGGTGCGAAATCCGGGGGGCCATTGGGTGGGGTTTGTGCGGGCCACCAGCGATCGGGCCCTGAACGCCAACCTGTGGGACCTGCTCACCTCCCCGAGCGACCCGGCCCGAGAGGAGGTGATCCGGGCGCTGGTCGGGGCGGCCCTGGAGCGGCTGCGGCGAGAGCTGAGTGGCTGCAGCATCTCCATCTCCGCCCCAAAGGAGGCCATCGGCGCCCTCACCCAAGCGGGATTCGCCATCGACCCGGGGGGGATCCGGGCGATGGGGCTGAGCCTCCTCGGTGGCGATCGCCCCTCAGATCCCTGAGGGGGAGCCCGATCCGTCAGCGGGGCGGACCGCTGGGGGGCACTGGCTGTCCCCCTGTTCCGGCAGGGGGATGACGAGCATGGAGGGACTCGAACCCCCGACACTCAGAACCGGAATCTGATGCTCTATCCAACTGAGCTACATGCCCAAACTCAGGCCTTGACCTGAGGTTTTACTTTACCCCTTGGCCGCCCTCCCCACCCATGCGGCTGCAGTGCCTCGAGCTCCAACAGTTCCGCAACATCGAAGCCCTGCGGCTTGCCCTGGAGGCGCCCCGACTGATCGTGGTGGGGGCCAATGGGGAGGGGAAATCCAATCTGCTGGAGAGCGTGGAGCTGCTCACCAGCCTGCGCTCGCACCGCTGCGGCAGTGATCGGGATCTCATCCGCCGGGGCCAGAACGACTCCCGGATCCGTGGCACCACGGTGGAAGGGGATGGCTTGGAACTGCGGCTCCGGCGTGTTGGCGGCCGGGAGGCCTGGCGCAATGGCAAGCCCCTCGCCCGCCAGCTCGACCTGCTGGGGAGCCTGCGCTGCGTGGGCTTCAGCGCACTGGATCTGGTGTTGGTGCGGGGGGAGCCGGCCTTGCGTCGGCAGTGGCTGGATCGGGTGGTGATGCAGCTGGAGCCCCTGTATGGGGTGTTGCTCAGCCAATACGGCCGTCTGTTGCGTCAACGGGCCCAGCTGTCGCGACGGCGATTGGCCAACGAGGAGCTTCTCGATGTTTTTGACACCCAGATGGCTGTGCTCGGCACCCGCCTTCATCGTCGGCGACTGCGAGCCCTGCAACGGCTGGCCCCCCTGGCGGCCACCTGGCAAGCGAAGCTGGGGGGTGGAGCCGAATCCCTGGTGCTGGCCTACCGAAGTGGCACCCCCTTGGCCGCGGGGCGGGACGCCGCGGCCCTCACCGGGGAAACCGTGGAGGAAAGCGCCTGGCGGATGGCCCTGGAGACGGGGTTGCGGGCCCAGCGCGGTGAGGAGGAAAGGCTCGGACAGTGCCTGGTGGGCCCCCATCGCGATGAGGTGGAGATGAGGTTCGGGGAGCTTCCCGCCCGCCGCTATGGATCCTCCGGTCAGCAGCGCACCCTGGTGTTGGCGCTCAAGTTGGCGGAGCTGGAGCTGGTGACGGCGGTGGTGGGGGCTCCGCCCCTGTTGTTGCTCGACGATGTGCTGGCGGAGCTGGATCCCACCCGCCAACAGTTGTTGCTGGAGGCCGTGGGCGAGGGCCATCAGTGCCTGGTGAGTGCCACCCATGTGGAGATGTTCACGCGGGGATGGAGCAGGCAGGCCCAGGTGGTGGCAATGCGGGCGGGCGTGCTGGAGGCCCCTGGCTAAAGGGGCCCGCTCGCCCCCGAGGCTTCCGGTAACCCGATCAGGCAAACGGGGCGGGTTGACCCTATGTTGGTTTCGTGTGTTGACTGACACCCTGATGAATCAGAGCTTGACCTGCCTGCATCCCAATCCGGGATGGGGTGTGGCCTCCCCCTCCCTCCCCGCCTCCTCCCCAACCGTCCCCACCACGGAAATGGTGGGCAAACACTGCATTCTCGAGCTTTATGACTGCGACAGCGCCAAGCTCGATGACGAAGCTTTTCTCAGGGACACCATCACGAGCGCCGCTAAACGTGCTGGTGCCACCCTGTTGCATCTGATCACCCACCGGTTCGATCCTCAGGGGGTGACAGGTCTCGCCCTGTTGGCCGAATCCCATATCTCCATTCACACCTGGCCGGAATCTCGATACGCCGCCGTCGACGTGTTCACCTGCGGTGACCACACCATGCCCGAGAGGGCCTGTCAGGTGTTGGTGTCGGAGCTGGCCGCGTCCGCCCACAAGCTCACCAGCTTCCGCAGGGAAACGCCTTTCGGGGTGTCCCAGGCGGAGCGGGATCCCCAGCTCTCCACCGTTTGATCGGTGCCCGGGCTCAACCGCGATCGGCCAGACTTCGCTGACTGGCCAAATCTCGGTTGAGCTTGCCGCTGATGAGCCCCTCCAGGTCCAGGGCCACGGCGTGGAATCCCAGGGCCCTGAACGCCTCCACCATCTCGTGGCGAAGGGTGCCGGAGGCCAGGCTGGAACAGACGGCCGGCAGGCAGGCCTCCGGGAGTTCAACCCGGGCGGCCTCCCCTTGACTGCGCACGCGCACCTCCGCGAAACCCCGGGAGCGCAACCAGGCCTCAGCGGCCCCGACGCGCGTCAGGCGGGCCGCCGTGATGGGCTCCCCATAGGGAAAGCGGGAAGCCAGACACGGCTGGGCGGGCTTGTCCCACCAGGGCAACCCAAGGGCCCGCGAGAGCTGGCGCACCCCCGCCTTGTCCACCCTGGCCTCCGCCAACGGGGAACGCACCTGGTGTTCCCGTGCCGCCACCAGGCCGGGGCGATGGTCTTGGAGATCGTCCAGATTCACCCCATCCAGCACCAGGGTGGCCCCGGCATCAGCCCGGATCCGGGCCAGGAGGCCGTGAAGCTCGCTCTTGCAGGCGTAGCAACGGTCGGGAGGATTGCTGGTGTAGGCGGGATCCGCCAGCTCCGCGGTGACGATCTCCCGATGGCGCAAGCCCAGCCACTGGGCCTGAGAGCGGGCTTCCTCAAGCAAATGGGGCGCCAGGGCGGGAGAGACCCCCGTGATGGCGAGGGCGTTGTCTCCCAACCGTTCGGCGGCGAGGGCGGCCACCAGGGTGGAATCCACCCCACCGGAGTAGGCCACCACCACCTGACCAAAGGCGTCGATGGCTTGCCGGAGGGCGGCCAGCGCATCGAGAAGGCTCGCGGGGAGGGATTCGAGGAGGGTGAGGGGGCGTGGGGAAGCCATCCAGCCATCCGGCGATCCGGTCATCCTGGCAAGTCGCCCATGGGTCTGGGGGTGGGGCCTGAACCCCAGTAGCATCCACAACCCCTTGGCTTGGCCCATGACCCCGCCCACGCCCCCCCAACCGACCAAGCGGGGCACGGGGGGTGGCATTGGCATCCGCACCGCCGCCGGGAGTGAGGAGCGGGCCCATGGCCAGTTGCACGTCTACGACGGTGAGGGGAAGGGCAAGAGCCAGGCGGCCTTGGGGGTGGTGCTGCGAACCATCGGGCTGGGCATCCGCGAACAGAAGCGCACGCGAGTGCTCCTGCTGCGCTTTCTCAAAGGGCCCGGGCGCTCCTATGACGAGGACGCGGCGATCGAGGCCCTGCAACGGGGGTTTCCCCACCTGATCGATCAGGTGCGAACAGGCCGGGGCGAGTACTTCAGCGCCAGCGAAGCCACCCCCTTTGATCGACAGGAGGCCCGGCGGGGATGGGACATCGCCAAGGGAGCCCTAGCCAGCGATCTCTATTCGGTGGTGGTGCTCGATGAACTGAATCCCGTGCTGGATCTGGGCCTGCTGGATGGGGAGGAGGTGGCCCGCACCCTGGCCACCAAACCCCCGGGGATGGAGGTGATCTGCACCGGACGTGGCGCCCCGGCGGCCTTGGTGCAATTGGCGGATTTGCATTCGGAGATGCGGGCCCATCCCAGCGACGCCCCGGGCCTGCGGGGCATCGAGATCTACACCGGCGAGGGAAAGGGGAAGAGCACCAGCGCCCTGGGCAAGGCGTTGCAGGCGATTGGCCGGGGGATCAGTCAGGACAAAAGCCACAGGGTGTTGATCCTGCAGTGGCTGAAGGGGGGGAATGGCTATACGGAAGACGCGGCGATCGCCGCCCTGCGTGAAAGCTATCCCCACCTGGTGGATCACCTGCGCAGTGGCAGAGATGCCATCGTGTGGCGGGGCCAACAACAGCCGATTGACTATGTGGAAGCGGAGAGAGCCTGGGAGATCGCCGGAGCGGCGATCGCCAGTGGATTGTATAAAACAGTCATCTTAGATGAACTCAATCCCACGGTGGATCTCGAACTCCTGCCCGTGGAGCCCATCGTGCAAACCCTGTTGCGCAAACCAGCGGAAACAGAGGTGATCATCACGGGGCGCTGCAAAAGTCACCCCGCCTATTTCGACCTGGCCAGCGTGCATTCAGAAATGGTGTGCCACAAGCACTACGCCGAGCGGGGGGTGGATCTCAAACGGGGGGTGGATTACTGAGGCGGCCAGGCGCCGCTCAGTAAAGCGCCACCGTTGGATCCACCTCCTGGCTCCAGGCCTGGATGCCGCCGGAGACGTTGACCCCCTCAATGCCATGGCGTCGCAGGGCGATCAGGGCCTTGGCCGACCGACCGCCCATCTTGCAGTGCACGTAGAGCGTTTTCCCTTGGGCCAGTTGGCGCACCTCCTCGATGGCTTCCCCGCTCTCGATCCGATCCAGAGGGATGAGAACCGAGCCGGGAATGACCGCGATCTCGGCTTCGGGGGGGTTGCGCACATCCAGGAGCACGAGCTCTGAGGCCCCTTCATCCAGCAGGGTTTTGAGTTGCTTCACGTCGATGGCGTCCATGGCGGCGACCTCCTCCTGGCCAGGGGCGGCGCCGGCCACCCCGCAAAACTCCTGATAGTCAATCAGCCGATCGATCACCGGTCGCTCGGGGCTGGGCCGCAGCCGCAACTCCCGGAAGGACATCCTGAGGGCATCGAAGAGCAGCAGGCGTCCGCTCAAGGTGGTGCCGATGCCGGTGATGATCTTCACGGTCTCGGTGGCCTGGATGACGCCGATGATTCCTGGCAACACCCCCACCACGCCCCCCTCGGCGCAGGAGGGCACCATGCCTGGAGGCGGCGGCTCGGGGAAGAGATCCCGGTAGTTGGGGCCGCCCTCATGGTTGAACACGGTGGCCTGGCCCTCAAAGCGGAAGATCGAGCCGTACACATTGGGCTTGCCCAGCAGCACACAGGCGTCGTTCACCAGGTAGCGCGTGGGGAAGTTGTCCGTGCCGTCGCAGATCACGTCGTAGGAGGAGAGGATCTCCAGGGCGTTGTCGCTGGTGAGGGCGGTGTTGTGGAGATCCACCTGGCAGTGGGGATTGATCTCCAGGATGCGGTGCCGGGCGGATTCGATCTTGGGCTTTCCCACCCAACTGGTGCCGTGGATCACCTGACGCTGGAGGTTGCTGGAATCCACCACGTCAAAGTCGACGATGCCCAGGCGGCCCACCCCCGCCGCCGCCAAATAGAGCAGCAGGGGAGATCCCAAGCCGCCGGTGCCGACGCAGAGCACGGAGGAGGCCTTCAGACGCTTCTGCCCCTCCATGCCCACCTCCGGCAGGATGAGGTGGCGTGAAAAGCGAGCCACCTCATCGGGGCTCAGCTGAACGCCGCTGGTGTCGGGAGGGAGCATGGAGGCCAGCTCGTGGGGAAACCTAGGGTTCCATTTTCCACACCAGGGGCCTGGGTTCCCCGTCCTCCGGCAACCACCAGCAGGCCAGCTCGGTCCGCCCCTCGATCACCAGCAGGGTTGGGGTGACGGCCAGGGCCCGATCGGTGGCGGAGGGCACGGCCTGGCCCGCCGGATGGCTGTGAACGGAGCCCAGCACCCGCCAATCCCTGGTCCGGGCCCACTTTTGGGCGAGCAGCTGCTCCCGCGGGTCGATCGCGAAGCGACGGTGGCGCTGGGCCGCGGGGCGCCACACATTGCGACAGGGCCAGACCAGACGCACCGTCCACGGGGGGCCCAGCAGGAGGGCGCAGCCTTCTTCCGGCGCCGCCGCCCGCGTCACCCGCCTCAGAACGGTCAGCGCCTTCCGACCGAAACAGATCTCCTCTGGCACCAATCGCACCACACCGGTAGGTTGGGATCGCAATTTTGGCCAAGGCCCTTCCGGCGATGAGTGACGTCACAACCGAAACTTCTGAGGTGAACACCACTGAAGCCAACGAGGGAGGTGACACCAGTTTTGATTTCCAGAAGCGCTATGGCGACGTGTTGGGCAAAGTGAACGACACCCTGGACAAGGTGGACTGGAGTCAGTTGGGCAAGTTCGGCAAGGCCGCTGGCATCCTGCTGGCGGTGATCATCGCTCAAATCTTAATCAAGGGAGTTTTAGATACAATCAACTTGCTGCCCATTGTGCCCGGCCTGCTCGAATTGCTTGGCTTGGTGGTGGTGGGCAACTGGGCTTGGAACAACCTCACCACCAGCGAGAAGCGCTCTGAGTTGATGGGCAAGATGGACCATTTGAAGAAAGAGTATCTGGGCTGATTTGCGGCTCCGCATCCTGTTTTCTCATCAACCTCCTCACAAGCCCAGCATGGTGTCAACCATGTTCTGGGCTTGTTTGCTGTAGCCACCGCCAAACAAATTGGCGTGATTCAGCACGTGGTAAAGGTTGTAGATCTCCATTCTGGCCCGCCATCCTTCCTCCAGGGGCCAGACCTCGTTGTAGCCGTTGAAAAAGGCCTCGGGAAAGCCGCCAAACAACCTGGCCATCGCCAGATCCACTTCCCGATCGCCCCGATACACCGCCGGATCAAACAGGCTGGCCCCTCCTTGGGCCAGCGGGGCGGCATTGCCGCTCCACAGGTCCCCATGCACCAGGCAGGGTTGGGCCCCATGGCCCTCCAGCCAGGCGGGCAGCCGTTCCCGCAGGCGCTCGCCGCCGCTGATGGCGACCCCTTTGCGGGCCAGCCACGTGAGTTGGGGTCGCAGACGGCACTCCCAAAAGAAGGTGCTCCAGCTCGTTCGCCAGCCATTGAGCTGGGGGGAGGCGCCAATGACGTTGTCGCGCTCCCAGCCGAACGCTCCGGCGTGAGCCTCCGGCCCGGGGGCCTCCAACCTGGGGACCTGGAGGCTGTCGCGGTGCAGGCGAGCCAGATCGGCCCCGCAGGCGGCCCAGGCCCCGGGGGGCGCCTGGCCGCGAGCGAACTCCAGCCACGGCAACACCAGCACCGCCCCCTCAGCCGAGAGGCCCAACGCCAAGGGGGTGGGGATCACCAGGCCCGGGGGCGCCACCCGCGCCAGGGCGGCCAGGCCATCGGCCTCCGCCTCAAACAGCGGGAGCTGGTCGGCCCGATTGGTTTTGACAAACAGCCGCCCGCCATCCGCGGTGTGGACGCGCCAGGCGCTGTGCACGCAACCGCCCCCCACCGGCTCGCGGGCCACCAGGCGCGTGCCGAGCCGCTCCCGCAGCCAGGAGTCGAGGGGGTCGACACCGGGGGGAGGCATGGGCGCGGGGGATGCAAGCCGGAAAAACTCTATGCTCCACGGCCATGACCGATGTGCTGGTGGTGGGGGCCGGCATCGCCGGGTTGACGGCGGCGGCGCTGCTGGCCCGCCAGGGCCTGGGGGTGCGGCTCCTGGAGGCGCATTATCAAACTGGGGGGTGCGCGGGCACCTTTCGGCGCGGCCCCTATGTGTTTGACGTGGGGGCCACCCAGGTGGCCGGCCTGGAGCCCGGCGGCATCCACCAGCGCCTCTTTGCCCGGCTCGGAGTGGATCCCCCGCGAGCCACCCCTTTGGATCCGGGCTGCGTGGTGGATCTGGCGGATGGCCTGCCCCCCGTGGCCCTTTGGCGGGATCCGGAGCGCTGGCGGGCGGAGCGGGACCGGCAGTTTCCAGGCGGTGGGGCGTTTTGGAGGCTCTGCGACGCGCTCCAGCGGGTGACCTGGGCGTTCGCCGATCGGGATCCGATCCTGCCGCCCCGCTCCTGGTGGGACCTGCGCCAGCTCGTGGCCGCCCTGGATCCGGCCGTGCTCGCCACGGGGGTGTTCACCACCAGCACCGTGGCGGATCTCTTGCGGCTCACGGGCGCCTCCGGCGGGGAGGGAGGGCCCCGCCTGCGGCGCTTTTTGGATTTGCAGCTCCAGCTCTATTCCCAGGAGCCCGCCGACCGCACGGCGGCGCTTTACGGGGCCACGGTGCTCGCGGTGGCGCGGGAGCCCCGGGGTCTCTGGCATCCCCTGGGCTCGATGCAAGCCCTCAGCACAGCGCTGGAAACCGCTCTGGCGGCATCCGGGGGCGAGCTGCGGCTTCGCCATCGGGTGACGGGGTTGCGGCCGCCCCGGGAGCGAGATGGCTCCTGGCTGGTGGAGGGGGAAGGCCCTGGCGGGGCGCCCTTCTCGTTGGAGGCCCGGGATGTGGTGGTGAGCCTGCCGCCCCAAACCCTGCCTGGGTTGCTGGGGGAGGCCCTGCCCGCGGGGTACCGGCGCCGGTTGGAGGGCCTCCATGAACCCAGTGGCGCCCTGGTGTTGTACGGGGCTGTGGAGCGGAGGCGGTTGCCCGCCGGCGTGGCCAGCCACCTGCAGCTGGATTGGGCCGATCCCGGGCCCCTGTTTGTTTCGCTGAGCCAGGAGGGGGATGGGCGGGCGCCGGCGGGGGAAGCCACGGTGATCGCCAGCGTGTTCACCCCGGCCCGGCCCTGGTTTGGCGGGGAGGAGAGCGACTACCAGGCGCGGAAGCGGGCGGCGATGGCGGGGATTCAGACCGGGTTGGGGAGGCTGCTGGGGTTGGAGGCGGCCGATTGGCGCCACGCCGAGCTGGCCACGCCCCGGGGATGGCGGGGGTGGACCGGTCGGCCCTGGGGCTACGTGGGTGGGCTGGGCCAGCATCCAAGCCGCTTCGGGCCCTTCGGGCTGGCCAGCCGCACCCCCCTGCCGGGCCTGTGGCTCTGCGGCGATTCGCTCCATCCCGGCGAGGGAACGGCCGGGGTGAGCACCTCGGCGGCGATGGTGTGCCGCCAGCTGCTGGCCCATCGGGGCCGCGACGATTGAGGGGGGTGCGGCATGCTGGCGTCCATCGTGCGAGCTTTCTGTTCGATGGCGCCCCTGCCTCCCCCTGAGCCTTCGCGCCATCTCGACACCCTGGCGTCGCTGGATGCCCGCAAGATTCGTTTTGAGCTCAACCGCTACGCCCTGCCCAGTGGATTGGAGGCCACCTTCGGGGTGATCCGCCATCCCGGAGCCTCCTTGGCGGTGCCGGTGCTCGACGACGGCCGGGTGGTGATGTTGCGCCAATACCGTTTTGCCGTGGCCTGCCGTCTGCTGGAATTTCCCGCGGGCACCCTCGATCCAGGGGAGGATCCCCTGAGCACGATGGAGCGGGAGCTGCGGGAGGAAACGGGCTACGCCGCCCACCAGTGGGAGTCGTTGGGAGCCATGTTGCCCTGCCCGGGCTATTCCGATGAGGTGATCCATTTGTTTCTCGCCCGCGGCCTCACCCCCCTGGATGAGCCCCCCCCTGGCGACGACGACGAAGATCTGGAGGTGTTGCTGATGGAGCCCGACCAGCTGGACGCGGCCATCGCCAGCGGCGACGAGGCCCTGGATGGCAAGAGCGTGACGGCCTGGTATCGGGCGCGGCAGCTGCTGCGGGTTTAGGGGGCGTTCGCCATGGCCCCTTCCCAGCCCGACACCCACGAGCGCCTGGCCATCGAGGCGGAGCTGGCGGCGGGCGACTGCCGTTTCGTGAGAGAGCGCCTGCGGCTGCCCATGGGCCTGGAGGCCAGTTTCGGCTGGCTGCGCCATCCCCCCACCGTGCTGGTGGTGCCCCACCGCGCGGATGGGCGGGTGCTGCTGGTGCGGCGCTACCGCCCGGCGGTGGGCCGCTGGGTGGTGGAGTTTCCCTGTGGCCCGCTGGGTCCGGGGGAATCTCCCGCCGAGGGCGGGGCGCGGTTGGCGCGGGAGCTCGCCGGCCAGGGCGGCGGGAGCTGGCGGACCCTGGGGGTGCTGCGGCCGAATCCGGGATATTCCGATGAGCGCATGACCGTGGGGCTCTGGGAGGTTGAGGGGCCGGAGGGCCAACCCGCCGACGCCGGGGAGGGGAGCGGTTGGCGGGTGTGGCGCCCCACGGCGCCGGAGTTGGAGGCCTTCTTGAGCGATGTGGAGGAGGCCGTGGATGGCCGCGTGGTGAGCGCCTGGTTTCTGGCCCGTTCCCATTGGAGGGTGTGATGGGCACCCCTCCCCGCTGGCTGTTTTGGCACCGGCGCGACCTGCGCCTGGCCGACAACCTTGGCCTGGCGGCCGCCCGCGGGGCCACCCCCGCCTTGACCGGGGTGTTTGTGCTGGATCCGGCGATCCTCTCCGCTCCGGGCGTGGCGCCGGCGCGGCTTTGGTTTCTGCGGGACAGCCTGGCCGAGCTGGCCGAGCGCTGGCGGGAGGCGGGGAGCCGACTGCTGGTGGCGCGGGGGGATCCGGCGGAGGTGGTGCCCCTGTTGGCGGAGGCGATCGGGGCGGAGGTGGTGGCCTGGAACAGGGACGTGGAACCCTACGGGCGGGCGCGGGATCAGCGGGTGTCGGCCGCTCTGCGGGCCCGGGGCCTCCGGGTGCTGGTGGACTGGGACCAGCTGCTGGTGCCGCCCGAGGCCCCGCGCACGGGGGCCGGGGAGCCCTATCGGGTGTACGGCCCTTTCCAGCGCAACTGGCGGCGCCTGGTGGAGAGCCGGGCGGCGCGGGGATCCGCCGCCAAGGGGGGTCTCGACCCGGTGGCGGCCCCGAGCGGGCTGGTGGATCTGCCCGCCGGAGCGGAGGGGATGGGGGCCGATTGGCCCGTGGAGAGGCGACGGATCTGGGAGGGCCTGCCCCTGCTGGGGGCGGTGCCGGAGGGCGGGGAGCTGGGCCCCCTGTTTGAGGGGGCAGCCCTGTGCCCCTGCCGGCCGGGGGAGGCCGCGGCCTGGCGCCAACTGCGAGCCTTCACCGCGGGGGAGGGACGGGGT
>JBKCPG010000364.1:0-2727 GCA_046309395.1 Cyanobacteriota bacterium | reverse complement strand
GTGCGGGCCCCGCTGCGAATCGACGCGGAATACCGATTGGCGGTGAAGGGATCCAGCCAGCCGTTGAGGATCTCCTCCATTGGCGCCATCGCGGGGAGCCACAACCTGGTGTTGCCAAGCCCGCTCTCCCCGCGGGCGGCCCTGAGGGAGCCGTTGGAGATTTGCTACCGGGTTCTCACGGGAAAGCATGACCAGGGTCCCCCTGAGCCCGCGGTGCTCACCCATCTGGCGGAGCGGGAGGCCTGGATCGAGACGCGGGGGAGCCCACTGGAGCCCTTCATGAACCTGGTGCTGCGCTTCCCGGGGATCAGCGGCGAGGCCCATGGCAAGGTGCGTCAGCGGTTGGAGGGAAGCGTGCGGATCGTGTTCACCGTGCTGCCGGCCGACCTCAGGGAGTGGATCCGTTCCCTTGGTCCCCCCTGATCCCGAGAGAGTCGAGCGTGAGGGTGTGGCAATGCACAGGGAGGGTGGGGGGCAGCTTGGCGCTGAAGTCATCCAGCTCGAGAGCGCGCAGCAAGGGAGCGGCGGCCACCGTCCCCCCACAGGACTGGCGCAGAGCCACCAGCCGCCTCTGGCTGTCGCTGAGCCCTGGATCCGGAACGACCACCATCGCGCTTCGGGTGGGGGGCTTGTTGGGCTGGCAGGTGGGAAAGCTCTCCCAGATCAGGGGCTGGTTGAGGGGGGGGCGATCAGCCGCGGGCAGCGTGAGCAGCCGCACACCCACGCCCCGGGCTGGAAGGGTCTGCTCCCCCACGAGATCCCCGGCCAGGGTGGAAAAACGCACGGTGATTTCGGTGGGGGTGGGGGAGACCCCCTGCAGCAGGGCGATCACGCGGCTGGCCCCGGGATGCACCCTGTTGCCGGGAGGCACAAGATGGGCCCAGAGATTGAGGCAAGTGCCACGGGTCCCCCCGGAGGTCCTGCAGCACATGGTTTTGTTGCTGTCCTTCCCCCAGGCCGCTGGCCACCCCCAAACCGGAAGGCTCAGGGCCAGGAGGGCGAGCGCCCAAGGCAGGGCGCGGGTGCGTGGCGGCGGGCCGAAAGCCAAACGGCGACGGAGGACAACCATGATCGCGGGGCGCTGATCAGGTTGTAGCGCCATCCGGGGGCGCGCGCCTGAAGGGGATGGCGCCTCAGGGTTGCCCGGGAACCCCCAACCCCAGCGACCGCTCCAGCCCGGAGAGCACCACATCGGCCATCACCTTCACCCGCCAGCGGCAGGCCTGGGTTTCGGCGCAGGCCAGGGTGCCCTTCTCCCAATACTTGTTGCTGCCGGCTCCGCCGCCGCACAGGGCGAAGTGGTCGCAGGTGCGGCGGCACTCCTCCACGCCGGCGGCCATGTCGGCGGCGATGCGCTGGAAGGCGGCGGTGGTGAGCACCGATTCCAGGCTGTCTCGGCCCGCCTGGCCCAGGGCGAAGTCGCCATAGCGCTCGGCGCGCACCCCCAGCAGCTCGGGATCGAAGGTGGAAAAGCGGCCCTCCACGTCCACGCTGAGGATCACAAACGGCCGGTTCATGTCGGTGTGGTCCATGCGGCTCTCGCCCACCACCTGGCCGCAGAGGGTTTCAAATTCCCGCAGCCGCAAGGCGCCCGGATGGCTGGCGCAGAGGTCCCAGAAGCGCTCCAGAAAGGCCCGCCAACGGGCCTCCAGCCCCGGCTGATCCAGACTGGAGAGGCGGTTGGCGCCCTCCGTTTCCTCGATGTTGAAGCCCACATCACCGATGCCGTGCTCCACAAAAAACGCAAAGAGGGCGTCGGGATGGTCGAGCGCGGCGGCGGTGAGCACGCTGATCACCTGAAACGGGATGCCGTGGCGTTGCAGCTGGGCGATGCCCCGCATGGTGGCGGCATGGCTGCCCAGCCCCGCGCGGGTGCGGCGGTGGGCGTCATGGAGAAAGGCGGGCCCATCGAGGCTCACGCCCACCTGGATGCCGTTGCGGGCGAAACAGGCGCACCAGCGCTCATCGATCACCGTGGCGTTGGTTTGGATCGCCTGGCTGACCCGCACCTCCCCGCGGCCATGGCGCGCCAGGGCGGCGGCGACGCGGCGGCTCGCCTCGTCGTAGAAGGCGGGCGGCACCATCAGCGGCTCCCCCGCGTGCCACAGGAGCGTGAACTCCTCCGCCACATACGGGCTGCTCAACACCATGTCGAGGATGGGATCCAGCAGGGCCGGATCCAACCGCCGGCGGTCGTGGCGATCCGGCAGGTAGCAGTAATCGCAATCCAGATTGCAATAGGGCGTGGCCTGCACCACCAACAACTCCAGGGGCCCGACAGAAGCGGGCGAGCTGAGCTCCATGGCGGCTGGCTACCAATTCAGAAAGCCAGGGCCATTGCGGAAGTTGCCCCAACCCGGCCGGAAGTTGGCCCACACCGGGCGGCCGTAATAGGAGCCGCCTTGGACCCGATTGGGCCAGCCCCGGTTCACCCAGCCGCGGCCACGTCCGTTCCCCCAGGCCCCGGCCGCCAGCCAGGGCTCGCCCTCCACGGCTCCCCGCTGATCGGCGGGAAGCTGTTCGGCGCGAGAGCGAATGGCCTCTGACAAACGCCGGAGCCGGGCCTCCATGGCCTCGCCTGGAGCCGGGCTGGCCTGGGGAGCGGCCGCCGTCGCGGCGGCTTCGGCGGCCGGGGGCGCCAGCAGGGCCAGGGGGGGCAGGGCCAGCAGGAACGCCAGCAGGCCAGCGGAACGGGACAGGGGCATGGGAGGGGATTCAGGGACGGGT
>JBKCPG010000363.1:0-3545 GCA_046309395.1 Cyanobacteriota bacterium | reverse complement strand
GTGGGGCGACCACCGGAGGGGCTGGTGCCACCGCTTCTTCCGCGGGAGGAACCACCAGCTCTGACTGGGCCAGGGCCAGGGAGGTGCCGACCAAGGGGGTCCCCAAGGCGGCTGCCAGGAGCAGGGGGCGAAGGCGATGGGGCATGGGGGCGACTTTGGGCCGGGAAGGACGGGAGGGGAGGAAACCGAAGAGGTTGGGAGACGTCACCATCCCCTCACACCATCGGCGCCAATGTAAGGACCACCGCCCCGATCTGGCCAGGAAGAGTGCAGGACGCGGGGCCGGCCATCCTCGGACCGCAAGGCCAATCCCCCCTGGCGGGTGAGCCCTTGGATGTGCCACCACTCCCCCCCGATCCGCAGCCGCTGGCTGGGAAGCCAGAGGCGCGATTCGGCTTCCCCGCGGATGAACTCGGGCTCAGAGGCGCGGGCGATGGCCCATTCCAGGGCGTCCAACACCTTTGGCAGCAAGCTCCTGGGTCGCGCGCGGGCCTTGCCCAGAAAGGGGGCCAGGTTGGTCGCCCCCTCTGGCACGGGGTTGCAGCCATTGAGGCCAAGTCCGATCCGGGCCCAACGGACGCTGGCTCCCCTCAGCCGCAGCCCGGACAAGAGCCCGGCCAGCTTTCGCCATCGCCCGTCCCTCCCCCGGGCGAGCAGATCGTTGGGCCATTTCAGCCGAACCTCCAGCCCCCAAGCTTCCAGCTGGCGCAGAAGAGCCACGGCCACGGCCAACCCCGGAGCGGCCGCAAGGGATGCCGCGGGGGCCCAGGGCAACGCCGCGCTGATCCACACCCCTCCAGGCGGCGACCACCAGCTCCGGCCATGCTGGCCACGGCCAAACCGCTGACGCCGGGCCACCACGGCTCGGGGACGCTCCAGCCGCAAGGGAGCCCCTTCGGGGAGCTGGTCCAACCAGCGGCCCAGCTCCCTTTCCGTGCTGGCACAGACGGGAAGGGCGCGCACCTGCCATCGGCGAGGGGCCCTCATAGGCCAGCCAACCAACGCCCCATTCGCGCGGCGGCCTCTTCCAAGGTGCTCAGGGGATGCACCAGGGCCAGGCGAAGCCAACCCTCCCCACCGGGTCCAAAACCTCTGCCCGGTGTGAGACAAACACCTGTGGCCTCCAGAAGAGCGGCACAGAGGTCTTCACAGGAGAAGCCCCGCTCGCGGGCCACCTCTGGCAGCGGCAGCCAGAGATAGAGGGCCATGGAGGGACGCGGCACCACCCAGCCAGCCGCCTCCAAAGCGATCGCCATGCGATCCCGCCGCTCCCGGTACACCTCACGGATTCGGGCCGGCCACTCGGGAGCATGGTCGAGGGCGGCGATGGCTCCCGCCTGGAGGGCGAGCGACTGGTTGAAATCCACCACCCCCTTGAGCTGGCGCAGGGCGGCGATCAACGGTTCAGCCCCCACGGCAAAAGCGAGGCGGTAGCCCCCCAGGCACCAACTTTTGGAGAAAGAAAAGAGTTCAATGCCACCGCGACGCCAGTGGGGGTGACGCAGCAGGGAAGGGGCGGTCCCTTCCAGGGCGAGATCCACGTAGGGGTTGTCATGCAGCAGCACCACCTCATGGGCGAGGGCCCGGTCCATCGCCTCCTCCAGCCAGGTCTGATCACCGGTGGTGGCGGTGGGATTGTGGGGGAAGCCCAGCACCATGAGCCGCAGCGAATCCCAGGCGCTGGCCGGCAAGCGCTCAAAAGCGGGTCGCCACCCCCGTTCCGCCTCCAGGGGCAGGGTCACGGGAGTGGCCGAGGCCAGATGGAGTCCCCCCAAGTGAGAGGGATAGCAGGGGTCGAGAAGAAGGGCGGGGTCGCCGGGGTTGAGGACCGCCAAGGGAAGATGGGCCGTGCCCTCCTGGGAGCCGATCAACAGCAACACTTCCCGCTCAGGATCCACCTCCACCCCGAAACGACGGCGCACCCAGGAGGCCACCGCCTCGCGGAAAGGAAGGGTGGCGGCATGGAGGCAATAGGCGGCACTGGCGGGTGTTCGCAGGGCCTCGGCCATGGCGTTCACGGCCACCGGCGGAGGAGCCAGATCGGTGGACCCCAAGGAGAGATCGATCAGGGGACCCGGGTCGAGGCGCGACCCGGGCTGGGTACGACCTCGGATATAGGCGGCCTTGCGCAGGTCGTTGCGAGCAAACACTCCGCTCCCAAGCTTGGACACCCTCTCGGAAATGGGCATCCCCACCTTCAGAAGTGCTTGTCGAGGAAGGCCTTGAGCTGGGATTGGGGGATGGCTCCCTCATGACGATCGATTTCCTTGCCACTTTGAAAGAGGATCAAAGTGGGAAGACCTTTCACATCCAACTCGTTGAGGGTCCGAGGATTGGGATCGGCCTCGAGCTTGGCGACGCGCAGACGATCGCCATAGGTGGTCGCGGCCCAATCCATCATGGGCGCCATCAGACGACAGGGACCACACCAGTCCGCCCAGACATCCAATAAGAGGAGACCAGGGTGGTTGAGGGCCCCCTCCTCCACCAAGGCGTCAGTGAGGGTGTAGACGCCAGGGGAGTGAAGGTTTGGGGGATCGGCCACGGAACCAGCTCTGCACTGGTCTGATTGTATGGAGCCAACTTGGACACCGGCGCGGCGGGGGAAGCCCCGGCATCAAAGCTTGTCGATCGAGCGCTTGAGTTCCAAAAGCTCCGCGTCCACCTCAGCCGCTTGGACCGGTTCGAGCTGGGGGGCTGGACCATTGGCCGCGGGGAGCTGGATGGGATTGGAACCGCCTTCCAGGCGCTGCTTGAGCGCGGCGAGTTCGTCGTCGACATCGGTGCCCTCCAATGCCGCGAACTGGGATTCGAGATCGGCTCCGGCCAACTCGGCGGCCGCCTGGCTTCGGGCCTCCAGGCTCAACACCTTCTCTTCCATTTGCTCAAAGGCGGCCATGGCGTTGTTGGTGCCAAGGTTGTTGACCGCTGTTTGCAGTTGTTCTTGGGCCTCGGCCGCCTGGGCCCGGGCCTTGAGCATGTCTTTTTTGGTCTTGGCCTCGGCGATTTTGGCTTCCAGCGCCGTGAGGCTCTTCTTCAGGGTTTCCACCTGGGAGGCCTGGCTGTTGATCTGGTTGTTCAGGGCCGTGGCGGTCTCCTGGTAGGTCTTGCGGCGGGAGAGCGCCTCCCGGGCCAACGACTCTTCCCCCTTTTGCAGGGCGACCTCCGCGCGCTGATACCAGGCTTTGGCCTGGGTCTCCGCCTGTTCAGCCTGGTTTTGAAGGCGCCGCTGACTGGCGATGGCGGTGGCCACGGCCTGGCGGAGCTTCACCAGGTCGGCTTGCATGTCGGCCAGCGACTGGTCGAGAATCTTGGCGGGGTCCTCCGCCTTGCTCACCAAATCGTTGAGGTTGGCGCGGAGCAGACGGCTGAGCCGATCGAAGAAGCCCATGGGCCGGGGCAAAGGTGGGGATTACTCTATTGAAGGTATCGCCACGTGGGCCCTTCAGCCCTGAGGGTTGCCGTACCACCGGCCTCTCCCGGTCCGCCTCCTCCAACCCGCTGGCGGCCCTCCCTCCCCGGGACGCCTTGGCGTCGCCCACCCC
>JBKCPG010000362.1:0-8817 GCA_046309395.1 Cyanobacteriota bacterium | reverse complement strand
CGGCGCGGGCGGCGGTGCCGGGGGCGGTGGTGGCGATGATTACGACGACGTCTTCGAACATGAGTATGGCGCGGGCGGAACGGGAGGGAACGGTGGCCTTTTCGGTGGAAACGGAAGCAACGGGTCCGGCGGATCCAGCCGTTGGAGTGGCCTAGGAGGAGGCGGCGCTGGGCTGGGAGGGGCGATTTTCGTCAACAACGGCGCCAGCCTGACGTCGTTCAACAGTGTGTTCCAGGGCAACAGCACCTCCGGTGGAGGTGGCGCCAACAATGGTGGAACAGCGGGACGCGACATCTTCGCCAACACCACAGCTATCGTCAAAACAAGTGGCTCTGAGGGGATTGATGCTTACGGCTTCAATTCGTCCATCAGCACTCCGCGGGGCTACCGCCAATCCAACGGCTCGTTCTACCGCCTGCTGGACATAGGCTCTTGGGAGCAGAACCAGGCCCAGGCCCAAAGCCTTGGCGGCCATTTGGTGACCATCAACTCCCAGCAGGAACAAGAGTTTCTGACCAGCCAATTTGGCCCTGAGCAACAGTTTTGGATTGGACTGAGCGACAAAACGACGGAAGGAGAATTCCGTTGGGCGAATGGCGAAACCTCCACCTATACCAACTGGGCTCCAGGAGAACCCAACAATCATGGTAATGAGGACTATGTAAGCATGAACTTTGGTACCGCTGGGAAATGGAACGACAGCAATGGTGATGGGCCGTTTCGTGGAATCGTGGAGAATAAGTATTTCGAATGGCAAGGCAGTAAGTATCTGTTGACTGGAGCGGCAACCTGGGAGCAAGCGCAGGCTCAGGCCCTGGCCCTGGCCCTGGGAGGGAATCTGGTCACCATCAATTCAGCCGCCGAGCGGGATTATCTCGTTTCCACCTTCGGGGGTTCGGAATCTCTGTGGACAGGCCTGACCGATAAGGTGAAGGAAGGGGAATTCAAGTGGATCAGCGGCGAAAGCTCCAACTACACCAGTTGGCTTCTGGGGGAACCCAACAATCTTGGCAATGAGGATTATGTTGGCATGAACTTTGGCGGCCCTGGCCTCTGGAATGACTTCTCCGGGTCCACCTCACTGCGAGGCATTGTGGAGATCAACGAGGTCAGAGCGGTTGGCAAGAACGGTTCACAGTTTTTTACGCTGGAAAAGCCAAACAACGTCAACATCACGGCAGTTGGTGGCAATGACAACGACATCTTCCAGCTACAATCTTATGATGGCCTGACAACATCTCAACAAGTTTATGGTGGAGGTGGTGCGGACATTTTTAATGTATCCATTCAGCCCGCTTCTGGAATTGTTGGGTTGGACTTCAACGCCGGCAAGCTACGGACTCTGGCTGAGCTGCTTGTGACTCCCGACTGGGATGTCAGAGAAAAACGTTTTAACGCCGATATCACCTCCGCCGTCATAGCCGCTGGCATCGATTACGCGGCGGCGGCGGCCTCGACCCTGTCCGGTGCGCTTCCCTACGGGTCCAATGCGGCCGAAGCAGCCATCAATGTCATCGCGACTACGGCCCACCTGGCAAATGATCGGGCTAATATTGGACTCAATTACAACTACGATATCGAGGAGTTCCAAAACTCACTGAGTGAGATTGGCAATTTCTTTGATGGCCAGGGAAGCAACGGATGGGGTACAGTAAACATCACCCAAAGTCGCTCGTTGGTTGAGATTCTCGATTTTGAGCCTGGGATAGACGTGATCTTGCTGCCCAAACTGGGACTCAACGAGAGCTATGGAACACGCTTGGCAACCAATGCCCTTGGTCAAACATCTGTTGAGCTGTCCTACAACAATCAGACCAATCAGGCGTCCACATTCCTGCGCATGAGTTTCTCCAACGATACAGTCGCCAAACTCAATAGCCAAAACATTGGTATTACTCAGTTTATCGAGAGCCTCTTGCGCACCAGTCCAACACAAGGCTCATGGGGAACGGCAAATGCCTCGATTGGCACAGCGGTCAAAAACAGCACCGCTGTGACGGGAATGACCTACAACGGCACAATGGCCGGCGAGCATATCTTTGTCTCGAATACAAACACGAGCAAGGGTACCGTCAGTATCTATGGGAATGATGGGAATGACATCCTCAAGGGAAGGACCAACGGAGCCACCGCGATCTATGGGGGATCAGGAGATGATTACATTGTGGTCGGTCGCGTTGGGGACTATGTGGACGGTGGGACAGGTTATGACCAAGTCAGCTTCGCCTTGCTCTCCAAGGGTGTGGCATTTTCCGCTGGTAAATCCATCAATAATGTGGAATCTGTCATTGGCAGCAAGTTCAATGACAGCATCAATCTCACGGGGTTCACCGCCGCCGCCGCGGACGGCCTGCCCTTCGCGGCCCGTGGTGGCGAAGGCAACGACACGATTGTGGGCAGTGGTCTCAGGGATGTGCTGACGGGTGGCTCCGGCGTCGACAGCCTGGTGGGTGGCGCTGGCGATGATGTGCTGACCGGTGGCACGGCTTTCGGCGACGGTACGAGGGACATCAGTAATGATGTGCTGACGGGTGGCCAAGGAGCGGATGTCTTCGCGTTCTATCGCCTCGGCGAGGGAATAGACAGAATCATGGACTTCGATCGATTGAATGACAAGATCCGGGTTGACAAATCAGGCTTCAACGCAACTTCAATCAGCCAATTCACTTACAACAGCGTCAATGGAGCCCTTGCCTTCAACGGGCAGCAATTCGCGACATTGGCCAACCTACCCGTTGGTTTCAACTTGGCCGCGCACCTGGTTCTGGCGTAAGCGCATGGCATGAGTCATGGCGTCACGAAACAAGCCCCGCTCTTGGAAGCGGGGCTTTTTTTGTTGGCGTAGGGGATGGGGGCAAGGGGAAGAGGACGTTAGAGGGGGATGGAAATCGGCTCCAGATAGAGAGCATTGGCCCGTACGTAGCAGGCATTGGTGGTGAGCAGCCAGGGAGAGCCGTTGGAGAGAACGAAAGCATTGACACCCCGCAATTCAGGCTCAACGCGCTGCTTGGCCTTGTACACCTTCTTGATGGCGCCATTGGGGGTGGCGCGGCAATTGAGCTGCCCATCCGCCGACACCACACGCCAGGCGGGCCAGGTGCCGTCGCCACTGGTTTCCGAGCGGAAGGTGTTGGAATTTGCGGCGTTGAAGTTGCCCAGGCGATCAGGACGAGGCAAGGGTTCCACCAGGGAGACCATGGCGATTTGGCCAACGGATGGACATCCCCGGCCTCCGGTGATGTCCCAGACGGCATTCGCCGTGATGGGGGAGGAAGGGGGGTTGATGCCCAGATTGGTTCGGCGGATGCGAATGTTTCCTTCGCAACTCAGCGCTGGACCAGGGCCGATGGCGACATCCCGGAATGTGCCCACCAAAACAACGCTGCCAGCTCCCGCGCTCACCTGGTTGATGGCCACCAAGCCTTTCCATTCCCGGCCAGCGATTGTGGTGAAGTAGAAGCCCCGCGGATTGGTGGGCGAACCCCTGCCTTCCGCCAACACCAACACGGTGTTGCTGTTGGCGCTGCGGTAAGTGGACGCCTGGGCGCGACCGAAGAGCCCAACCAGGCTGGCTGCCAAGAGTGCCGCGAGGGTGAGGGGAGAGGTCGGGGGACGGCGGATCATGGCAGGGCTCGGTGAAGGAGGAAGGGCTGTCAAGGGGGGCTTGCGGGCGGAATCTCGATGGCACAGCTCGAAGGCACGGAACGTCAAACCGGTGGCTGGCAGCTCGCGCGAGAGGGAAGAGAGTTCGCATCTTTGGCCGCGGGATCCGTCAGGATTTGGATGGGTTGGCGGTGAGCTCCTGGTCGAGCTGCTTCTCCAGGGTCTCCACCGTGATGGGGCCCATCAAAAACCGCTGATTGATCACGAGTGTTGGCGTGCCATTGAGGCCGAGGCGCTCGGCTTGATCAAGATCGGCTTGGATCGCCTGGAGGGAGGCGGGATCTCGACGATCCTGATCGAACCGCTCCAGGTTGAGCTTGAGAGCGGTGGCGATTTCGCGGTAGAGGGGATCCCCCAGGCGGTTTTGGTTGGCGAAGAGGGCATCGTGGTAGGCCCAGAATTGGCCCTGACGACCAGCGGCCCAGGCCGCGCGGGCCGCTGGCAAGGCTTGGGGATGAATTTGGCTGAGGGGGAAATGTTTGTAGACAAAAGTGACATCCTTGCCGCGCCGCTGAAGGAGAGCTTGGAGTTCTTCATGGGCCTTGGCGCAATAGGGGCATTGGAAGTCGGAAAACTCCACCACGATGGTTTTGCCAACGCCGCGCTTGGGTGATGCGCCGATCAGATCACTGGGGCGGGGGTATAGCTGGCGCAACTGGCGACTTTGCTCCTGGAGTTGGGCCTCTTGCTGTTGGCGTTCGTAGGCGTTAAGCGCTTCGATGAGCACTTTGGGGTGGCGTCGGATGACGTCGAGCACCTGCCGTTCAAAAGCCTGATCAATCGCGGCGGCCGTCTGCTGTTGGGCAGCGGGGAGAGTCTGGGAACTTGGCACGACGGGTGCGGCCTGGAGGGGGGTGACAACCCCATCCAGCGCCGGCGTCAGCATGGGCAAGCCGGCAACCGATGTCAGCAGGACAAGCAGGACACTCCATGGAAGAACGGACATGGATGCGGTGATCGCGGGGCGTTCTCTCACTCTGTCATTCAGTGATCCAAGGCGCATGGGAAGCCAGATGGCCAGGGAGCAGGCCGAGTCATGGGCGGTTGAGGATGGAAGAGGGCTGGGTAGAAACGGGTCCACTGGGGCTCCAGAGGGCAGGTGGCACCCCGATCAGCGGGGCCAGGGGCGCGACGAACAAGAGAAGCCACCACCAGCTTGAGGTGAATGGGGGAACCAACCGGCGTAGAGGGGAGATAGGGGATTAGCGCCTGGCCAGGTCGGCCGCTATGGACCTGAATCGGAAAACGCTCAAGCAGGGCCATGCGGCGACTGAACCCTGGTCCATGGCGCGTCTTGCCGATCCGCTTGATTCAGTTTCCACGACCCAGGGGAAATGATCCCCCAAAACGTGGGGCTCTTTGGAGACAGCCAGAGTCGGGCAGGAGCACCCAAGCCAGAGGGGGGGAGGACAGGGCGAAAGAACAATCAAGGAAAGTAAGATCAACGGACAAGAGCAACTCCCAGGATTGAATGTCTAAGGCATGGTGCGGTTAGAGAGAGCGCCATGTTGGAAACAGCAAGATCATCATGGTTTGGCGGCGATGGTTCGCCATATCCACCAAAGGATCAGGAGGATCAGAACAGCGATGAGCAGGTAAAGGAGCCATCTCCAATAGGTGGGACGTCCGAAATCAGATGCCTTGCCGACATAGAGGGGTTGCCCCAGGTAGTCCACATTGATCGTCTGATCCAAATCACCCGTGAGCACCACCTCGTAGGTGCCGCCCTGCCCGACTTCTCGTACGTTCACTTGTTCACCATCCCGCGACTTGATGGTGAACGCACTGAGCTGGCCTGGACCAATGAGTTTGCCAGAGCTGGTTTTGGGGCGCAACGTCACTCTGAGGACCTTGTCACGAAGGGTTCTGCCGATGACGGAGGTGTCAAGAGAGAGTTGACCAGGCCGCACATAGACGCTTTGCACGGCGACACGCTGGACCTTGCCGTAGGCTCCGGCATCCGCCTCAACGTCGTAGCGAATCTGGTAAACCCCTGAGACCAAGTTGGGGTTGTACGAGGTGTCATAGGTGCCACTGCCCCGGTATGGCATCGGTTGTTCCCCACTTGTTGGCACGATCTTTTGCACCAGTTGACGATCGTTTAACAGGGAGAGATATTTCAGCTGGCCAGCGGTCGCGCTTTCCCCTCCGGCCAAGGAGCGCTTGGGATCCACATCAGGCATCTTGGCTAACACATCCCCTAGATCATCGCCGGGACGCAGCACTCGAGCCGTGACTGTGGCGTTGTCCAAGGGCATCCCCAGCCAAGCCAGCCGGATGGAGGGAAGGAAGGCTTCATCCGCCCGTGGATTGGAGGGCTCCTCGACAGCCCAGGACATGGTCAGACTTTCATCATCGACAATAGAGAGGGCCTTGTAGGCGAGATTGCCTGAGAGGCCACTGGGTTTGCTGAGGGTGACCTGGTAAGTCCCTTGGGGCTGGAAAGAGCTGGCTTTGCCCTTTGCGGCACCCGGGAAACTAGCCTTGAGAAGGACCTGATTTGCGGGCCCATTGTCGCCGACAATCTGGAAGGACTTGGTGACATCAACTGAATCTTTGTTGATCACGATCCAGCCAGTCAGATCTTGAAGCGTTACGGGGTCGATCGCTTGATCAAAGGTGATGCTGAGCAACAACATCTTGACACCAGCGTTGAGTGCAAATGAGTTCAGCGCCTGGGGAGTATCTGTCAGGGTGCCGCTAGAGTAGGACACCATCTGCGGACTATTGCCAGCCAGAGTATAGCTTGCAACACACTGGAAGGCTTCCGAAAGACTACCAGAGCAGGGAAAGTCGTCGGGGGTCGTGGTGTTGGCTGAGATATAAGTGCCAAACCGACTTTCCTTGGCAAGATTTTGCAACAGCGTATGGTAGGTGCTGGATGGATCACCAATGCCAACAGAAATAATTCGAACATCTGGACTAATTTCAGGTTCGGCGACGCAAGCCGCTGGATCGGAAGAAGCGGGGCAGATTTTCTTGCCATCGCTCGTCACAAATGGCGCTGTATTTTGCTCACCATCCGTAAAGAGGACAAGGGATTTGCCATGGGAAACTAGGCCACCAGCGAGTTTGGCCAGGCCATCCTGAAGCGCCGCCCCAATGGAGGTGGTGCGCCACTCACAATTGTCTGGCGAGGTGCTTAGATCACAACCAGGAGCCGCTGAATGGGCTGGAGCCGCCGGCCCAATTTCGCCAGAGACCTCAGTGGCCAGGGCCGCGTCCACAGGTGTTCTGAGGATAGGGAAAGCCGGCACATCTAGAGCCTTGCTGCTGAACAAGGTGAGCCCCAATGTGCTGTCAGCTGGAGGGGAGAGGGCCAGGAGGTTAGACAAGAAGCGGCTGACGCCGGCACTCAGGGCCTCACGACGGGTGGGGTACCCCTCGGGGTTTTCTCCGGGGACGCTCCAAAGCATGCTGCCGGAGCGATCAAGCGCCATCACGGTGTCCACCGGCTCAGAGATGGGGCGGTAAGAGAAGGAGAGGTTGAAACCAGCGGCCGTCGTCGCGTTGACCTTCGCCTCAATGCCATTGGCGGCATCTGAAAAGGTTTCGCCTACGGTCCACATCACACTGGGATCTGTTGAGCTCGCACTGGGCATGAGCAAAGCGCTATCTCCTTCAACCTTGTGGATAATCACCGCTTCGCCAGGCAACTTAGCGTCATAGCCTGTATGTCGCCGGGCTTCCACTGTGTAAAAACTGAATGGAGAGGTGCTGATCGGTATCCTCACCATGTGGTAACCGGTGGATGTGGGGGCGGCAAGATCATCCAAATCAACGGTGACGCTTGTCCCTGGAATCAAGGTCAGAATCTTGGACGCTGGGATCACATCCAACAACTTTTTGCTGTGTGAGATGGTGTTTTGGGGCACGCAACCATAGGTGGGGTCAAGATAACCACTACCCGAGGAACAATTGTACCGATCTTGACTCATGACATCCCAGGCGTTGTCATAAGTCCAAGACCAATCGATCGCCGTGGAGTGGGGCAGCCCAAATCCGTGGCCCATTTCATGGGCGATCACAGAGATATCGGCATAGCCCCACGGCGGCTCCCATGTGACACTCCAAGAAGTTGTGACCCCATCAAGGGTAAGGAACACCGCGGGACTGCCCCAGGCCCAACCGCGATCAACATCAAAATTAAACATCATATTGATTCCGTCATAACTGGAGAAATCCACATCCGCATCAGCCACAGCAATACAGTCATCTCTCAACTTGGCAAGATCAGTTCCTTTCTCAGTCGCTGTTGGGTTGTAATAGGCATCATCATGGGGAAGCGTGTACCAACCCGTCCCAGCCACAGCGCTGCCACTGACGTCAAAAGTGTCAAAGGAGACGTCCTTCCAGTAATGGTTCAGACCAGGTTTGGAGTCACTGTACATCTCTTCAAAATAGGCTTTATCCTTAGGTTCCTCTGGTTTATCAGAGAGTTTGCACATGAGCGTCACCCAAGGATGGGATCCAGAGACCCCTTTGGGCGTGGAAGATTGCTTGGCTGCCGGCGCTTTTGATTGGGAGGGAATCGCGAGCTTCACGGCCTCCACTCGCAGAATTCTGGCTGCTTGGGACTTGGCGGAGGCTGGGGATCCAGCGAAATTGGGGGAAGGGATCCAGGAACCGCGAACCATGACCTGTTTGCCGATGTACTGCCGCATCCCGCCGAGTTGCCTGGATAGGCCATCACTGACCTCCAGCCTCGTTTGTTGTCCTTTGGCTGAGGTCAGGGTATAGATGGTGGTCGATTTTCCGTTAATGTCATCTCCCCAGATCATGGAGAAAGTGCCAGTAAGCGCGGCAGCTTCGCCGATGTCTTGGGCGTACGCTGGGCTCAGCGGCAGCGGAATGGGGCCAAGAAAAGAAGCGAACGACAAGCTCAGAACAACCAGAAAACCGAGACAAGAGAACAAGAGTTTCTTGACTGCGTTCATCTTTCCTCCTCATGAAATAGACCATGGCAGAGGGATTCACGCCATGGGTTCCTTTACCTCTAGGAAGCTCTCTTGAGGTATGTGTTCAGAGGCCGGGACGGCTCAAGGCGAACTTCAGCCCTGCTGAACCCTTGACGGCAGATTGATTCCCGCTTGCATCCCAATCAGAGACTGCGTGTCATGGTCGCCCCTCCGGCCGGGATTCCAGAAGCGGATT
>JBKCPG010000361.1:0-9093 GCA_046309395.1 Cyanobacteriota bacterium | reverse complement strand
GGTGGGGGGAGTGGGAGCCGCGGCCCGGGACCGGCCGAGAGGGGGATCGGCCAGGTGGTGATCGCGGCGCAGAGGAAGGCAATACCAACAGAGGGCTTGAGCATCGTCACCCTTCTCCCGCCAGCTCAGTTTCCGAAAGGTAGACCCAGTGAACGGTGCATGAGCACCGCTCCCTAGGATCCTTTATTGAAGTCCTTCAACAAAGGCTACGTTCCTCCATGCCGCAGGCCAGCCTGCTGGCAGCGGCAGCCCTCAACAGCCCATGCCTCTTCCCTCCGACGCCAACCGCTCCAAAGCCAACTGGCCCCAGAGCGACAGCTTGCCTCCCGAGGGCGTGAGCGGAGAGAAAGACGCCTGCGGCGTGGGCTTCATCGCCCACCTCGAGGGGCAACCCAGTCACTGGATCCTGCGACAGGCCTTGCGGGGGCTGCTGTGCATGGAGCACCGAGGGGGCTGCGGCGGTGACGCGGATTCAGGAGACGGTGCCGGGCTGCTCACCGCCATTCCCTGGCCCTTCCTGGAGGAGGTGTGGCCTGAGGTCTCCCGCACGGGGAGCGGGAGCGTCCGGGGGCTGGCCATGGTGTTCCTCCCCTTGGATGGGGAACGCCGTGAGGTGGCCAAAGACATCTGCGAACAGGAAGCGCAAAACCTTGGGCTGCGCTGCCATGGCTGGCGAACCGTGCCCGTCGATCGAGCCGTCCTGGGGCCCCTCGCCCTTCAGACGGCCCCGGTGATCGAGCAATGGCTCCTGGAGGCGCCCGAGGCCTCCAGCCAGGTGACGGCCGATGTCGACGCCGTGGAGGCCCTGCTGTTCCGCCTGCGGCGCCGGGCCGTGGATCGGGTGCGGGAGATTTGGGGGAATGGCACGACCGAACTCTATTTCGCCTCCATCAGCGCCCGCACCGTTGTGTACAAGGGCATGGTGCGCTCGGAGGTGCTGGATCGGTTCTACGCCGACCTTCGCGATCCCCGGTTCCATGTCAACTTCGCCGTCTATCACCGCCGCTTCAGCACCAACACGCTCCCCCGCTGGCCCCTGGCCCAGCCGATGCGGCTGCTCGGACACAACGGCGAAATCAACACACTGCTTGGCAACATCAACTGGGCCAGCGCCGCCGAACACAACCTCGAGGTGGTGTGGGGTGAGGCCGCGGCTGATCTGCGCCCCCTGGTGAACGCCAGCTTCAGCGACTCCGCGAACCTCGACGCCACCCTGGAGCTGATGGTGCGCAGCGGGCGCCCGATCACCGACAGCCTGCTCACCCTGGTGCCAGAGGCCTACCAGGGCCAGCCCGATCTCGACACTCGCCCCTCCATCCGGGCGTTTTACGAATACAACGCCTGCCTGCAGGAACCCTGGGACGGCCCAGCCCTCCTGGTGTTCAGTGACGGGCGGACGGTGGGAGCCACCCTCGACCGCAATGGCTTGCGACCGGCCCGCTTCTGCGTCACCCGCGATGGATTTGTGGTGATGGGCTCGGAAACGGGCGTTGTGGAGCTGGAGGAAGCCCAGATCCTGGAAAAGGGGAGGCTGGGCCCTGGCCAGATGCTCGCGGTCGACCTGGTGAACAAACGACTGCTGCGCAATTGGGATGTCAAAGCGGAGGCGGCGGAACGTCACCCCTACGCGGCCTGGCTCGCCGAGCACCGCCGGGGCCTGCCCCAGGGCGAGTGGCGGCACACAAGGCACCACAGCGAGCTGGAGCTGCTCCAGCTGCAAACGGCCTTCGGCTTCACGGCCGAGGATCTCGAGCTGGTGATTGAGGAGATGGCCAGCCTCGGCAAGGAGCCCACCTATTGCATGGGGGACGACATCCCCTTGGCGGTGCTCTCCAGCCGTCCCCACCTGCTCTACGACTACTTCAAGCAACGCTTCGCCCAGGTCACCAACCCTCCCATCGACCCCCTCCGGGAAAAACTGGTGATGAGCCTGGAGATGCACTTGGGGCGTCGCGGCTCCGCCCTTCGGCCCGATCCGGCGGGAGCGGCGGTGCTGCGCCTCCCCACTCCCGTGCTCAATGAGTCCGAGCTGGACGCCCTGGGCGAGCAGGGGCTGGCCACCCTTTCCACCTTGCTGGCCGTGGCCGAAGGCCCGTCTGGCCTTAAAACGGCCCTGGATCGCCTCACCTTTGAGGCCGAGGCGGCCGTGCGGGGGGGCAACCAGATTCTAGTGATCTCCGATCGGGCGGGAGGGGGCATTAGTTCCCTGTTCACCACCATTCCACCGCTCCTCGCGGTGGGGGCCGTGCATCACCACCTGCTCCGACAGGGATTGCGCCTGCAAGCCTCCATCGTCGTCGAAACGGCCCAATGTTGGAGCACCCACCATTTAGCCTGCCTGATTGGCTACGGCGCCAGCGCGGTCTGCCCCTGGCTGGCCTGGGAAACCACCCGCCATTGGCTCGCCCATCCCAAAACCCAATCGCTGATTGAACGGGGCAAGATTCCCGCCCTCAGCTTGGAGGCGGCCCAGAGCAACGTGCGCCAGGCCCTGGAAGATGGCCTGAGAAAAATTCTCTCCAAAATTGGCATCTCCCTCCTCGCCAGTTATCACGGCGCCCAGATTTTTGAAGCCATCGGCCTTGGCGCCGACCTCATCGAACTGGCCTTCAGGGGCACCACGAGCCGTGTCGCCGGCCTGAGCCTCACCGATCTGGCCAGCGAGACCCTGGCCTTTCACACCAAGGCCTTTCCGGAGCTGAATCGCTCAAAGCTGGAGTTCATGGGCTTTGTGCAGTACCGCACCGGCGGCGAGTTCCACATGAACAGCCCGGAGATGGCCAAGGCCCTCCACGCCGCTGTGGCGGCGGGCCCGGGCTACGACCACTTCACCACGTACAAAAAGTTGCTTGAGGGCCGTCCCGTCACCGCCCTGCGCGACCTGCTGGAGCTCACCCCCGCGCCCACTCCGTTGCCCCTGGATCAGGTGGAGAGCGTGGAGAGCCTCTGCCGACGCTTCTGCACCGGCGGCATGAGCCTGGGAGCCCTCTCCAGGGAAGCCCATGAAGTGTTGGCCGTGGCCATGAACCGCATCGGCGGCAAGAGCAACAGCGGCGAGGGCGGGGAAGACCCCGTGCGGTTCCACGTGCTTAACGACGTCGACGCCGATGGACTGTCAGCCTCCCTGCCCACCGTGCGCGGCTTGGTGAATGGCGACACCGCCTGCTCGGCGATCAAGCAGATCGCCTCGGGCCGTTTTGGTGTCACCGCGGAATACCTGCGCAGTGGCCAGCAATTGGAGATCAAGGTGGCCCAGGGAGCCAAACCTGGCGAGGGCGGCCAGCTTCCCGGTCCCAAGGTGGATGCCTACATCGCCGGCCTGCGCCACAGCAAACCCGGGGTCGCCTTGATTTCACCGCCTCCCCATCACGACATCTATTCCATCGAGGATCTGGCCCAGCTGATCTTTGATTTGCATCAGGTGCACCCAGCGGCCAAGGTGTCCGTGAAGCTGGTGGCGGAGATCGGTATTGGCACCATCGCCGCCGGAGTAGCCAAGGCCAACGCCGATGTGATTCAAATCTCGGGCCATGACGGCGGCACCGGGGCCTCCCCCCTTAGTTCAATCAAACACGCCGGCAGTCCCTGGGAACTCGGCCTGACGGAAGTGCACCGGGCCTTGCTCGACAACGGCCTGCGGAATCGGGTGCTGCTCCGGGTGGATGGGGGCCTGAAGACCGGCTGGGATGTGGTGGTGGCCGCCCTGCTCGGAGCGGAGGAATTTGGTTTCGGATCGGTGGCCATGATCGCCGAAGGCTGCATCATGGCGAGGGTTTGCCACACCAACAATTGCCCCGTTGGCGTGGCCACCCAGAAGGAAGCGCTCCGCAAACGCTTCACCGGCCTGCCCGAACACGTGGTGAATTTCTTCCTGTTCGTCGCGGAGGAAGTGAGGCAACTGCTGAGTGCGCTTGGGGTGGCCCGGCTCGATGAGCTGATCGGTCGCAACGACCTGCTGCGCCCTCGCGACGTGGCGCTCACCAAAACCTCTTCCCTGGATCTGTCCTCCCTGCTGGGGCCTGTGCCCCAATCCTCTGATCGCTCCTGGCTCCAGCATGAAGTTGAGGCCCATGGCAACGGGCCGATCCTGGAGGACCAGCTCCTGGCGGATCCAGAGATTCAAGAGGCCTTGGCGCACCACGGCCGAGTGGCCCGAGGACTGGCCATCGTGAACACCGACCGGAGTGTGGGCACCCGCCTCGCTGGGGAAATCGCGGGGCGCCATGGCGACAAAGGCTTTGAGGGCGAGCTGAGCCTCACCCTGACGGGAGCGGCGGGCCAGAGCCTCGGCGCCTTCCTCCTCCGGGGCATGCACCTGAAACTGGTGGGAGAGGCGAACGACTATGTGGGCAAAGGCATGAATGGCGGCAGCATCACCTTGGTGCCCCCACCGGGCCGCAGCGATCCCGGTGATCAGGTGATTCTGGGCAACACCTGCCTTTACGGAGCCACGGGCGGCGAGCTGTACGCCAGGGGCCGGGCCGGGGAACGCTTCGCCGTTCGAAACAGCGGGGCCAGAACCGTGGTGGAAGGCAGCGGCGACCATTGCTGCGAGTACATGACCGGCGGCGTGGTGGTGGTGCTCGGCGGGACGGGACGCAACGTGGCCGCCGGCATGACCGGTGGTCTGGCCTTCCTGCTCGACGAGGAGGGCGGCCTGGAGCGGCTCCTCAACCCCGACACGGTGTCCATGCATCCCCTCACCACACCGGAGCAGGAGGCCCTGCTGCGCCCCCTGCTGGAGGAGCATCTCCGCCGCACGGGCAGCGTGCGGGCCGGGGAAATCCTGGGCGACTGGGCGAGTTGGCTGAGCCGCTTCAAGGTGCTTGTTCCACCCAGCGAGCTGACCACCGCGGGCCTGGCCCAGCGGGAGCAAGTGGTGGCCTAAATCACCGCCTTGCCCTCCCTAGCGGGGATGGTCGCGCATCAGCTGATGTACCTCGCCAGCGTGGTAGCTGCTGCGGGTGAGGGGGCCGCTCACCACCCGGAGAAAGCCGAGAGTGGATTCCCCATAGCGCCGGAACGCCTCAAATCCCTCAGGCGCGACGAACCGCCTCACAGGCAGATGCTTCGGCCCTGGAGAGAGGTATTGGCCAATCGTGACGATGTCGACGCCATGGCGGCGCAGATCGGCCAAAACGGCGATCACCTCCTGGTCGGTTTCTCCCAGCCCCACCATCAGGCCCGATTTCACATAGGCCCTGGGCCAGCCCTCCCTCACCTGCCGCAAGAGCGCCAGGGAACGCCCGTACTCCCCCTGGGGCCGCACCTGGCGGTACAGGCGGGGAACCGTCTCGATGTTGTGGTTGAGCACCTGGGGCGCCGCGTCCATCACCCGGGCCAAGGCGGTGGCGTCCCCGCAAAAATCAGGGATCAGCAGCTCGATGGTGGTGAGCGGCGAGCGGCCGCGCACCCCCTCCACGCAGGCCACAAACTGACCCGCCCCGCCGTCGTCCAGATCGTCTCGGTTGACGGAGGTGATCACCACATGGCTCAGCCCGAGGCGCCGCACGGCCTCCGCAAGCCGTTCCGGCTCGGTGGGATCGAGGGCCCGCACGCTCCGGTCAAAGTCGATGTCGCAGTAGGGGCAGGCCCGGGTGCAGCCCGGACCCATGATGAGAAACGTGGCCGTGCCGCCGGCGAAGCACTCCCCGATGTTGGGGCAACTGGCCTCCTGGCAGACCGTGTTCAACCGCAAATCCCGCAGGAGATCCGCCACTTCACCGATCCGCTCCCGCTGGGGGGCCTTCACCCGCAACCAGGCGGGCTTCGTTGGGGACCCGGAGGCCTGGGGGGATGGGCTGGCCTGGTGCAAAGGGCTCTCCAAGTAACCACCCTGATCAACTTTAGACATCCCTTGCGCCCCCGTCTGGAGCGGCTCACGCGAGGCGGGCCACCCGCGGGGCGATCTCCTACAGTTGGTCCTACGGGATGTGGCGCAGCTTGGTAGCGCACTTCGTTCGGGACGAAGGGGCCGCAGGTTCGAATCCTGTCATCCCGATTTTGAGTCCCCCGCCACGGGCGGGTACCCCCTCGGGGTGAGCAGGCGTCCGTCCCGCTCGAGGGTTTGGCTGTTGCCCACCAACACGAGGGTCAGCATGTCCACCGCCTCGGCGGGGAAGGTGGCCAGGGTGGAGATGAGGTGGCGCTCTCCCTCGCGGGACAATTGCCGGGCCAACACCACGGGGGTGGTGGTGGGGCGGTGGGCCAGCAGCAGCTGCCGGGCCCGTTCCAGTTGCCAATGCCGATCCCGGGAGCGGGGGTTGTAGAGGGCCACCACGAAATCGCCTTCCGCCGCGGCCGCCAACCGCCGTTCGATCAGGGGCCAGGGGGTGAGGCGGTCGCTCAGGCTGATGGTGCAGAAGTCGTGCATCAGGGGGGCGCCAACGCGGGCGGCCGCCATCTGCAACGCCGACACGCCCGGATGCACCTCAAACGGGGGGCGATCCAGCTCCGGCAAGGCCAACCAGAGCTCCAGGGCCAGGCCAGCCATTCCGTAGATGCCACTGTCTCCGGATGACACAAGGGCCACGGCCAGGCCCTGGCGGGCCAGGTCGAGGGCCTCCATGCAGCGCCCGCGCTCCTCGGTGAGGCGCCCTTCCAGCCTGAGTTGATCCGGGCGGCGAAGGGGGTCGAGCAAATCGAGGTAAGGCCCGTAGCCCACCCAGACGACGCACTGGGCCAGGGCCTTGCGGGCATCCGGGGTGAGGAGGTGGAGGGCCCCGGGGCCACCCCCCACCAGATGAAGACCGCCCCGCCGCGGCGCCCACTGGCGCTCCGAGCGGGCGATGGCGAGGGTGGCCGCGCCGCGCCCCTCCCCTTCAGCCCGGCGGATGCGCTTCGGCACCACCAGCCGATCCAGAGGCGGGAGCGGCGGATCCTGGCCAGGCTCGGCCTCGGCGTGGGCGGCGGCCAGCAAAGCGGCCGCCTCGGCCACGCTGGGGGTGCCCATTTCCCGCTCCACCGCGGCGGAAGGGTTGGGCACGGCCACGGCGGCCAACGCCTCCGCCGAGTGGAGCCGCAGGGGCCATCCCCGCCGCTCCGCCAAGGCCAGAAGAGCCGCCTCATCGCCCTTGCGGGTGCAGCTGGCCAGGCCCGCCACCGCTTCGGGGGCCAGGCCCTCCGAGGCCAGGGTGGCGTCCACGAGCCCCTCCAGCACCTGGAGGCTGGTGTGCCGCTCGCAGCCCATTCCCAACCAGAGGCAGGGGGGGTGCCAGCGGCATCCCTCTCCCGCGCGCGGGGTGATGCCCAGGGCGCCGGGAGCGGGGGGCCCATCCTGGGAGGGCCAGGGGGAAGGGATCAGGTCTCGGGCCGCCTCGAGCTGGAGCCAGCGGGTCTGGCCCGCGTCCTGCCACACCGGCCAGGCGCCGGCCTCGCGGGCGGCGGACACCATGAGGGCCGACCAGTCGCCCTCCCCCTGGCGCCATCCCCAGGCGGTGCCGAAGGCATCCAGGGCCAGACGGCCCTCGCTGGCCGATTGGCCCGTGGACACCACCGTTCCACCAAGCAAGGCCGCCAAGGCGCTGGCCAGGGCCTCCCCTCCGGCCCCGTGGCCGCCCAGCAGGGGCACCACCCACCGCCCCCGCGGATCCACCACCACCACGGCGGGATCGGAGTGTTTGTTGGTCAACAGGGGGGCGACCAGACGGGTCACCAGCCCACAGGCCCCGACGGCCACAATCGCCGACACCTCGGGCCAGCAACGGGCCATCCAGGCCTCGGAGCTCTCCTCCCCGTGGGGCCAGCGGACGCGAAGCCCATCGAAGGCTTGCTCCAGCCGCTGAAGAAGGGGCACCGCCGGAGCGCCAAAGCCAATCGCCGCCAAGGGCCTTTGGCCCGGATCAAGGGTGCTCATCGCCGTAGACGCTCCCGGAGCCGCTCCAGGGGGCTGGGACGGGACGGGCGCTTCAAGGTGCCATCGGGGTTCACCTCCGCACGGGCGGACAAGGCCGGAGAGGAGACGGGGGCTGAAGGAGGCGGAGGCGGTTCGCGAACGGGCTCAGGGGTGGGAGCGGGGCGCTGGGATCCCGCCACCGCGGATGGGGTGGGTTCCAAGGATTGGAGCGGTTCGGATCCAAGGGAGGGAGCGGAGGGCTCACCTTGAGGCTCCTGAGGGAACTGGTCTTGGGCCAGGGCTTGGGTTTTGGCGAGCGCCTCGGCTCGCCCCTCCGCTTTGGCCTCGGCGAGGGCCTGCTCCAGCGTGTCAGCCAGCCCCTTCGCCTCGGCTTTGAGGCGTGGATCGGGGGAAGCGCTCGCGTCAAAGAGGGCCCGGGCGTCGGCGGGCTCTCCCACTGGACCTTCCGCACGAGGTTCGAGGGGCGCCTCAATGGGGGCTGGAGCGGGAGGTTCGGGGGACGCTTCCCCGGGGGCTTCGGCAGGGGCTTCTGCCAGAGCGTTGGGTGGGGCCTCCGCGAGGGCGTCGGAAGCGGCAATGGGTGAGCCCTGAGCTGGAACCTCGTTTCTCGGCTCCACTGGCCCCATGGCCTCGGGCTGAGGCTGGGCCTCCGTTTGGGGTGGCGCCGCGGGCTCCACCAGAGCTCGCGCTTGGGGAGGCTCGGCAGCGACCGCCGCCCCCTCGCTTGGGGGAGGCTCGAGAGGGACCGGGTTCAGGGCGGACAGGGGCTGTTCCCCCAGCAGAACGGCCCTCTCCAGGTCGGAGAGGGCCAGGCCTCCAGGCCGCCCCACCTCGCCGGAAGGGGAGACGACCACGTCCCGCAGAAGACTGTTGAAGGGTGGATTGAGGGGCTCCCCCCGGCCATCCAGCAGTTCGAACAAAAGAGCGTTGGAGCCCGGTTGCCAGCCCTTGAGCCAGAGCGGCACCTGGCGATCCAAGAGCACGCTTTCTCCATTGAGGGTGACCCGGAGTCGCCAACCCGAGGCCTCCGTGCGCAGCCCTTGGAGCGGGGCGTCGATCAAGAGCCAGTCGAGCGGAAGGGGCGGGGTGCCGGCGGAGCCCATGGGGCACACCGGAATCTGCGGGGGGGTGCCCGGGGCGGGCTGGGTGGCGGGGTTGGGAGCCAGCCGGTGCAGACGGATCTGGTGAAACGCGGTGGGACTTTTGCGCGCCTCGCCCCAGGGCATGGCCGCGTAGAC
>JBKCPG010000360.1:0-18806 GCA_046309395.1 Cyanobacteriota bacterium | reverse complement strand
CACCCCCACTCCCCCGGCGAGCGGCCCTGTCGCGGCGGCTGGGGGGGTGGCGGCTGGCGGTGGCTGGCTGGGGGCCTTTTTCACGGACAGAATCGTTTTCCCCGGCGCCGCCGCGACAGGGCCGCTCGCCGGGGGAGTGGGGGTGCCTGGGGCCTGGTTGCGGATCAGGGCACGAATCCGAGCCGCCTCCTCATCACTGATGGAGCTGCTATGGCTCCGCGCGGCGATCGCGAGCTTCTCGGCGGCGTCCAGCACGTCCTTGTTGTCGAGGCCCAAGTCCCGCGACAGCTCATAAATTCTCATCTTGCCGCTGCTGGTCATTCAGGTCTCCGATCGGGCGGGGCATCAGTTGCCACCGAGCCGCAGCCCGGCTGGGGCCATTGGTCATCTTGCCTCAGTGGGTGCGGGGTTGGGAGGCGGGACTCAAGAGTGTTCAGGATTGCGTCATCCACGGCGCAGCGCAGAGCCCGCTGCAACCGACGGCGCCGGCGAGCGTCCCGCAGGCACTCCGGGTGAGGACAGAGGTAGGCGGATCGCCCCATCCCCCGGTCCATGGCCAAGCCACCTTCGGCCAGTCGCACCACCCGCCACAGCCGCTGGCGATCCTTCAGCTCTCGGCAGGCCACGCAGCGCCGGAGAACAGGGCGTCCTTGGGGGGACATCACCGCTCCCCCGCCGCCGTCACCGGCTCCTCTGGCGATTCGGCGGAGGGCTCCACCTGGTCACCGTCGTCCACTTGGCCACCGTCGTCCTCCTGGCCCTCCTGGTCCGCTTGAGCCAGGAACTCTGGATCCTCCTCCTCATCTTCCGGCAAGGGATACAACTCCCGCAAACGGGCATCCTCCTCCGCCCTGGCGGCCTGCTCAGCCGCTAGACGGGCCTCCGCCTCCGCCTGCTGGGCCTCGTCCTCCTGCCGCTGGGCGATCTGCACGGCCACGGTCTCGTCTTCCTTGCCTTGGTCGTACTCATGAGAGTTTTTGATGTCGATCTTCCAGCCCGTCAATCGGGCCGCCAGGCGCACGTTCTGCCCTTCCCGGCCGATCGCCAGGCTCAGTTGATCCGGAGGAACCAGCACGTGGGCGTGGTGTCCCTCAGGATCGACCAGCCGCACCATTTCCACCCGCGCCGGGCTGAGGGAGTTGGCGATGTACTGGCCCGGATCGGGTGACCAGCGAATCACATCGATTTTTTCGCCGCGCAGCTCGTTCACCACCTGTTGGATTCTCGAGCCACGGGCGCCGATGCAGGCTCCCACCGGGTCGACTTCCCGTTCCACGCTGTCCACGGCCACCTTGGTGCGGGGACCGACCGATCGGCTCGGGGGATTGGCCTCCCGCGCCACGGCGACGATGCGCACGGATCCTTCTTGGATCTCGGGCACCTCATTTTCAAAGAGATAGACCACCAGGCCAGCGTTGGCCCGACTCACAAACAGCTGGGGGCCTCGGCGGGGAACCTCGCTCACTTCTTTGAGGAACACCTTGAAGGTGGCGTTGGCCCGGTAGTTGTCATTGGGCAGCTGATCGCGTCGGGGCAATTCAGCCTCCACCTCGGGCCGACCCAGACCGCTGCTCACGGCCATGATCACGCTCTGCCGCTCGAAGCGGATCACCCTGGCGGTGAGCACCGGGTCTTCCAAATCGGCGAACTCCTCCTGGATCATGCGCCGTTGCTGATCGCGGAGCTTTTGGGCGAGCACCTGCTTGGTGGTGGCGGCGGCCATGCGGCCGAAGTCGTCCTTTTCGGGGGTGACATCCAGCACGACGGTGTCACCAATTTGAGCGTCTTCCGCCACTTGCAAGACCTCTTCTATAGCGATTTGATGATCCTCGCTCTCTACTTCGTCAACGATGATTTTGCTGGCCAACACCCGATAGCCTTCCTCATCAAGATCGAGGGCAACATCAAAGTTGGAGAAGTATTCTTCATCAAACGGATCTTCGCTGATCCCCAGGTAAAGCGTGCGTCGATAGCGTTCGTACCCTTTCAACAGGGCTTCACGCAGCGCGGCCTCCACCACTTGGGGAGGCAGTTTCTTCTCCTCGCTGATGTCTTCGATGAGGTTGTTCAGTCCGGGCAGCAAAACAAGGGCCATGGCATGGAGGGAGAAGGGAAGAACAAAACGGGGGAGGGCGACGACTCAAGGCTGGTCGTGCGCCGGGCTGAGGCGCACCTCCAGAACGGCGTCGCGTGGGAGCCTCAAGGCGCGACCCTTGACGTTGATCGTGACGCTGTCTTCGCCGCGGCCCAGCAGGAGCCCCGCGTGACTGGCGACGCCCTTGGCCTCGGGGCGCATCGTGACCTCCACGGGGAAGCCCCGAAAGCTCGTGAAGTCGCGGTCGTTCTCCAGAACCTCGCTGAGGCCGGGGCTGCTCACCTCCAGCACATAAGCCGATGCCAAGAGAGCGGCTTCCTCAAGGGCGTCACCCAGCGGACCACTGAGGGCCGCGCAGGCCTCCAGCGTCACATCGGCCCCGTCGCGTCGCTCCACCACCACCTGAACCGTCATGGGGATGTGGTGCGCCAGAAGGCGCACCTCCCTCACGGTCAGCCCCGCTCCCTCGGCCACCTGGCGGGCCAGCGCGGTGATGGGTGGGATGAGTGGATGGGCCAAAGGGAGTCAGCGGCGTGGAGGCCGCCGGACCCGGAAAGGAACCCACCCCTGAAAGGCAGATGTGCCCGGCGGGCACGGCTCACACCCTAAGCCATGCCCCTCTCGTTCACGGGAGAGCCTCCGGCTCGCTGGGGGCCCCCGGGGTTGGGGAAAAATCGAAACTTGGGGCCTCGGCGTAATAATCGCTGCCGCTCACCTCCCCCCGCAGGCTGAGGTCTTGGTTGATGCACTGGGCGCATTGCTCAGGCGTGCGCAGGTATTGGCAGACCCGGGCCCAGAGCTTGGCGCGGGTGCCCGGTGCCCCTTGACTAAAAAACACCAGATCGGCACCCCCCGCCATGCCTTGGATTTCCACTGTGCACAGGCTGCAGCGCCGCCGCATACCGGGGGGGATCAAGGACATGGCCGGCGAATCTCTCGAGGAAACTTAAGGTGAGCGGAGTCCCCGGCAGGAAAGTTCGGCGGATCTGATGAACAAGTTTGCTCAGGCTGGCTCCGAAGGGGGAAATCCGCCGGGGCCATCCGCCTGGACGCCCCCTGGGGCCACCTAGTTTTCTCCCATCGCGACTGGAGACCTCCCTCCCCTGAAACGCCTTCTTCGTCGGCTGGGTGCCCTGCTGCTTCCCGTGCTGCTGGTGCCCCTCTTTGGCCTGGGCCCCTGGAGGCCCCTTCCCGCCGAGGCGGTCCCGATCAAGGCCGCGGGCCCCGAGCCCAACACCCTCTCCGTGCCGGTGGCTCCGCCCGCCGAGCCGCCCCCGGCGTCTGAGCGCGGCTCCTGGGCCGCCCTGGCCGCCACGGTCAGTCCCCACAGTTTTGTGGCCGACGCGGTGCGCCAGGCCGGACCAGCCGTGGTGCGCATCGACACGGAGCGCAACGTGGAGCGCCAGGCGTTCGACCCCGCCCTCCTGGATCCCCTGCTGAGGGATTTGTTTGGCGATCCCTCAGGCAGCATGCGGGAGCGGGGCCAGGGCTCCGGCGTGGTGATTGATTCCGCCAAGGGCCTGGTGCTCACCAATGCCCACGTGGTCGATCAAGTCGACTCCGTGGAGGTGACCCTGGCGGACGGGCGCCAACTGGATGGCACGGTGGTGGGCAGTGATCGGGTCACCGACCTGGCCCTGGTGCGCATCCCCAGCAAGGGCAAGGTGGCCGCGGCTCGCCTGGGAGATTCGGAGGCCCTGGAGGTGGGCGACTGGGCCATCGCCCTGGGGAGTCCCTATGGCCTGGAGCGCACGGTGACCTTGGGCATCGTGAGCAGCCTGCATCGGGACATCAACAGTTTGGGATTCGCCGATAAGCGGTTGGATCTGATCCAAACCGACGCGGCGATCAACCCCGGGAATTCCGGCGGCCCCCTCATCAACGCCAATGGAGAGGTGATTGGCATCAACACCCTCGTTCGTTCCGGGCCAGGGGCGGGCCTGGGATTCGCGATCCCGATCAATCTCGCCCGCCGGGTGGCCGACCAGCTCGCTTCCGGTGGCACGGTGGTGCATCCCTACCTGGGCCTGCAGCTCGTGCCTCTGACCGCCAGGGTGGCGCGCGACAACAACCGGGATCCCGACGCCTTGGTGAAACTTCCCGAACGGGACGGGGCCCTGGTGCAAAAGGTGCTGCCTGAGAGTCCCGCCGAAACGGCTGGGCTGAAGCGGGGGGATCTGGTGGTGGAGATCGCCGGTCAGGTGGTGCGCAACCCGTCAGCCCTGCTCCAGCAGGTGGAGAAGGCCGAGGTGGGCCAGCCCCTCTCCGTGATGGTGGTGCGCGGCCAGCGGGAGCTGCGGCTCTCGATCAAACCCGCCCCGCTTCCAGCCCCGACGGGCTGAGTCGATCGCTTTGCTACGTTCGCGCCCCACAACTCTCCTTCCCGCCCTTCGCCATGTCGGATCTGCAGACCCAGATGAAGCGGGCCGTGGCCTCCGCCGCCGTCGCCCAGATTCGTGACGGCATGGTGCTCGGCTTGGGGTCCGGATCCACGGCGGCCCTGATGATCCAGGACCTTGGGGAGAAGCTGAGGCTCGGCGAGCTGCGCGACATCACCGGCGTGACAACCTCTTTTCAAGGGGAGGTGCTGGCGGCCGAGCTGGGGATCCCCCTGAGGAGCCTCAACGCCATCCAGCGCATTGATCTGGCCATTGATGGAGCGGATGAGGTGGATCCCGCCCTCCAGTTGATCAAGGGGGGTGGGGCCTGCCATGTGCAGGAGAAACTCGTGGCCCGTCGGGCTGATCGTTTTGTGGTGGTGGTGGACGCCACCAAGCTGGTGGACACCCTCAACCTCAGCTTCCCATTGCCGGTGGAGGTGCTGCCGGGGGCCTGGCGGCAGGTGAAGGACCAGCTCAAGGAGATGGGTGGCGAGGCCGAACTCCGCATGGCGGCGCGCAAGGCCGGACCCGTGGTGACGGATCAAGGCAACCTCGTGCTGGACGTGAAATTCAACGGCGGCATCCCCGATCCCACCAGCCTGGAGAAGGAGATCAACAACCTGCCCGGAGTCTTGGAGAACGGCCTGTTTGTGAATCTCACCGATCAGGTGTTGGTGGGCGAGATTGTGGAGGGTGTGGCGGCGGTGCGGGAGCTCTCCCACCCCTGAGGCCCCTCCCCTTAGCCCAGGCGTCGCCGCACCGATTCGGCGTGGCTGTGCAGGCCCTCGCTGCGGGCCAGCTCCATCACCGCCTCCCCCGTGGCTTGAAGGGCTTCCCGGTTGAAGCGAATCAGGCTGGTGTGGCGAAGGAAGGTTTCGACGCTGAGGGCGCCAGCGAAACGGGCGGTGCCGCAGGTGGGCAGGGTGTGGTTTGGGCCCGCCAGGTAATCGCCCACCGCCTCCGGAGTGAAGGGCCCTAAGAAAATGGCGCCCGCGTGGTGGATGCCCTCGGCCAGCGCCTCGGGATCCTCCACCAGCAGTTCGAGGTGTTCCGGGGCGAAGCAGTCGCTCAAGCGAGTCGCCTCGCTGAGGTCGCCGCACACCACGATCAGGCCCCAGTCCGCGAGGGCCTGGCGCACGATCGCCGCCCTCGGGTGATCGGCCAGCTGCTCGGTGATGGCCGGGGGCACCGCCGCGGCCAACGCGTCGCTGGTGGTGATCAGGATCGCCGCCGCCAGGGGATCATGCTCCGCCTGGGCCATGAGATCGGCCGCCACCTGGTCGGCTTGGGCGGTGTGATCGGCGATCACGAGCACCTCGCTGGGGCCGGCGAGGGAGTCGATCCCCACCCGCCCGTAGACGGCTTTCTTGGCGAGGGTGACCCAGAGGTTGCCCGGTCCGCTGATCACATCCACTCGCGGGATCGTCTGGGTGCCCCAGGCCAGGGCGCCGATGGCCTGGGCCCCACCCACCCGATACACCTCCCGCACCCCGGCCAGATGGGCCGCCGCCAGCACGGTGGCGTTGGGTTCGCCATCGGGGCCTGGAGGGGTGACCATGACCAGGCGCTTCACTCCGGCCACCCGGGCGGGAATGGCGTTCATCAGCACGGTGCTGGGGTAGGCGGCCCGTCCGCCCGGAACGTAGATCCCGGCTCGGTCCACCGGCCTCCAACGCCGGCCCAGGTGTTCGCCATAGGGTCCTTGGAGGGCCAGATCCCCCGGAACCTGGAGCTCGTGGAAGCGGAGGATGCGGTCGTGGGCCAACTGGAGCGCCTCTCGCAGGGGCCCTGGCAGCCCTTCCCAGGCCTCCCGCGGCCTGGCGTCCGGAACCTGGAGCGACTCCAGTCGCACCCCGTCAAACGCCTCGGTGAGGCTCAACAGGGCCCCGTCTCCCTCCAGGCGAACCCGCTCCAGGATCTGGGCCACCTTGTCCTCCTCCGCCCGCATCTGGCCGCTCTCCGTGCGGGCGGCGATCTCCCGCAGCCGGGTGGCGGCCGCCTCCCCATCGCGGATGGTGGGGATCGGGACGGTTCCGGAGAGGGCCTCGGGGGCGGGGCGGGAGGCGACCACAGGGCGTGCGCGTGGACATCTCAGGCTACGGGTCGCCTTGGGGGCTGGGGGAGAGGGTTGAGGTAGTGTGGTCGTTTGTTTGGATGTCGCTCGAATCCAGTGGCCAATAACAGATCTTCCAAAAAGCGCATCGAGATCGCCGAGCGCAACCGGCTCCGCAACCGCGGCTACAAGTCGGCCTTGCGCACGCTGATGAAGCGCTGCCTCACCGCCTGCGGGAGTTACGGCCAGCAGCCCGGAGAGGCCTCCCGCGACGCCGTCGAAAAGAGCCTGAACGCGGCTTTCAGCAAGATCGATAAGGCGGTGAAGGTGGGGGTGTTGCACAAAAACAGTGGCGCCCACAAGAAATCGCGCCTCAGCGCCGCGGTGAAGAAGGCGCTTGAGCCCGAAGCGGCCAACACGCTGGCGCCCAGCTGAGGGACCCCCATCCTTGATGAGTCCCTCCGCCCCAGCGGCCGTCCTGGTGGACAGCCACTGTCACCTTGTGTTTCGGCAATTCGACGGGGATCTGCCGGACGTGGTGGCCCGCTGGCGGGAGGCCGGCGTGGCCGCTGTGGTCCATGCCTGCGTGGAACCCTCGGAAATCCCCGCCATGCGGAGCTTGGCCGATCAGCTCCCGGAGCTCCGCTACGCGGTGGGTGTGCATCCCTTGGACACGGGACACTGGGGGCCCGACACCGCCTCCGTTCTCCGGGAGGCCGCCCTTGCCGACCCCCGGGTGGTGGCGGTGGGGGAACTGGGGCTGGATCTCTATCGCGAGCGGAATCTGGAGCGTCAGCTGGAGGTCTTGGCTTCCCAGCTAGATCTGGCTTGGGATCTCCAACTCCCGATCATCGTGCACTGTCGTGAGGCCGCCGACCCCATGCTGCGGGTCTTTCGGGGGCGCTCCGCGGAAGGACGGTTGCCCTCCGGGGTGATGCACTGTTGGGGAGGCACGCCGGAGGAAATGGGGGCGTTTTTAGACCTTGGGTTCCAGATCAGCTTCAGCGGCACGGTCACCTTCAACAAGGCCGAGGCCATTCAGGCCTGCGCCAGGCTCGTGCCGGCGGATCGCTACCTGGTGGAAACGGATTGTCCGTTTCTCTCCCCGGCTCCCCGTCGCGGCAAGCGCAATGAGCCGGCCAACGTGGCCGCCGTGGCCGCCAAGGTGGCGGAGTTGCGTGGGGAATCCCTGGAATTGGTGGCCCATACCAGCACAACCAACGCTTCCCGACTTTTTAAACTGGGCCTTCACACTGTATGATGATTAATTGGCCCGGTGGCGCGAGCGCCCCTCCACTCTCGGTGTCGGCTTCCTTGGTGATCCCTCCCACGCTGATGGCTTCTGTGATTGGCAAGGCACTGTCGCGGGAAGGCCTGTCTTTAAGGGGGTCGCCTCCTTGAGGAGCCCAGTCGAGGGTCCCCATCCCCGTCGGGGAGGTGGGGGCCTCGAGCCAGCCCCCTGTTGAGCGGGCCCTCCTCGATGGATTCCTCCCCGTCTCTTTTCCCGTCCTCCTGTCTGCAGGTTTCCGCATGAGCAGCGCGATCCAGGTCGCCAAGACCGTGACCTATCTCCCCGACCTGGTGGAGGTGCAGCGGGCGAGTTTCAAGTGGTTTCTGGAAAAGGGGTTGATCGAGGAGCTCGATAGCTTCTCGCCGATCACCGACTACACGGGCAAGCTGGAGCTGCACTTCATCGGGGACGAATACCGTCTCAAGCGGCCCCGCCACGATGTGGAGGAGGCCAAGCGGCGGGATGCGACGTTTGCCTCCCAGATGTATGTCACCTGCCGGTTGGTGAATAAAGAAACCGGGGAAATCAAGGAGCAGGAAGTTTTCATTGGCGAATTGCCGTTGATGACGGAGCGAGGAACCTTCATCATCAATGGCGCGGAACGGGTGATCGTCAACCAGATTGTTCGTTCCCCTGGGGTCTATTTCAAGGATGAACAGGACAAGAACGGTCGCAAAACATTCAACGCCAGCCTAATCCCAAACCGGGGTGCATGGTTGAAGTTTGAAACGGATAAAAACGATTTGCTCCATGTTCGGGTGGACAAAACCCGCAAGATCAACGCTCACGTTTTGATGCGAGCCATTGGTCTTTCCGATAATGACGTTTTGGATAAGTTGCGGCACCCTGAGTACTACCAAAAGTCCATTGCCGCAGCGAATGATGAGGGGATTTCCTCTGAAGATCAGGCCCTATTAGAGCTGTACAAAAAGCTCCGCCCTGGTGAGCCTCCCTCCGTGAGCGGCGGGCAGCAGTTGCTGCACAGCCGATTCTTTGATCCCAAGCGTTACGACCTGGGCCGGGTGGGACGGTACAAAATCAACAAAAAGTTGCGCCTCACCATCCCCGACGCGGTGCGCACCCTCACACCCGAGGACGTGCTTTCAACGATCGATTATTTGATCAATCTCGAGCTCGATGTGGGCGGAGCCAGCCTGGATGACATTGATCATTTGGGCAATCGCCGTGTGCGCTCTGTTGGCGAGTTGTTGCAAAACCAGGTGCGGGTTGGTCTGAACCGGCTGGAGCGCATCATCAAGGAACGCATGACCGTCGGCGAGACCGACTCCCTCACCCCAGCCCAGCTGGTCAATCCGAAGCCCCTTGTGGCGGCGATCAAAGAATTTTTCGGATCAAGCCAGTTGAGCCAATTCATGGATCAAACGAATCCGCTGGCGGAACTCACCCACAAACGCCGGATCAGCGCCCTTGGACCAGGGGGCCTCACCCGTGAGCGGGCTGGTTTCGCGGTGCGCGACATTCACCCCTCCCACTACGGTCGCATCTGTCCGATAGAAACTCCGGAGGGTCCCAACGCGGGCTTGATTGGATCTCTCGCCACCCATGCCCGGGTGAATGAGTACGGCTTCATTGAAACTCCGTTCTGGAAGGTGGAAAACGGCGCCGTCATCAAAACCGGGGAGCCGATTTATCTCTCCGCCGATTTGGAAGATGAGTGCCGGATCGCTCCGGGCGACATCTCCACTGACGCCCAGGGATTCATCACCTCCGATCTCGTTCCGGTGCGTTATCGGCAGGATTTTGAAAAGGTGCCGCCCCAGCAGGTGGATTATGTGCAGCTTTCACCGGTGCAGGTGATTTCCGTGGCCACCTCCTTGATTCCTTTCCTGGAGCACGACGACGCCAACCGGGCCCTGATGGGGTCGAACATGCAACGCCAGGCCGTTCCCCTGCTCAGGCCAGAGCGGCCCCTGGTGGGCACGGGGTTGGAAACCCAGGTGGCCCGTGACTCCGGCATGGTGCCGATCACCCGGGTGAATGGCACCGTCACTTTTGTGGACGCCACCGCCATCGTCATCCGTGACGATCAAGGCATGGAATACACCCACTACCTCCAGAAATATCAGCGCTCCAACCAGGACACCTGCCTCAACCAGCGTCCGATTGTCAAACAGGGTGACCAAGTGATCGCCGGTCAGGTACTGGCGAATGGTTCCGCCTGCGAGGGCGGAGAGATTGCCCTGGGCCAAAACGTGATGATCGCCTACATGCCTTGGGAGGGATACAACTATGAGGATGCCATCTTGGTGAGTGAACGGCTCGTCCATGACGACCTGTACACGTCAGTTCACATTGAAAAGTATGAGATTGAAGCCAGGCAAACCAAGCTAGGACCTGAGGAGATCACGCGAGAAATTCCCAATGTGGCTGAAGAGAGCTTGAGGAATCTCGATGAGATGGGGATCATTCGTATTGGTGCGTATGTGGAAAGTGGTGATATTCTTGTCGGCAAAGTTACCCCCAAGGGTGAATCCGATCAGCCCCCGGAAGAAAAGCTGCTTCGTGCCATCTTCGGCGAAAAAGCCCGTGATGTTCGCGACAACTCTCTGCGTGTGCCCAGCACCGAGCGCGGACGGGTTGTGGATGTGCGCATCTATACCCGGGAGCAGGGCGATGAACTCCCGCCTGGCGCCAACATGGTGGTGCGTGTCTATGTGGCCCAACGTCGCAAGATCCAGGTGGGCGACAAGATGGCTGGCCGCCATGGAAACAAGGGCATCATCAGCCGCATCCTTCCTCGGGAAGACATGCCCTATCTCCCGGATGGCACCCCCATCGATATCGTGCTCAACCCCTTGGGTGTGCCCAGTCGGATGAATGTGGGCCAGGTGTTTGAGTGCCTGATGGGCTGGGCCTCGGCCCACTTGGGTTGCCGCGTCAAAGTGATTCCCTTTGATGAGATGCACGGCGCGGAGAAATCCAAGCAAACCGTGCAGGCCTACCTCGAGGAAGCCGCCAAACAACCTGGTAAGGACTGGGTGTACGACCCGGAAAATCCTGGAAAAATCCAGTTGATTGACGGACGCACGGGCGAAGCCTTCGACCAACCGGTCACGGTGGGCTATGCGCACATCCTGAAGCTGGTCCACCTGGTGGATGACAAGATCCATGCCCGATCCACCGGTCCCTATTCCCTCGTCACCCAGCAACCCTTGGGCGGGAAAGCCCAACAAGGTGGGCAAAGATTGGGTGAGATGGAAGTTTGGGCCCTGGAGGCCTACGGCGCCGCCTACACGCTGCAGGAGCTGCTTACCGTCAAGTCCGATGACATGCAGGGCAGGAACGAAGCCTTGAACGCCATTGTCAAAGGGAAGCCCATTCCCCGCCCCGGTACTCCGGAATCGTTCAAGGTGTTGATGCGGGAGTTGCAGTCGTTGGGACTGGACATCGCTGTCTACACCGACGCGGGCGAGGAGGTGGATCTGATGCAAGACGTGAATCCCCGTCGCAGCACCCCGAGTCGTCCAACCTACGAGTCGCTGGGGGTCGCGGATTACGACGACGACTGATTGCCTGCTTCTTTCTTTCCCCGCGCCCCTTTCTTCCCATGTCTAACACCAATTCACGAAGTGAGAACTACTTCGACTACGTCAAAATCACCCTCGCCTCCCCTGAGCGCATCATGCAATGGGGGCAGCGCACCCTTCCCAACGGTCAGGTGGTGGGTGAGGTGACCAAGCCGGAGACCATCAATTACCGGACGTTGAAGCCGGAGATGGATGGTCTGTTTTGTGAAAAGATTTTTGGCCCTTCCAAGGATTGGGAATGTCACTGCGGCAAATACAAACGGGTTCGCCACCGCGGCATTGTCTGTGAGCGGTGTGGGGTGGAGGTTACAGAGAGTCGCGTGCGGCGTCACCGGATGGGCTTCATCAAGTTGGCGGCACCGGTCTCCCATGTGTGGTATTTGAAGGGCATTCCCAGCTACGTGGCGATTCTGCTCGACATGCCCCTCAGGGATGTGGAACAAATTGTCTACTTTAACTGCTATGTGGTTCTTGATCCAGGCGACCACAAAGATCTGGTGTACAAGCAGCTCCTCACCGAAGATGAGTGGCTGGAAATCGAAGATCAAATCTTCGCTGAGGATTCAGACATTGAGAATGAGCCCATTGTCGGCATTGGCGCTGAAGCCTTAAAGCAGCTTCTCTCCGACCTGGAGCTGAGTGAAATCGCTGAGCAGCTGAGGGAGGAAATCAGTGCCAGCAAGGGCCAAAAGAGAGCGAAGCTCATTAAGCGCCTTCGGGTGATTGATAATTTCATCGCCACTAACGCCCGTCCGGAATGGATGGTGTTGGATGTGATCCCGGTGATCCCTCCAGATCTGCGGCCCATGGTGCAGCTGGATGGTGGCCGTTTTGCCACCAGCGACTTAAACGATCTCTACCGCAGGGTGATCAACCGCAACAATCGGCTGGCCCGTCTGCAGGAGATTCTCGCCCCGGAGATCATTGTTCGCAATGAAAAGCGCATGCTCCAGGAGGCCGTGGATGCCCTGATCGATAACGGGCGACGTGGCCGCACCGTGGTGGGAGCAAATAATCGCGCCTTGAAATCCCTCAGCGACATCATTGAGGGCAAACAGGGGCGTTTCCGTCAAAACCTGCTGGGCAAACGGGTTGATTACTCCGGCCGCTCGGTGATTGTGGTGGGTCCGAAACTGAAAATGCATCAGTGCGGCCTACCTAAGGAGATGGCGATTGAGCTGTTCCAACCCTTCGTTATTCACCGTCTGATTCGTCAAAACATTGTTAACAACATCAAGGCGGCCAAGAAGCTGATCCAGAAGGCTGATGACGAGGTCATGCAGGTGTTGCAGGAGGTGATTGAAGGTCATCCCATCCTTCTCAACCGTGCCCCCACCTTGCACAGGCTCGGCATCCAGGCCTTCGAGCCCAAGCTGGTGGACGGACGGGCCATTCAGTTGCACCCGCTGGTCTGTCCCGCCTTCAACGCTGACTTCGATGGCGACCAGATGGCCGTCCACGTGCCCTTGGCCATTGAGGCCCAAACGGAGGCGCGGATGCTGATGCTGGCGAGCAACAACATCCTGTCTCCCGCCACGGGAGAGCCCATCATCACCCCTTCGCAGGACATGGTGCTGGGGGCTTATTACCTCACCGCCGTCAACCGGGCCAAGCCCAAGCCTGAGTTCGGCGATCGGGCTCGCACCTTCGCGGGTTTGGAGGATGTGATTGCCGCCTTTGAGGAGAAGCATCTCCATCTCCATGATTGGGTTTGGGTGCGATTCCATGGGGAGGTGGAGGCGGACGACGAGGCTGAGGCTCCCCTCGCCTCGGAAACTCTGTCGGATGGAACCCGTGTGGAGCAGTGGCGATATCGACGGGATCGATTTGATGAGGAGGGAGCCCTGATCAGTCGTTATCTCCTGAGCACGGTTGGTCGTGTGGTAATGAATCAAACCATCATTTCCGCAGTCGCGGCCACTTGACGCACCCCTCGCCACTCCTTTAACGCCCCCTCCATCTCCACGGATTCATGAGCACCTCTTCCGCGAAAAAGAAAGCCTCCAAGGCCGCACCTAAGGAAGCTCCAGTGGAGGCTTCCCCCAGTCGGGTAGCACCTCCTTTTCGGAATCGCGTCATCGATAAAAAGGCGTTGCGGAATCTCGTGGCTTGGGCGTACAAGCATCACGGCACCGCCGCCACGGCCTCCATGGCTGATGAATTGAAAAATCTCGGTTTCCACTACGCCACCCAGGCGGCCGTTTCCATTTCGGTGGACGACTTGCGCATTCCCAGCGAGAAGGCGCGTTTGCTGCAGGAAGCGGAAGAAGAAATCACCAACACGGAAGAGCGCTATCGATTGGGCGAAATCACCGAGGTGGAGCGTCACACCAAAGTGATCGACACATGGACCGAGACCAATGAGCGTCTCGTGGAAGAAGTGAAGCGCAACTTCAATGAAAACGATCCCCTGAATTCCGTGTGGATGATGGCCAATTCAGGGGCCCGCGGCAACATGTCACAGGTGCGTCAATTGGTGGGGATGCGAGGCCTGATGGCCAACCCCCAAGGGGAAATCATCGACCTTCCCATTCGCACCAACTTCCGGGAAGGTCTCACGGTCACCGAATACGTGATCTCCTCCTATGGCGCCCGAAAGGGATTGGTGGACACGGCCCTCCGCACCGCCGACTCGGGCTACCTCACCCGGCGCCTGGTGGACGTGGCCCAGGACGTGATTGTTCGCGAGGAGGACTGTGGCACCAGCCGGGGCCTGATCATTGAGGCCGATGAAAAGGGTCGGTTCCACAGCAAGCTGGTGGGCCGCTTGGCGGCTGAGCCGATCGTGGATCACAACCGCAACGAGCTGGCGGCCCGGGACGCGGAGATTGACGCCCCCCTGAGCCGGGCGATTGAGCAGGCGGGCATCCGCACGGTGGTCGTGCGCTCCCCGCTCACCTGCGAGGCCTCACGTTCGGTGTGTCGGAAATGCTATGGCTGGGCCCTGGCCCACAACCAGCTGGTGGATTTGGGAGAAGCGGTGGGCATCATCGCGGCCCAATCGATCGGGGAGCCCGGCACCCAGCTCACCATGCGCACCTTCCACACCGGCGGGGTGTCCACAGCGGAAACGGGCGTGGTGCGGTCCCTCGCCGCTGGAGTGGTGGAGTTTGGACCGAAGGCCCGGGTGCGATCCCACCGCACCCCCCACGGAGTGGAGGCCCACCTGGCGGAAACGGATTTCACCCTTCAGTTGAAACCCACCGATAAGGGCAAGGGGCAAAAGCTCGACATCACCGCCGGATCGATCCTGTTTGTCAATGATGGGCAGACAGTGCTTGCAGACACGATCCTGGCGCAGATTTCTTCTGGTGCCCAGGTGAAAAAGAGTGTGGAAAAAGCCACTAAGGATGTCATCTGTGATCTCGCTGGTCAGGTGCGTTTTGAGGACGTGATTCAACCGCGAGAAGTGACCGACCGCCAGGGCAACATCACCCACAAGGCCCAGCGTCTTGGCCGGCTTTGGGTGTTCAGCGGCGATGTCTACAACCTGCCTCCAAATGCCCAACCCGTGGTGGAAGGTGGAAAGAAAGCTCACACGGGCGATGTGCTGGCGGAGAGCCGTTTGGTGAGTGAGTACGGCGGTGCCGTGCGGCTGAGGGAATCGGCCGGTGATTCACGGGAGGTTCAGATTGTCACCACTAGCCTTACCCTTAAGGACTGCAAGTTGCTGCATGAATCCACCCATTCCGGTGAGATCTGGCACCTGGAAGACAAGGAAGGGGCCAAATACCTGCTGCGCACCGCCCCGGGCAGCAAGATTGGATCCGGTGAGGTGATCGCTGAATTGGCGGACGATCGTTTCCGGACGAAGACTGGAGGCATCGTCAAGTTTTCCCCGGGTCTGTCCATCAAGAAAGCCCGCTCGGCCAAACATGGTTTCGAGGTGAGCAAGGGGGGGACTTTGCTATGGGTGCCGCAGGAAACTCACGAAATCAACAAGGATATTTCCTTGTTGATGATTGAGGATGGCCAGTGGATTGAGGCGGGCACGGAGGTGGTCAAAGACATCTTCAGCCAGACCGCCGGGATCGTGACGGTGACCCAGAAGAACGATATTCTTCGGGAAATCATTGTGCGCGCTGGCAAACTTCACCTTATTGCCGATAGCAAGATTCTCAGTCGCTATCAAGAGGGCCTGATGGTGAACCCCGGGGATGAGATCGCTCCCGGAATCACGGCGGAGTCCATGGTCTTCGTCGAGTCTGTCGATACCACCGAAGGCGGCGCCCTGCTGCTTCGGCCGGTGGAGGAATATTTCATCCCGGATGAGGCCCATTTGCCCGAGTCGCTCGTTGTGAAGCAGCCTTCCGGGCCCCATCTTGGGTTGAAGGCCACCCAACGGCTCACGTTCAAAGACGGTGAGCTGGTGAAATCTGTGGAAGGGATTGAGCTCCTGCGCACCCAGCTGATTTTGGAGACGTATGACACCACCCCCCAGATGACGGTGGATGTGGAGGCCGTGGCCGACAAGCGGGCCAAGACCATCGATCGGCTGCAGCTGGTGATCCTGGAAACCCTTCTGGTGCGCCGCGACACCCTGTCGGACGCCAGCCACGGGTCCACCCACACCGAGCTGCAGATCAACGATGGCGACCTGGTGAAGCGGGGGGATGTGGTGGCCACCACCCAGATCCTTTGCAAAGAGGATGGGGTGGTTCAGCTTCCAGATGCCACGGCGGATGAGCCCATCCGACGATTGATCGTGGAGCGAGCCGGCGACACCCGCACGATCCCCCTGACCCAACCCAAGCCCAACGTCGCGGTGGGCGATCGGCTTGTCGAGGGCGATGATTTGGGCGACGGGTTGATCGCCCCCTGCTGCGGGCAGGTGGAAACGATCTCCGATGCCGAACTCACCATCCGGCTGGGTCGCCCCTACATGGTGTCCCCCGACTCCGTGCTGCATGTGCGGGATGGAGAGCTGGTGCAACGGGGGGATGGACTGGCCCTGCTGGTGTTTGAACGGCAGAAAACGGGGGACATCGTGCAGGGTCTTCCCAGGATCGAGGAATTGCTGGAGGCCCGCCGCCCGCGGGATTCGGCCATCCTCTGCCGCAAGGGAGGCACCGTTCAGATCAAGCAAGGGGAAGACGACGATTCGATCACGGTGTCGGTGATCGAGTCCGACGACGCCGTCACTGATTACCCCATTCTTCTGGGACGTACGGTGATGGTGAGTGACGGCCAGCAAGTGAGCGCTGGTGAGTTGCTGACCGATGGCCCGATCAATCCGCACGAATTACTCGAGTGTTTCTTTGAGGATTTACGCGCCTCCAAACCCACCATGGAGGCGGCCCAGGTGGCGATCTCCAAATTGCAATTCCGCATGGTGATGGAAGTGCAAAACGTCTACAAATCCCAAGGGGTGTCGATCGACGACAAGCACATTGAGGTGATCGTGCGCCAGATGACCAGCAAGGTGCGCATTGAGGACGCCGGTGATACCACCCTGCTGCCCGGTGAACTCATCGAGCTGCGCCAGGTGGAGCAGGTGAACTCCGCCATGGCGATCACCGGTGGCGCCCCGGCGGAATTCACCCCCGTGCTGCTGGGCATCACCAAAGCCTCCCTCAACACCGACAGCTTCATCTCCGCCGCCAGCTTCCAGGAAACCACCCGGGTGCTCACCGAGGCGGCGATCGAAGGCAAGAGCGATTGGCTACGGGGCCTCAAGGAGAACGTGATCATCGGGCGCCTGATTCCGGCGGGAACCGGCTTCAGTGGCTTCGATGAGGAGTTGCGCGCCGAGGCGGGCCCCCACCCCGACATCCTTGAGGAGGAGGCCCAGGGCTACCGCCGCATGCAGAACCTCCGCCCCGACTACACCGTGGACCTGCCCACCCCGCCGGTCAATCTCGCCGTGTTGGACGATCCCTCCGACGAGGACCTGGAGGCCACCCGCAGCCGCCATGGCATCGAGGCGTCGTCGAGCAGCTTCGCGGCCTTCATGCGTCCCACCCAGGAGGAAGGCTTGGAGGAAGACCTGCTTCCCGATCCAGAGGCTCTGGAAGATCTCCAGGAAGAAGGGTTGCTCAGCGATGACTGAAACCACGGAACTGGGCACGCCCGTGCCCAAGCGGCGCCTGCCCCGCTGGGGATTTCACGCCCACAATGAGCTTCTCCACGGCCGCTTGGCCATGATGGGGTTCATCGCCTTGCTGCTGGTGGAATGGAAGCTGGGCCACGGCCTGCTGTCGCCCCGGTGAGCACGCCGCTGCTGGGTCGCGGTTTGGCTGAGTTGGAAGCCTGGGCCGTGGCGGAAGGGCAGCCCCGGTTTCGGGGTCGTCAGGTGCATGAGTGGCTCTACCGGAGGGGGGTCCATGACGTGGACGCCATCACCGTGCTGCCCAAGGTCTGGCGCGAGCGTCTGCGGGAGCGGGAGGCGATGGAGGGAGCCCCCCTGCTGGGGCGGTTGGTGGAGCATCACCGTCAGGTGGCGGCGGATGGCACCACCAAGTTGCTGCTGGGCACCACGGATGGCCTGCGGCTCGAAACCGTGGGCATTCCCACCGAGGATCGCCTCACCGTGTGTGTGAGTTCCCAGGTGGGTTGCCCCATGGCGTGTCGTTTTTGCGCCACGGGGAAAGAGGGTTTGGCCCGTTCGCTGGCGCTCCACGAAATCGTGGATCAGGTGCTCAGCGTGCGAGAGGTGATGGAGCGGCGGCCCACCCATGTGGTGTTCATGGGGATGGGGGAGCCCTTGCTGAACAGCGAGGCGGTGTTGCGGGCGATCGCCGTGTGGTGCGACGAGCTGGGAATGGCCCAGCGGCAGATCACGGTGAGCACGGTGGGGGTGCCCGGCACCTTGCCCGCCCTGGCGGATCGGGCCCATCAGGTGCTGGGCCGGGCCCAATTCACCCTGGCGGTGAGTTTGCACGCGCCGGATCAACGGTTGCGGGAAGAGCTGATCCCCACGGCCCGGGCCTATCCTCTGGATCAGTTGCTGCGCGACTGTCGCCTCTACGCCGCGCGGACGTCGAGACGGGTGAGCTTTGAATACATCCTGCTGGCGGGCGTCAATGACGCGCCCCAACAGGCCGAGGCCTTGGCCCAGCTGCTGCGGGGATTCCAAAGCCATGTGAATTTGATTCCCTACAACCCGATCACGGAGGAGACGTTCGAGCGGCCCTCCCCGGAGCGGGTGGAGCGGTTCCGGCGCACCCTGGCGGATCAGCGCGTCGCCGTGAGCGTGCGGGCGAGTCGGGGGTTGGATCAGGACGCGGCCTGTGGCCAGTTGCGCCGTTCCCTGGCGGGACGGGCTTAGTCTCAGCGCCACCGAGCTGGCTTCCCCGGGGCTGCCCATGGACATCACCTCTGAGCTGATCGAGGCCCTGATCCAGAGGGGCGTCCGGCGGGTGTACGGGGTGCCGGGCGACTATGTGTTGGGCCTGTTCGATCGGCTGGAGCGCTCGCCGATCGATGTGATCTGCATGGC
>JBKCPG010000359.1:0-5908 GCA_046309395.1 Cyanobacteriota bacterium | reverse complement strand
CCGCCCCTCTGCCCCCCACCCTGAGCCAGCCATGGTCGTCGCCCCCACCACTTCGATTGAAAGCCTCTGCATCAACAGCATCCGTTTCCTGGCGGTGGACGCGATCAACAAGTCCAACTCAGGCCACCCCGGCCTGCCCATGGGCTGCGCCCCCATGGCCTACGCCCTGTGGGACAAGGTGCTGCGGCACAACCCGAAGAATCCCCGCTGGTTCAACCGCGACCGCTTCGTGCTCTCCGCCGGCCATGGCTGCATGTTGCTCTACGCGCTCCTGCATCTCACCGGATACGACTCGGTGACGCTGGAGGACATCAAGCAGTTTCGCCAGTGGGGCTCCAAAACCCCTGGCCACCCGGAAACCTTTGAGACCCCGGGGGTGGAGGTGACCACCGGTCCTTTGGGGCAGGGCATTTCCAACGCCGTGGGCCTGGCCATCGCCGAAGCCCATCTCGCCGCCCGCTTCAACAAGCCCGGTCACACCCTGGTGGACCACACCACCTATGTGTTGATGGGGGATGGCTGCAACCAAGAGGGGGTGGCGTCCGAGGCGGCCTCCCTGGCCGGCCACCTGGGCTTGGGCAAGTTGATCGCCCTCTATGACGACAACCACATCACCATCGACGGCAACACCGCCGTGTCCTTCACCGAGGATGTGCTGAAGCGTTACGAAGCCTATGGCTGGCACGTGCAGCATGTGGCGGAGGGCAACACGGATGTGGCCGCCATCGTCCGAGCCCTGGAAGCCGCCAAGGCGGTCACGGACAAACCGAGCCTGATCAAAGTCACCACCACCATCGGCTACGGATCTCCCAACAAAGCCAACACCGCCGGAGTCCACGGCGCCGCCCTCGGGGCCGATGAGGCGGAACTCACCCGCAAAGCCCTGGAGTGGACCTATGGCGACTTTGTGGTGCCCGAGGAGGCCTACGACCACTGGCGTCAAGCCATCCAGCGTGGAGCGGCCGCCGAAGGCGACTGGAGCGCCACCCTGACGGCCTACCGCCAGGCCTACCCCGCCGAAGCGGCGGAATTCGAGCGCTTGCTCCGGGGGGAACTCCCTGTGGGCTGGGATTCAGCCCTTCCTACCTTCACGCCGGCCGACAAGGGCCTGGCCACGCGACAACACTCCTACAACGCCCTCAATGCCTTTGGGCCCAAGCTACCGGAGCTGATCGGAGGCTCCGCCGACCTCACCCATTCCAACCTCACGGACATCAAGGGAGAGGCCAGCTTCCAGAAGGGCGGAGAAGCCAACCGTTACCTTCACTTCGGCGTGCGCGAGCATGCCATGGCCGCCATTCTCAACGGCATCGCTTACCACACCAGCGGCCTGATCCCCTACGGGGGCACGTTCCTGGTGTTCGCCGGCTACATGATTGGCGCCATGCGCCTCTCGGCCCTCAGTGAGCTGGGTGTGATCTATGTGCTCACTCACGACTCGATCGGTCTTGGCGAAGACGGTCCCACCCACCAGCCGGTGGAAACCTTGGCCAACCTGCGGGCCATTCCCAATCTGCTGGTGATCCGTCCGGGGGACGGCAACGAAACCATAGGGGCTTATCAGGTGGCCGTGGCCAACCGCAAGCGCCCCACGGCCCTGGCCCTGAGCCGTCAGGCCATGCCCAACCAGGCGAATTCCAGCCCGGGGGCCGTGGCCAAAGGCGGCTACATCCTGGAAGACAGCGACGGCAGCCCCGATCTGATCCTGATCGGCACGGGCACCGAGCTCGACCTCTGCGTGAAAGCCGCAGCCCAACTGCGGGCTGAGGGTCGCAAGGTGCGGGTGGTCTCCATGCCCTGCGTGGAACTTTTTGAGGAGCAAGACGCCAGCTACCGCGAGAGCGTGCTGCCCACCAGCTGCCGCAAACGGGTGGTGGTGGAAGCCTCCAGCTCCTTCGGCTGGCACAAATACACCGGTTTTGACGGGGCCACTGTCTCGATCGACCGGTTTGGCGCCTCCGCTCCCGGCCCAACCTGCTTGGAGAAGTTTGGCTTCACCGTCGACAACGTGGTGGCCACGGCCAAGGGCCTGGGCTAGGTCCAGAGATGAACCGCAAGCGAAGGCACGAGGCTCAACGCAACGAATGGCGGGGGTGACCTGATCAGCAACCTGATCGAGTTGCCCCGGGCGACCGGCCTGACCCCACTCACGGCGTTGACGCCATTCACCTTCGCGTGCGTTGCGATGGGTGGCTTCATGGTCAACCAGGGGGTCACCGTTGATGAAGAGCTCGCTCTGTTTTCGGACATGGGTGGAGACATCTCCGCTCAAGGCGGATTCACCCTGGAAATGATCGGCCGCGCCCTGGAACCACGGGGAGTTTTGCCACTGGCCCCCTATCTGATGCTGGCTGGATCCACAGCCTCGCTGATGGCGTCGCACTCCACTTGCACGGCCTAAAGCCTCGCTGGAAAAGCCCAACTCGGCTTCCCAATCCTTATCCTTTCCCACAAACCGGTTGATGGGAGAATGGCCGGGCCACGCCACCGCTCATGGCATTCGCCTGGTCTGTGGTGCCCTGGCCGCTTACCTCACCCTGGAATCGATGCAGGCGACATTGTCCAGGGCGAGTCGAGCTGGCGGATCCATATGGGCTGTGGTCTTGCTGGTGCTCCCAATGTCTCAGTCAACAACCCATCCTGACCGAACCACCTGGCATTCCTTCCCGGGAGCGTGCTCTTCAATTGAGATAATGGGAATATCTTGAAAGCTTCTTCTGGGCCAAGGGCGATGGGATTGCCGAAACTTGAGCCCATCAAAAAAGAAAACAGCCAGGTTTTCGGTAGGGCCTTGCCAATATGAAGGCTTGGCCTCAACCTGGCTCAATCAGGGTTGTTGTCCAATCTGTGCTGGTAAAAGCAGGGTCATCCGCCACACTCAGGCTTTTTGTTCAACCAAAATCTGCTCCAGCCCCTCGAGATCCGCGTCAGTAATCTTGGTCTGCATTGGGCAGTGCTTGGGTCCACACATCGAACAAAATTCAGCCTCTTTGTAGATGTCAGCCGGCAGAGTTTCGTCGTGATACTCCCGTGCCCGCTCAGGGTCGAGGCTCAAGGCGAACTGTCGATTCCAGTCAAAGGCGTAGCGAGCGCGACTCAGCTCATCATCTCGATCACGGGCCCCAGGTCGGTGACGGGCGATGTCGGCGGCATGGGCAGCGATCTTGTAAGCGATCAAGCCGTTGCGCACATCCTCCGGATTGGGCAAACCCAGATGTTCTTTGGGGGTGACATAACAAAGCATCGCGGTGCCATACCAGCCCGCCATGGCGGCGCCGATGGCACTGGTGATGTGGTCGTAGCCAGGGGCAATATCCGTCACCAAAGGACCAAGCACATAAAAAGGCGCCTCCGCGCATTCCTCCATCTGCTTGCGCACATTGAACTCAATCTGATCCATCGGCACATGGCCGGGGCCCTCCACCATCACCTGCACCTCGTGGGTCCAGGCGACACGGGTCAATTCGCCGAGCGTTTTCAATTCCGCCAGCTGGGCTTCATCCGAGGCGTCGTGCAAACAACCAGGCCTGAGGGAATCCCCCAAGGAGAATGTGCAGTCGTAGCGCTTGAAGATTTCACAGATGTCCTCAAAGTGCGTATAGAGCGGGTTTTGCTTGTGGTGATGGAGCATCCATTGGGCCAGGATTCCGCCCCCCCGGCTCACGATTCCCGTCAGCCTTCCCTTCACCTTCGGAAGGTGCTCGATCAACAGGCCAGCATGAATGGTTTGGTAATCCACCCCCTGCTGGCAATGCTTTTCAATCACATGCAAAAAATCCTCCGCATCCAGCTTCTCAATCCGCCCATGCACGCTCTCCAGAGCTTGGTACACGGGCACGGTGCCGATGGGCACCGGTGAGGCCTTGATGATGGCCGTGCGCACCTCATCGAGATTGACCCCGCCCGTGGAGAGATCCATCACCGTGTCAGCCCCGTATTTCACCGCCAGCTTCAACTTGGTGAGTTCCTCTGCCACATCACTGGCGTTGGGGGAGGCCCCGATGTTGGCGTTCACCTTGCAACGACTGGCGATGCCAATGGCCATCGGCTCCAGGTTGGGGTGGTGGATGTTGGCCGGGATGATCATGCGCCCCCGGGCGACCTCCTCCAAAATCAGGGTTTCCGGCAGGTTTTCCACGCGGGCCACATGGGCCATCTCCTCGGTGAGCACCCCCGCCCGGGCGTAGTGGAGCTGGGTGACGTTGGCGTCGCCGCGACGCTTCTCAATCCAGGAACTGCGCATGACGACAGGGGGAGGAACGGGATGCCGTCTAGACGAGGTCTTGCCGCACTTCCCTGCGCCGGCATGACCCGGATCAGGTTCGGAGGGTGTGATCTCAGCCCGGGTGGGCACCCCTAGTGATCTCGTGAATCTAGCAAGGGCCCCATTCGAGGCAGCCGTCAGACGCCCGGGAGAAACCGGACCAGCCAGGCCTTCCGCGGGGGGAGGGGGCGGCAGAGTGAGGGAGTGATTCCCGTCCCGCTGGGGACGGCACAACAACTTTGAAGGCAGTGATTCTTGCTGGTGACTTGGGGAGACGAATCTCGAAGGAGACCAATCCGCGCCAGAAACCGATGGTGAAAACCGGTGGCGAACCAAGCCTGTGGCACATCCTGAAGATCTATAGCCATTACGGAATTCATGACTTCATCATTTGTGATGGATACAGGGGATAGGTGATTCAGGAGTACGGCGCCAACGACGTTCTCCACACCCGTAATGTCACCTTCAACATGTGTGACTGCTCCATGCGGGTGCCCGCCCACATGGCCGAGCCATGGAGTGTCACCCTCGTCGACACTTGGTAGACGGAATCCCTTCGAGGGTGTCACTCAAGAGGGCCCGCGACCCTCTCTAGAGGGTGAACAGGAGCATGGAGGGGATGACCGCCGGGGAACTGATTTCTCACCAGCATTTTCTATCGTAAACCCTGACCGGCGAATATGCCACCAAGCGATCGGCACATTCCGCATGAATCTAACCAGAAGCGGGTTGAGGCGATGGTTGCCGGCGCCCGCTCGCCCAGATCTCCACCTGTGATCTCCAGCCGCGCGTGGTTCTGCCGAAATTGCGAGCATCGCTAAACTCGCCCATCTTTCACGGGATTGACGAGCTCCGAGCAAGACTGTTCATCCCCTCGGAAGACCCCAGCCTTCAGGAGACGGCGAGATCGATGTTCCCAACATCAACAAGGCACTGGATTTGCATGGGTTGAGGGTTACAATTTCTTTGGCGGAAGCCATCCAAAAAACGGCCCTCGCACATCAACAGCATTGACAGGCCTTCTCTCCCCCACCATCATCTTCGACTTGGACGGCACCCTGGTCGACTCATCCACTGGAATCCTATCAAGTTTAGACGTAGCCTTTAGGAGTGTTGGCGTCAAGCCCAAACAAGAATTGGAGCCGACCCTCATTGGCCCACCCCTGCGAGAAACCGTCCAACGACTTGCGGGCGATCTGGATCCCGCCATCATCAACAACATCATCAGCACGTTTAAATCGCACTACGATTCAGAGGGATTTAAGCAAACCCAACCTTACTCCGGGATTCCTGAGATGCTCTCCAGCCTTCATGCCGCTGGGCTGGATCTGCATATTGCCACCAACAAGCGTGCCCGACCAACTCAGTTGATTCTCAGCCAATTGAAGTGGCTGAGATTCTTCAGTTTGGTTTATTCACCCGACTCCGTTGATCCGCCATCAGCCAATAAAGCCGCACTCCTATCAACCTTACTCAAAGATGCCAACCTCTCTGAAGAGCGTTGCCTCTATATTGGCGATCGCGCTGAAGATTGGCATTCCGCGCGGACCAATGGAATCCGTTTTTCATGGGCACGATGGGGCTTCAGTGGTGAATCTCTAGCGTTTGATGATGATTCTTTCGCACTAGAGTCTCCCGACTCAG
>JBKCPG010000358.1:0-2891 GCA_046309395.1 Cyanobacteriota bacterium | reverse complement strand
TGGCGATGTGCAACATTCGGGGGCCTCGCGAGCGCAGGACCCGGGCGGCGGTGGCCTCTCTACCGAGGAAAGGTTCGGGGACGTTCAGGAGTCCCTTGATCTGCTCAGCCTCTGCCCTGGTGTAAGGAAGGGGAAGCCATGCGGGGAGCGTTGGTGTTGAGCTCGCCCCGGTGATGGGGCCGAACTCAGGATCCGCCATCAGCACATTGGAGGCAGCGGTCTGGCCCCCTGCGTTCTTGATCGGATGCTGCAACCGCACCAGATCCCGGCCGGTGGTGAGGATCCGCAGCTGGAAGGCTTCACTCAGATAACGGCCGGGATCTGCTGGAGAAGGTAAGGCTGCGAACGGCACGCGGCTGAGTTCCCCATCAGGGGAGAGAAACAACACCTTCACTCCACTGAGGTGAGGCTGCAATGGCCCAAGAACGCGCTGGCTGAGCACCGCCAGAGCCTGTGTTTGGCGCTGTTCATTTTTCACCGTGGCCGCTAGGGCGGTGTTCACGGCCTCATCGATCGCCTTCGCTTCACCGAGGGGAATGGCGCGAATGGTGCCCTCTGGCTTGAGCAGCAAGGCGACATAGCGCTCTGCGCCCAAATTCGGTATGCCCTTAACATCCTTTTCATAAGGCCGGTACTTCTGAAACTCCACCAGTAAACCCTGAGGGGCCGCAGCTTTTAGTGCCGTCGCCACCTGGGCATTGCTGACAGGATCAATTTTGAGGGCAGGCAAAAGGCGATAAAGCTGAGCCTCCAGCTGCTGGCGTTGTTGACGCAGAGCCTCTCGTTGGGCTGGTACCAAAGTGATAGAGGATAGATTTTGATCAATGGCGGCTGCTTGTTCTGCTAAGCGGAGCGTTTCTGGGCTGCTGGCGCTTAGCAATGCCTGCCGCCGCTCGATTTCAGCTAGCAAGCCTTGACGGTTCAGGCGGGTTTCCAGGGCCAGGGGAGCTGCGGCGGGATGTTGATCGAGTAAGGTAAAAGTGGTGGAAGCAGCATCACGCTGCTGATTTACCAGTTTGATGCGGAGACTACGCGGTTGCAGCGGCAGTTCACGCAGCAACCAGCCAAGTTGGTAACGATGAAATTTCTGAAGTAGAGGTTCAGCCGCATACACTTTTGTTTGAAGTAAATAAATAAAGGCTAGATTTTCGAGGCTTCCGGCAATATCAGGGTGATTTGATGAGAAAGTTTTTTCCCTGATCGCAAGGGATCTTTTGAAAAGAGTCTCGACTATTTCGTAGCGAGCTGGCGCTACATAAAGCCATGCTAGATTGTCGAGGACAGTTGCGACAAAAGGATGCTGCGTCCCCAGCGCTTTCTCAATCTGGGTAAGGGAACGCATATAGAGTAACTCAGCCTCTAAGGGGCGGCCTTTCTTCTTCAATAAACTCGCTAAGTTATTTGCGGTGATAGCGGCGTCGGTGTGCTCCGGCCCTAATACTTTCTCACTGATCGCAAGGGCTCTTTTGTAGAACGACTCGGCCTCTCTATCTCGGCCTTGATCAACATAAATACTTGCAAGATTATTTAGGGTATTAGCTATATCGGGGTGATACGGACCCAGCAGCTTCTCACGGATCGCCAATGAGCGCTTGAAGAACACCTCGGCTTCCTCATATCGGCCCTGCTTATGAAATAGGCTTCCCAAGTTGTTAAGGATACCAGCTGCGTTAGAGTGCACAGTACCCAATTTCTCACTTATCGCTAGAGACTTTTTCAATAGAGTCTCGGCTTCGCCATAACGGCCTTGTATGATATAAGCAACAGCCAAGTTATTGACACTAGTAATTGTGTCGGGATGCTCGGATCCCAGGACTTTCTTGCGAGATTCTAAAGAGTTATTGTATAAGCTTATTGCTTTGTCATGGCGGCCTTGACGGCTATATATTGTAGCCAGGTTGTCGAGTATGGTTGCAGTGGTGGGATGATTTGGCCCCAGGACCTTCAAACTAATCTCAAGAGAGCTTTTGTTCAGTAGCTCGGCCTCCCTGTAGCGGTCCTGGGCTTGATAGAGCTGCGCCAGGTTGTTGAGGCTGTTGGCGGTATCTGGGTGCTCCGGCCCCAGCGCCTTCTCGAGGATCGCCAGGGAGCGCTTGAAGAGCGGCTCGGCTTCCCCGTAGCGGCCCTGGGCTTTATAGAGCTCCGCAAGGTTGTTGAGTCCGGTGGCGGTGCGTGGGTGCTCCGGCCCCAGCGTCTTCTCCCAGATCGCCAGGGAGCGCTTGTAGAGGGGCTCGGCCTCCCCGTAGCGGCCCTGGGCTTTATAGAGCTCCGCCAGGTTGTTGAGGCTGGTGGCAGTTGAGGGATGCTGAGGGCCCACTGCTTTCTCGCTAATCGCAATTGCACGCTTGTAAAGTGGCTCAGCTTCTCGATAACGGCCCTGCTCAGAGAATAAGTGAGCAAGGTTATGGACACCTAGAGAAGTCTTATCGTGATTCGGTCCTAAGATCTTTTCCCATATCCCTAGGGAACGCTTATAGAGTATCTCTGCCTCACCAAGGAATCCCATCTTCATATACAGAATTGCCAGATTGTTCATGCTGTCTGCGGTCGACGGATGTTCAGGACCCTCTGCTTTCTCGCTAATCGCAATGGCACGCTTGTAAAGTGGCTCAGCTTCTCGATAACGACCCTGTTCAGAATATAAGAAAGCGAGGTTGTTAAGGCATGTTCCTAATTTGGGGTGATTCGGTCCTACCGTGCGCTCTGCAATCGTCAAAATCTTTTCCCAAAGCAAAGCTGCCTCGGCATACGCACCCTTTGCCCTAAGTGGTCCTTCCCTACGGATCAGCTCCTCTAGCTGTTCTTCGTCGCTGGGGGAGGACGGATTCAGCTGCGCAAGCAGCCATCTTCCTGCAGACGATTCTAAGGCATCGAAGCCGGTGCCCTTGGCG
>JBKCPG010000357.1:0-3073 GCA_046309395.1 Cyanobacteriota bacterium | reverse complement strand
TGAGGGTGGCGAAGAGGGTGGGAGCGTTTGGACTGCTGCCATCGGGGTCATAGAGAAGATCACCTGTCAAGGAGTTGTAAAGGATGCGATGGGCGGAGGTGGTGGCGGCGGAGCCGAGCAGGAAAGCGGTGGCGGCGAGGGTGCCTGTGATGGGGAGGTTGGAGAAGACGGCGTTTTCCAGCTGGATGCGATCGTTTTCCGCGATGGCGAAATCGGTGACGCGATCCACATTGGTGGCGGCGTTGAGGGGAGTGTGAAAGCGGAAGATGTCGGCACCGAGGCCACCGCTGAGGGTGTCGTTGCCGAGGCCGCCGATGAGGGTGTCATTGCCTCCGTTGCCGGTGAGGGTGTCGGCAAAGGCCGTGCCGGTGAGAGTGTTGACGCCGTTGTTGCCGCTGATGCTGAGGCCATTGGGAGCGGCGGCGGCGTTCACGCTGAGGACCGTGGTGCCGGTGATCACCGGGGCGATGGCGGTGCCGGTGCCGATGGTGATGGATTCCAGGCCCGTGTCGCCGGAGAAGAGGGTGAGGATTTGGTTGGCTGTGGTGGAGGCAAAGCGAAGTTCATCGCTTCCTGTGGCGCCACTGTCGGCGATTTCAGCGGCGGTGTGCTGGGAGCTGCTGGTGATCAGGTAAAGATCGGAGCCATCGGCGCCATCCATGGGGTCGGTGCCGTCGCCACCGTTGATCGTGTCGCTGCCAGCGCCGCCGCTGAGGGTGTCATTGCCGGCGTTGCCGGTGAGGAGATCAGCGAATGCGGTGCCGGTGAGGGTGTTGGGGCCATTGTTGCCGGTGAGGCTCAGGCCATTGGGAGCGGCGGCGGCATCAATGTTCAAGGCTGTGGTGCCTGTGGTGACGGCGGCGGCGGCGACGCCAGTGCCGATGGTGGCTCGTTCCAGGCCGGTGTCGGATGAGAAGACGGTGAGGGTTTGGCCGGTGGTGGTGGAGGCAAAGCGGAGCTCATCGGTGCCGGTGGCGCCGCTGTCGTTAATTTCTGCGGCACTGTGGTGCGCGGAGCTGTTGATCACATAGATGTCGCTGCCATTGCCGGCATCCATGTCGTCGATGCCATCACCGCCGGTGAGGACGTTCGCGACCGCGGTGGCCTGGTTGACGCGAACGCGGTTGTTGCCGCTGTTGCCGGTGCCGATGGCTGCGGTGCCGGTGAGGAGGAGGTTGGTGTAGGAGTTGGCGAGAACGCTGACGCTGGCGGAGCTGGAGAAGGTGTCGACATTCCGTCCCGGGGCGGCGAGGGTGGCCATGTCATTGCCGGTGCTGTCTTGCACCACACCGGTGGTGTTGTCGCCGGCCAGGTCGGTGTAGAGCAGGGCCAGGGTTTGGGAGCTGGTGGGGGCGCTGCCGGAGAGGGTGAGGTTGAGCCGAGTGGGATCGCCCGCCACGGAGGCCCAAGAGGCGACGGCGCGGGCCACTCCAGCCACGGTGGCCGAGAAGCGGCTGGCGGTGAGGCCCGTGGTGACAAGGGCCTCGGAGAACTGCAGCTGGAGTTGGGTGCCCACCACGGTGATGCCTGTGATCTGGGGGCCAGTGGCGTCGCTGATGGTGAGGGAGAAGGTGTCTGAGACGCTGGCGGCGGCCGGATCGGTGGCGGTGACGCGCACCTGGAGGGTGGTGACGTCAGCGTCGGCCGGGGTGCCGGAGAACGAGCGGGTGGTGGGGTTGAAGGTGAGCCAGGCGGGTAGGGCGGAGCCGTCAGCGAGGCTGGCGCCGTAGGTGAGGGTGTCGGCGGGATCGGGATCGCTGAAGGTGGCGCTCGGCAGGAGGTAGCTGTAGGGGGCGCCGGTGCTGATCGATTGATCCGGGATGGGGGAGGAGACCACCGGAGCGTAGTTGGCTGGCTCCACGAGGAGGGAGAAGGTGTCGCTGACGCTGAGGCCCGCCCGATCGGTGGCGGTGACGCGCACCTGGAGGGTGGTGACATCGGCGGCGGCGGGGGTGCCGGAGAAGGCGCGGGTGGCAGGGTGGAAGCTCAACCAGGCGGGAAGGGGATCGCCGGAGGCCAGGGTGGCGCTGTAGGTGAGGGTGTCGCCGGCATCGACGTCGAGGAAGGTGGTGCTGGGAACGATGAAGAAGAAGGGGAAGGTTTCCTTGGCCTGTTGATCGGCGATGGTCACCACCAGGGTGGGAGCGGTGTTGTTGGTGGGGGGGCCAAAGAGAAGGGTGTAGGTGGTGGGACCACCGTTGCTGGCGTGATCGAGGATGTGGAGGCTGCTTTCGTAAGTGGGGCGGCCGTGCTCGGGGAAGGTGCGGTCGGTGAGCCAGAAGTTGTCGGCGCTGAGGAGAGTGCCATTGGAGCGGCGCACGCCGGTGACGGGCCTGTTGCCGAAGGAGGGCTCCAGCAGACGGAGGTAAGACCAGCCGCTGGCGGCGGAGAAGGACACGGTGGCCTCGCCGGCGGCATTGATGGAGGAGACAAGGAGGCCCGGTGTGGTGGGCCCGAAGGCGGTGACGGATTCGGTGGTGTCGTTGCTGAGGTAAAGGGTGTCGGGGGTCAGGTCTTTGCCGTCGTTGTTTTCACCAACGACGGGTGGATTGGAATTGACGAGGTAGTCGAAGCGGGAATCGGCACCCGGGCGGTGGTCGCGAACGCGGCGAGTGAGCTCATGGAGATTGACTTCAGCGAGCTGGGAAAGACCAGGAACGTCTTTGAGGCCAAGGCCGTTGATGTACTCAAAGCTGGCTTTGTAGTCGATGAAGCGCCCCTGGAGGGTGGAGGTCATCAACCAGTGGGCCTCGCTGGTGGAATGGGCGGCCAAATCCCCCAGATCAACGCTCAGACTTGGGGTGACAGGGGTGCCGTTGACGGCGGCGCCGATGAGGTCAAAGGCGATCTTGAGGCCGAGTTCGTTCTCGATGATTTCTGGCTCGGCGGAGGTGATGGCCAGATCATTGGCGCTGCCATAGCCGCGATTGTGGGCAAGGAGGCCGAGGACGAAGGGCTGGGAGGCCTCTTTGAGGGGAGTGGTGAAGGGATCGTCGGAGAAGACATCGCGCTGGAGGAAGTAGTCGAAGGCCAGCACGGGTTGGGGAAGGACGGTGATGGCCGCGGGAGCAAG
>JBKCPG010000356.1:0-4207 GCA_046309395.1 Cyanobacteriota bacterium | reverse complement strand
CAGCCCTCCACCTCGGTGGTGCCCCCGTTGCCCGGCGCCACCGAGGTGGAGGGCTGCCAGCGATTGGCGGTGGCGGAAACCGACACCGCTGGCCTGTTGGAGGCGGCGCGGGAGCGGGCGATTGATCTGGTGGTGGTGGGGCCGGAGGCGCCCTGGCGGCGGGCCTGGCGGATGAGCTGCGGGCGGCCGGGCTGGCGGTGTTTGGCCCGGGCGCCGCGGGCGCCCAGCTGGAGGCGAGCAAGCGATGGGCCAAGGCGTTGATGGCGGATGCGGGGGTGCCGACGGCGGCGCACTGGTGCGCCGGGAGCTTGGAGGAGGCCCTGGCCGTGGTGGAGCGGGAGGGCCGGCCCTTGGTGGTGAAGGCCGATGGGCTGGCCGCCGGCAAGGGGGTGACGGTGCCCGACAGCCTGGAGGAGTGTCGGCGGGCGATCCGGGAGGCCTTTGACGGGCGCTTCGGAGAGGCGGCCGCCACGGTGGTGCTGGAGGAGCGCATCGAGGGGCCCGAGGTGTCGGTGTTCGCCCTCACCGATGGGGAGCGACTGGTGCTGCTCCCCCCGGCGCAAGACCACAAGCGCGTGGGCGAGGGCGACACGGGCCCCAACACCGGTGGGATGGGCGCCTACGCGCCGGCGCCCCTGCTGGATTCGGCGGGGCTGGAGGAGGCCCGGCGCCTGGTGATCGCCCCCACCCTGGCGGCCCTGCGGGATCGGGGCATCGCCTACAGGGGGGTGATCTACGCCGGGCTGATGCTCACCGCCGCGGGCCCCCGGGTGATCGAGTTCAACTGCCGCTTCGGGGATCCGGAGTGCGAGACGCTCATGCCCCTGCTGGGGCCTGAATTGGCGACGGTGTTGCTGGCCTGCGCCACCGGCCGGCTGGCGGAGGCGCCAGAGCTCACGATCCTGCCGGGGAGCAGCGCCTGCGTGATCGCCGCGGCGGCGGGCTATCCGGGGGCGACCCGCGGCGGCGAGGTGGTGGAGGGCCGGCCTGAGGCCCACCCAAGGCGGCAGCTGTTTCACGCCGGCACCAAGCGCCGGGTGGATGGACGGTGCGAGACCAGCGGCGGCCGGGTGCTGGCGATGGTGGCCCAGGCGGACACCTTCGACGACGCCTTCGCGCTGGCCTATGAGGGGCTGGCCCAGGTGCGGTTTGAGGGCATGCAATTTCGCCGCGACATCGGCCACCAGGTGCGAGGACAAGGACGATGAGCGCCCAACGCCCGTGGCGGGAGCGACTGGCCCGGTGGTGGGCGGAATTCAGCCTGCAAACCAAGCTGCTGGCGGTCGCCACCCTGGTGGTGAGCCTGCTGATGACGGGCATCACATTTTTCGCCCTCAATGGCATCCAGAAAGACGCCCGCATGAGCGACACGCGCTACGCGCGGGATCTGGGGCTGCTGTTGGCGGCGAATGTGAAACCCCTGGTGAGCCAAGGCACCAAGGGGGAGCTGGCGACGGTGGCGGAGCGGTTTTGGCAAACGAGCCGCAGCTTGCGCTACATCGTCTTCGCCGACGCCGGCGGCGCCATCTATCTGGGCATTCCGATGGGGGAGGGGGGCGACGGCTCGGCACCGGCCAACGAGCTGCTGAGCCGGCGGCTGGAGCTGCCCGCCGATCTCTCCCAGCGTCCCGACAACCCCCTGATCCGCCAACACCTCACCCCCGATGGCCAGGTGACGGACGTGTTCGTGCCCCTGCTGGATGACGATCGCTACCTGGGAGTGGTGGCCCTGGGCATCAATCCCAATGAAACCCTGCTGGCCAGCGCCGCCCTCACCCGGGAGGTGACGGTGGCGGTGTTCATCTCGATCTGGGTGCTGGTGATCTTGGGATCGGTGTTCAACGCCCTCACGATCACCCAACCCGTGAAGGAGCTGCTGCGGGGGGTGCGCTCGATCGCGGGCGGGAATTTCCAAACCCGGCTGGCGTTGCCCGTGGGGGGGGAGCTGGGTGAGCTGCTGGAGGGTTTCAACACCATGGCCTCCCAGCTGGAGGCCTACAACGAGGCCAACATCGAGGAGCTGACCGCGGCCCAGGTGAAGCAGCAGTCGCTGATCGCCACCATGGCCGACGGGGCGGTGCTGCTGGATGAGGAGGGGCGGATCGTGCTGGCCAACCCCACCTCCCGGCGGCTGTTTCGTTGGGAGGGGCGCAATTTGGAGGGCAACGATCTGGAGAGCGAGTTGCCGGAGCGGTTGACGATGGAGCTCCACGGCCCCCTCTCCAGCTTGGTGAGCGGCGAGAAGGAATCCTCGGATCTGCGCTGCAGCCTGGGGGATCCGGCGCGGACGCTGCGGATCGTGCTGCAGGCGGTGCGGGACGCCAGCGGCGAGAGCCTCAAAGGGATCGCCATGACGGTGCAAGACCTCACCCGGGAGGTGGAGCTGAACGCGGCCCAGAGCCGCTTCATCAGCAATGTGTCGCACGAGCTGCGCACGCCGCTGTTCAACATCAAGAGCTATGTGGAAACCCTGTACGACCTGGGCGATCAGCTGAGCGAGGAGCAAAAAAAAGAGTTTCTCGGCATCGCCAACGCCGAAACCGATCGACTCACCCGGCTCGTCAATGATGTGCTGGATCTCTCCCGTCTGGAATCGGATCGGGAATGGCTGCTGGAGCCCGTGGAGGTGGAGGTGGCGATGGAGCAAACGCTGCGCACCTACCGGCTCAATGCCCAGGAGAAAGGGGTGAGCTTGGACCTCGACTGTGAGGAGCAGCTGCCGCGGGTGAGGGGCAACTGGGATCTGCTGTTGCAGGTGTTCGACAACCTGGTGGGCAACGGCTTGAAGTTCACACCTCCTGGAGGGAGGTTGCGGTTGCGGGCCTATCCCTGGCCGGATCACTGCGCGATTGATCCGAGCACGGGTCCCGGAGAGGCGCCCAGTTGTCCCTTGAGCTCCCCGCTACCGAAGGTGCGCATTGAGGTGGCCGACACGGGAGCGGGCATCAGCGAGGCGGATCAGGCGCGGATCTTCGAGCGCTTCTATCGGGTGGAGAACGCGGTGCACACCGAGGTGGGCACGGGATTGGGCCTCTCGATCGTGCGCGGCATCTTGGAGAAGCACGGCTGCGCGGTGCGAATGGTGAGTGAGCTTGGGGTGGGCACCACCTTCTGGTTTGATCTGCCCCTGGAGGAGGCCGACAGCGACGAGCTGCGGGTGCAGGCGGAGCGGCGGCGGTATCAGGGGGAGCGGGTGTTGGTGGGGTGAGGGGGGACCGCCCAGGCGGACGACCAGCGGTCAGGCTCGTGGTGAGGAGGCAACCAACGGCCTGACCACACCAAGTCTGGGCGGACCGGAAGGGGGTTGACGCGCTGGTTTCGGCAGATGGCTGAGGGCAGGTGGAGACGGTGGGGTGCTGGAGGGCCTGACCCGTGGACGACCACTGCACCACCTCTCACGCCACCACGAGGACAGGAGGGAGACGTTGGACAAGCAGCACAGTTGCGGTTGTGGGGGCCCATCTCAAGGCGCGTGGCATGGCCATGAAGCGGGGCACACGCCATCCGCGGCCGCTTGGCTACGACCACGCCGCCTGCCCACTGTGGACGTTTCAATCCATGGAAAACAATTGTCCAGCAGGATTTAGGCTTCCCGAAGCCAACCCACATCTGATGCGTCGCTCTGTCCTCGCCGTTTCTGCGGTCCTGGGAGCTTTTGCTGGGACGATGTCCCCCGCTGCCTGGGCCGACAGCACAGAAGCCTATTGCGTCCTCAGCAAGGCCAACACGAAAGCCGTTCCACAGCAGGGTTCCTGCCGCTGGAGCCAACGTCAGGGCAATGTCAGCATCACCTTTCAATCCAGGGACTACGACTTTCCCGCCGACCAGGAAGGCAAGTCTTACAAGCGCATGAATCGGGATGGTGCTGAAGCGGGGCCTGAGTTTACACGAAAGGGACAGTACACCCTTTCGGTTTATTGGCGCAAGCCCGCGGCTGATTGGCCTGGATTCTGATCTCTGCTCTTTGCGCTTCGCGATCTGGTGATCCCTGAGTCTTATCGGACTGCCATCTCGCAGGTCTGACAGAACGAGGGACATGCTAATAATGTTATGGCTTACAGTTTCAGTCATGAGTATCCCGGTTCGATGCATTGCGGCCACTGCGCTCGCTCTTGTTGTTGGAAGCCCTTCGCTGGCTCAATCCATCAGCGAAAAGGCCACCTGCAAGCTCACCAACACCGAAGCGAACAAGACCCTTTATGAGGGG
>JBKCPG010000355.1:0-25790 GCA_046309395.1 Cyanobacteriota bacterium | reverse complement strand
GTCTTGCATCAGCTGGGTGAGGCCTGTCGGCAGCGGGCAGGGCGACAGGCACCACAGCAGCTCAGGCCGCGCCTGGTGGATCCGCTCCCCCACCCGCCGCACCCACTCGCTCAACTCCTCGCGGCGATAACGGCTCCAGCTGGGATCGTCGTCCCGGGCGGCGGGGCTCCGCCCGGTGGCGGCCCTGTAGCGGGCCAGGGTGGCGGGGTCGTGGCTGCCGGTGAGGGGCACGCCCATGTGGTCGTCGCCCTGCACCCCATCCACCCCGTAGCGCTCCACCACCTCCAGCGTCAGCTCCTCGAGAAACGCCCGCACCTCAGGGTCCAAACCATTGAGCCATCGCAGCCCCCCGTGCTCCACCACCCGCCCGCGACGATCGAGGGCCGCCCACTCCGGCTTGGCCGCCAGCAGCGGCCGCGGCGCCCCCACCGGTTCGGCGGCGAAGCCGTACTCCAGCCAGGGGATCACGGTGAGGCCCCGCGCCTTGGCCAGATCCACCACCATCCCCAGCGGATCCACCCCGGCCTTTTCGTACACCGGATCTTGCCTCGGCAGGCCATGGCGCTCCATCACCGCGCTGGGCCAGGCCGTGAAGCCCTGGTTCCACACCGCCGGAAAAATCGTGTTCCAGCCCAGCTCCACCAGCTGATCCAGGGCTTGGGCCAGGGCTTCCGCCGATGTCCAGATCGCGCTGTGGTGGTGGCTGCAGATCCACACCCCCCGCAGCTCCCCCGCCCTTGCGCGCGCCTCCACTCCGGCCTCCGGGCTGGTCTCCACCCAGCCAGCGGCCACAAAACCCTCCAGCTCCCCGGCCCGCGCGCGCAGCCAATCCTCCCGTGCTCCCCCCGGAGCCCCATAGCGTTCCCCGCTCAGCTCAGCGAGCACGGTGAACGTGGCGCCCATCGGCAGAAGGGCCAGCCGGCGGGCGGCGGTGCTGGGCTGGGAGCGCAGCGCCACTCCGGCGGGCGCGATCACACGGGCGAACGACACGCTTTCGGCTCCGATCCGGGGTGAGATCGACCATCCTTGCCGAGGCCTTCCAGAGCCTGCGTCCTGTCGCCCCCTTTGGCATGTCCGCCGATCCTCCTCCCGCCCAAGAGCCCTCCCTGCTGGAGGTGGGGCGGCTGGTGGCGCCCCAGGGGCTCCACGGGGAGGTGCGGGTGTTGCCCCTCAGCGACTTCCCCGAACGCTTCACCTCCCCGGGGGAGCGCTGGCTCCGCTCCCGCCAGGGGGCCATCCGTCCGGTGCACCTCTTGGCCGGTCGGCCGTTGCCTGGCAAGGAGCTCTACGTGCTTCGTCTGGCCGGGGTGGACAGCCGCACCGCCGCGGAAGCCCTCGTGGGCCATCTTCTGCTCGCCAGCGCCGCAGACCGGCCGGCCCTGGAGCCCGGGGAATTTCATCTCCTCGATCTGGAGGGGTTGCAGGTGCGGCTTCTCGCCGATGGCTCCTTGATTGGCCGGGTGCGCGACCTGATCCACGGCGGCAATGATCTGCTGGAGGTGGAACTTGAGGACGGCAACCGGCGGGTGCTGATCCCTTTTGTGGAGGCCATCGTCCCTGAGGTGCGCTTGGAGGAGGGCTGGATCGGCCTCACCCCACCCCCCGGTTTGCTCGACCTTTGAGCCCCCTCGGGAGCAGGGATCGGGCTCGGTCGGTTTTCCGGCTCCCCCACATCCGGCGCCGCCCTTGAGCAATCAGAGATACTATCCCGCAAGAGAAGGGGGCCATCCGCACGAATATGGGGGCAAGAAACGCTCGCAAGATCAGTTTTCTCGGCAATTTCCCCCCTCGCCAATGCGGCATCGCCACCTTCACCCGTGACATTCACCAGGCCGTCGCCCGCCAACGGCCGGAGTGGAGCACTCCCGTGCTCAGCGTCACCGATCCCGGCTTCCGCTACGACTATCCAGATGTGGTGCGCTTTGAGCTGCCGGAACGCAGTTTTTCCAGTTATCAACGCGCGCCGGATTTCATCAATCTTTCCCACGCCGATCTTCTCTGCGTCCAGCATGAATTCGGCATCTATGGCGGCCCCGCCGGCAGCCATCTCCTCAACCTGATGCGCCGCCTGCGGCTACCGGTGGTCACCACCCTGCACACCGTGCTGGACAGCCCCACCAATGAGCAGCGGCGGGTGATGGAGGAGCTGGCGCAACAGAGCGACGCCCTGGTGGTGATGACCCGGCGGGGCCAGCGCATTCTCGCCAGCACCTATCAGATCCCCGAGCACACCATCCATGTGATCCCCCATGGCATTCCCGATCAGCCCTTTGTGGATCCCAATTTCTACAAGGATCAATTTGGCGTGGCCGGCCGGCCGATGATGCTCACTTTTGGCCTGCTCTCCCCGGGGAAAGGCATTGAATATGGCATCCAGTCGCTGCCGGAAATCCTGGCCCACCATCCGGATTTGGTCTACGTCATCCTTGGCGCCACCCATCCCAATCTCCTTCGGGCGGAAGGGGAGACCTACCGCCTCTCCCTGGAGCGACTGGCCCAGAGCCTGGGGGTGGAGAGCAACGTGATGTTTGTCAATCGCTATGTGGATGATCAGCAGCTCAACGAGTACATCGGCGCGGCGGATATTTACCTCACGCCCTATCTCAATCCCGCCCAAATCACCTCCGGCACCTTGGCCTACTGCTACGGGGCGGGCAAGGCTGTGGTCAGCACCCCCTACTGGCACGCTGAGGAGCTTCTGGCCGAGGGGCGCGGGGTGCTGGTGCCCTTCCGGGACGGCTCAGCCATCGCGGCGGCGGTCAATGGGTTGCTCCACGAACCCACGCGCCTTCATGCCATGCGCAAGCAGGCCTACCTGGCGGGACGGGAGATGGTGTGGAGCGCCGTGGGGGAGCGCTACGCCCAATTGTTTGAACGCTTGTTGGAGGCGGGAGAGGGCAGGGCCCGCACCCTGCGGCCCGCCGCCACCCTGGCGGTGGAAGGCGCCGAGCTCCCCCCCTGGCGCTTCCAGCATCTGGAAGCCATGGCCGATTCCACCGGCATCTTTCAACACGCCGTGCACAGCGTGCCGGATTTCAATCACGGCTATTGCACGGATGACAACGCCCGAGCCCTGCTGTTCACCGCCCAGCTGGAGCACCTGGGCGAGCCGCTCAATCGCCTTGGCCACCTGCAGTCGGCCGCCGCCGCCTTTCTGCACTACGCCTTCGTGCCCGAAAGCGGCCGCTTTCGCAATTTCATGGGCTTTGATCGCCGCTGGTTGGAGAGCGTGGGTTCAGAGGACAGCCACGGCCGCGCCCTCTGGGGGCTCGGGGCCATCGTGGGACGCACCGGCCAAACCACCCTCCGCGACTGGGCGGCCCGCCTCTTTGAGCAGGCCCTGCCCGCCTTGGAATCCTTCACCTCCCCCCGCGCCTGGGCCTTCGCGGTGCTCGGGTTGCATGAGTACCTGCGGGTGCTCCACGGTGATCTGCTCGCCGACCGTTGGCGCCTGGAGCTCTCCGAGCGGATTCTCGCGGCGTTCGCCACCCATGCCTCCCCCGACTGGCCCTGGCTGGAGCCCATCGTCAGCTACGACAACGCCCGGCTTCCCCAGGCCCTGATTCTCAGTGGCCGCTGGTTGGAGCGCGCCGACATGCTCTCCACCGGCCTGGAGGCCCTCACCTGGTTGGGGCGGGCCCAAACCGCGCCAGAGGGGCATTTTCGTCCCATTGGCTCGGAGGGCTTCTGGCTTCGGGGCGGCCCACCCCCCACCCACGATCAGCAGCCGCTGGAGGCCACCGCCAGTGTGGCGGCTTGCATCGAGGCGTTCCACGCCACGGGAGACGACCATTGGCGCCAGGAGGCCATCCGCGGGTTTGAGTGGTTTTTGGGACGCAATGACCTGGGTCAACCCCTTTACGATGCCAGCAATGGCGGCTGCTTCGACGGGCTCCAACCCACAGGTGTGAACCGCAACCAGGGAGCCGAATCCACCCTCTCCTTCTTGATGGCCTTGGCCGACATGAAGTTGCTCACCAGTGAAGATCTGACCAGCCACCCATGAGTGATCGAGCCGCGGATCCAGCGGCGCCTCTGACCGTGGAGAGGCTGCCCATCCATCTGGACCCTGATCCCACACGGGTGCTGCTACGGCCCTTCCTTCCCAGCCTGGTGGTGAAGCCCACCGGCGGCTCTGGTCAGATGGAGCGCCTGGAGTGCTTGACCCGTCGTCTGGCGGCCCTCGACCAGACCACCTGTGAACTTGAGCTGGAACGGCTGCGGCAGCGCTTCGGCGTGCGCCACCGCACCCTGGAGCGCTTGGCCCAGCAGCGTTGGCGGGATGTGTTGGCTCCCCTCCAGCCCCAGCATCCCCTCTCCGCCGAGCAGCGGCTCCTGTTGGGGTATTACCTCACCCATGAATACTCCCTGGAAGCGGCGGCGCTCTTCAACCCGTCCCTGGTGCCCCATCCCGCGCAAGGCGGGCTTCCCCCGGGCAGCTTGCGGGTGGTGTTCAGCCTGCGGGCGACAGGGGAAGGCCACATCTCCTCCATTGAGTTTCGCGGCGGGGTGATCAGCGCCGATGGCCAGCTGCGGCTCGACGCGGTGTCCCCCTTTGTGTTTCAAGGGGAAATCACCAGCCTCAACGGCGGTGAGGATCACTATCGGGTGAGCTACAGCCCGGAAAGCCTCCTCAGCGAGCGGGTGTTGTTTCCCGTCACTGCCCGGGAGAGCAATGGCCTGGAAGACGCCCGTTTTGTGCGCCTGGAGGGAGAGGAGCCGTGCTACTTGGCCACCGCCACCGCCTACGACGGACAGGGGATCCACAGCCAGCTCATTGAAACCTCCGACTTTCGGCGCTTCGAGTTGCGTCCCCTGCGGGGCTCCGCCATCCGCAACAAGGGCCTGGCTTTCTTTCCCCGGCGGGTCAATGGCGCCTGGCTGATGCTGGGCCGCCAAGACAGCGAGAACATCCATTTGATGAGCAGTGAGCGCCGGGACAGCTGGCATCACTCCCAGGTGTTGCTTCGGCCCCAGGAACCCTGGGAGTTCATCCAATTGGGCAATTGCGGCTCCCCCCTGGAGACCGAGGCGGGGTGGCTGGTGCTCACCCATGGCGTGGGCCCCGTGCGGGAGTATTGCATCGGCGCCGCCCTGCTCGATCTCCACGATCCGGCTCGGGTGATCGGACGCCTCAGGCAACCCCTGCTCAGGGCGGCCGACGATGAGCGCGACGGGTATGTGCCCAATGTGGTGTACAGCTGTGGAGGGTTGATCCACGCCGATCACCTCTGGCTTCCCTACGCCGTCTCCGACCGGGCCACCCGACTGGCTCGGGTGGCCCTTGCTCCCCTCCTCGACGCCCTGCGGCGCTCTCCACCTCGGGATGACCTGGATCGCTCAGCCTCCTAGGGGCCTTCCCCCCCCGTCGCCGGCGGGGATTGGCGGCGGCGGGCAGATCAGATCCGCCGCCCGTCTGGCCTCGCTCAACAGCTTGTAGAGCAGTTGGGGCGACTCCCGCAGCAGGCTGATCCACTCCGCCAGGTAGGCGGCATGGTTGCTCACGTTGCCGCCAATCTCCAGGCGGTCGCCCAACAACACGGCGCCCAGTTCCGCCACCAGTTCTTCCCGGGCATAGGGCTTGCTGCCAGGCGCGCCGGAGAGATCCCGTCCCAACCGAGAGGAATGGCCGGTGCTGTGCAAGGCCTCATGGGCCCAGGTGGCGTACAGGGCGGCTCCGGAGTGAAAGGCCCGGCGCTCCGGCAAGTGAATCTGGTCCCGTAGGGGGTTGTAATAGGCCCGGTGGCCTCCATGGGCCATGGGCACGGGCCAGGCCAGCAACACGGCCTCCGCCCTGGCGAGTCGCTCGGGCTCCGGCCGTGTTGTGGTGGCCGATCCCGCTTGCCGCTCGGCGATCAGCTCGGCGAGCCCTTCACCCTCAAGATCCTCGGCGTTGAACAGGGAGACGGGTCGATAGCGCACCCAGGGGCGCTCCCGACGCTTGCCGTCGGCGGTTCCCTCCTCCCCGCTGGCGGGGGGCTCGCTCGGGGCGGTCGTCGGCTCCGCCGCCGTGGATTTGCGGCGTCCCAGCTGGGGCCGCAACACGGTCACCGCCTTGCCGCCCGCCCTCGGCAGGAGGCCCTTGGCCTTGGCCTCCGCCGCTCCACACCAGTAGGGCAGGGTGGCGCCCCGCTGGTGCAGGCCAATGGTGAGCAGGATGGGGTTGGCCCCTTGGTAGGGGCGCCCTGAGAGCAAATTCACGTGATGCCCCCCTGACTGGCCATCCCATTCACGACGCCAGGGGGTGGTGCCCTGCTCCATCAGGGCAATCAAGGACGACACCAGCGTGTCTTCCACCGCCGCGGGAGCGGCGGGCAGGGAAAGGGCAGCCATGGGAGCGGGAGCAAAGAATCGCTTGCCCTGGGAGTGCCACCCACCGTCACCCCGTCTTGCGCCGCCTCCTGTTTGGCGGCTGAGGGTTCACTGGTTCAATTCGCGCCGCAGGTGGAAATACAGGTGCTCGGGATCCTTGTACTGCCTGGGCATGCAGGCATGAAGGGTGGTGAGCCGATGCCAGCACACGCTTCTCTTGATCTGCTCCATGGTTTTGGCCTCCCGGATCAGGATCCGCATGGCCTTGCAGTACAGGGGGTATCCCGCTTGAAGCTCACCGATGGTCAGGGTGGATGGGGGGGCTTGGCCCATGGCACGGCATCGGGAAGATCCTTGAGCATCGGACGGCGCCCCTCCGGTCGGCTGCCCCCAAACGGGGGCAATTCGAGGAAACCGTCGCCCCTCAGAGTTGCACCATGCCGCAGCGCATGCCCTTCAAAACAGCTTGCAGGCGATTGTTCACCCCGAGGGTCTGCAACAACCGCTTGCTGTAGGTGTGGGCCGTTTCCTCACTCACGATGAGCTGTTTCGCGATGTCTCGATCACTCAAGCCACTGGCCAGGAGATCCAGCACTTGGTATTCCCGGGGGGTGAGCCGCGGGCAGCTCAGATAGGGCAGCAGGCCGGTGCGCAGGGAGGGGCTGCGGTAGGAGTGACCCGCCATGACGGCGAGAACCGCCGCCTTCAACGGTTGCTGATCTTCCACAAAGTCGGCCTCGGCAACCACGGCCTCAAGCCATGGCGCCTCCGCGTACTCGGCCGGAATCACATCGCCCAGGGCAAGCACAACACAATGCAATTTCGGGTGATTGAGCTTGGCCAGGCGAACTAATTCAAAGCCATTGCCTGTTTCCAGGTAATCGGTGCAAATTAATAATTCGTAAGCCGGATCGGTTTCCGCCGCCAGGTAGGCCAAGCAACTGTCCTGGTCGGTCACCGCGCAGGTGATCCGATTTTGCTCACCAAAACTTTGAAATACAGCCCTCAGGAGAAAGCGACCTTTCATCGCCACCGCGACCCTGCCGGGAATCTCAACAGAAAGAAGTCCCTCCTCAGATGGACCGGCCTCAGGCGTCAGGAGGTAGGGGGTGAAGTCCATGGCGCATTGTTAGTCGTCGTAGACGAGGCAATTGATATCGGAGGGATTGAGGTCGCAAAACACTTCCATGGGAGAAGGCGCTTCCGTGACGTCGGGGTGACGCGATTGAAAATCATGCAGATCCTTCATGTGTTGCTCAATTTTTCGTGCCGTCGCCTCATCTCCCTTGTTCCGAGCCGACGCCAAAGCTGCTTGGTACGACTGGAGTTGCTCAGCGATTGTGGCCATGGGCGCAGGTCCTCTTGGATCCCCCCTTGTCCCGGGGCTGTGGCTGTCCCATTGAATGTAGCGATCACGGTGACCGGATTGGGCCCCGGGCCCATGGACGAGCCCAGTAAAAGGACTTATTCCCCCTCGGCGGTGCTGAATCCTGATCCCGCCGGGCGATGGGCCGCCGCAATCAGTGTTTGCTGACCGCGATCGCCGGATTTCCCGGGACTTCCCCCCTCAACCCCCGATGGCGGGAACTCTCGTCCGCAAGTGATGAGCAAGCGCTGACAGAGGGGATCTGGACTGGCTCCCTTCGGTGAGGATTATGAAGTTTTTACAAAGCTGGTGATGGGAGCGTTTGAGTTCGCCAAAGACACACTCGTGAAAATGCGGCTCAGCCAGCTGAGGGAATTGGCCCGACGCCTCGGGGTCGCGCGGTACAGCGGCATGCTCCGGGAGCAATTGGTGTCAGCGATCCAAAGTCGGGCGTCCCGCCTCGGCGGCTCCGATGGCCTCCCCACGATGGCGCCAGCTCTGGAGAGTTCTCTCCCCAGCGGGGAGGCCCCCGATGCCTTCGCCTCCCAAGAGCCCCCCCCGACTCCAGTCGTTCCTCCTTCCCCTGTCGACCTCCCCACCTCAGGGGTCGGCACTCCCGGGACGGTCGGCACTCTCGGGACGGTCGGCACCCAAGCCCCGGAAGACCCCGCGGTCGCGGCCGCCGTTTTGTCCTCCACGGCGGTGCCCGCCTCCGGATCCCCGGCTCCGGTGATCTCCGGCACTTCCGTGAATGCCGTCTCCGCCGCTGAGGTGCCCTCGTCTCCAGCCACGCCGGCTTGGATCGTCCTGTTGGCGGAGGGGCCCCAGTGGGCCAAGGTCCGTTGGGACTTCAGCGCGGCCGATCGGGAGCGCGCTCTCGCCGCGGGCGGGCAGCAATTGGCCCTTCGTCTCACCGATGTCACCGACACCGCTGACGGTGGGGCCCATCGCCACACGCTCCAAGAAGTGCTTGTGGAGGCTGGTGCCAGGGAATGGCATCTGCCTGTTCCGCTCGGTGATCGCGACTATCGCGTCGAGTTGGGCTACCGCACCACCACCGGTGGCTGGTATCCCCTCGTGCTCTCCTCCGTGGTGCGGATGCCGGCGGAGCTGGAGCTTCCCATCGAAACTCTCGCCCCCTTCTCCCTGGTGGGGGGGATGGAGCCGGAACCCCAATGGCTCGCCCCCCTGGCCTCCCCCGGGCTTCACGAGCGTCTGTATCAACAGGCCAGTTCTGGCCGGATTTGGACCAGCCAAGGGTCTGAAGGCTTCCATGAACTGGGCGGTCAGCTGGCTGGGGCCGCCGGTGGCCATCTCTCTGGCGTGGGTCAGGGTCCCTGGACCGCGGGACCCTGGGCCAGTGGCCGCGAAGCTTCAGGCGCGGGGATGGCCCCACGCCAGCGAAGCTTCTGGCTTGTGGCCGACGCTGAGCTGATCGTGTACGGAGCCACCGATCCCTCGGCCACACTGACCGTGGGTGACCAGCGGCTCCCCCTCGCGGAGGACGGAACCTTCAGCCTCCATACCGCCTTCCCTGATGGGGAGCAGAATTACCCGATCAAGGCCCTGGCGGCTGATGGGGAGCAGAAACGCTCCATCACCCTCGATTTCAGTCGCGTCACGCCCCATGCCCAGGTGAACCCAAAGGAAAGCGCTGTTCCTGAGTGGTTTTAAACCTCAGCTTTGTTCCCTCAGGATGGTGGTGCAAACCGTGACACATTCGCCATCATCCAGGGAACACTGACTGATGCACTCAAAGTAGGCTTCCACGGGATCTCCATTGGCGTCGAAGCTCTGGAAGAAATCCAATTCAGAGCCCATTTCCACTCGGGAAAAATCGGAGGAGCCGTGCGCGGGATGGATGGCGGTCATGGCGGGGAATGGGTGGATGAGTCAAACGTATAGGTGTTGAACTTCTGACACAAGCGAATTGAGCAGAGCTACCTAGTACAGCATTGAGAATTGTAAATCTCACCCCTTGGGCCCCCTTCGGCCCAGGGATCCCCTCAGTCGTCGCGTCGCCAAGCGCAGAGATGGCGCCAAGGGCCTGAATTGCTGGATCGCCTCACTCCACACCAGACCGCTCCGCAGGGCCTCTTCATCGACCAGCGCCAGATCTTGGCCTTCCTTTAGTGCAAGACATTCCAGGGGCTCCTGAAGGGTGCCGAGGAAGTAATGGGCGATGCGCCTGGGGTTTCGGTGCGAAAACCAGTGGCGCACCGGGCCCGGCTCCCAGCAAATTTCCTCGAGCAACTCCCTTCTGAGGGCCTCCTCCGGGGATTCTCCCGGCTCCAGATGCCCACCAAAAAGGCCCCAGCAACCTGGAGCCACGATCCAATCCAGATCGTCACGGAGTTGCACCAGCCAGCTCCCCTCTCGCTCCACCATGGCCAGAGCGACTTCCAACATCAAACTCTCCCTTCCAAACGGAGGCTCAGACAAAGGATGGGGACGGTGCCAGGGGCAGGAACCTGCCCCTGATGGGTTGGCGGGATCAACACCCTCCCAAACCTCACTCCTCTTCCGGGGCTCCAGCGGGCACCAGCCTGATCTGTTTGCGGCCGAGCTTGATTTCAAACTCATCGCCGGGATTGAGGTCGAGCAGGGCTGTATAGGCTTTGCCCACCAGCAGGTTACCGTTGCCCTGAACCGTGGCCACGTAGCTCAGCTTGCGGCCCGCTTTGCCTTTCGCGGAGCCATGTTCCGCAAGGTTGACGCCTTTGGCTTCCAGCAGGGCCTCATAGAAAGCCGTGAAGTTGAGACGCTCGGTGCCATCCTTCTTGGTGCTGACGTAGCCGCAGCTGCGGACCAGCTCAGATTTGGAGACATCACCCAGCTCTTTCACTTTGCTGAGAAGGTCTGCTCCAGTCAACATGATTCGTTCCCCATAGAACAAATGCAGTGTAACGAGTCAACGGAGCTTTGGCTACAGCTGCCCCCGATAATTTCGACACATGATCGCCAAGCCAGGCCGAAGCATCCGTAGGCTCAAGACAGTCAGAGTCGACCTGATCACCCAAATCCCCTTGGGGCAACAGTTTTCGATGCGATGCACCTTCCCCGCCCACACCTTCTGCCCACGAGGAAGGGTAATGCCCAGACTCTGGTCGAGGCCGGCAATCCGAATCCCTGTGAACATCCCCGTCCCCCAAGCCCGCGACGGCGGCAAAACCCAGCTGATTCCTTCTCGCCGCCCCCCCAGAGAGGCTTCCAGCAAAGGGGATCAGACGCTCTTTATGGCTGGTAGCACCTGCCTGTAGCCTCCATGGTCCACCACCTTCAGGGGGGTGCCAAACAGGGCGCTGAGGGGAGCGTCCCGCAGCACGGACGCCACCGGACCATCGCCCACCACGGTTCCTTCCTTCAGCAGAACGGCGCGACTGATTTCCGGCGGGATTTCTTCGATGCGATGGCTCACCAAGAGCAGGGTGGCCCCCCCGTGGCTCAATCTCCCCAGCTGTTCCAAGAGCTGATGTCTGGCCCGAAGATCCAGCCCATTGGTCGGTTCGTCCAACACCAGCACCTCCGGCTCGTGCACCAGCGCCCGGGCCAACATCAGGCTTCGCCGCTGCCCCTCGGAAAGGTGACGCAGGGAATGCTCCGCCAACTCGGCCAATCCCATCCGCGCCATCACCTCGCGCGCCTTCCGTCGTTGTCGCTCATCGGGCTGTTGGGCGCGCCCCAACCCCACTGAGCCAAAAAAACCCGAGAGCACCACATCAAAAGCTTCAACATCACCCCGGTAGGTGGTGTGGAGATCCTGCGAAACCACCCCGAGGCGCCCCCGCAGCTCCCAAAGATTGATGATCTCCTCTCCAAACAGCCGCAGCCAGGATCCCTCCCGCACGACGGGATAAAGCTCCCGGCTCAAGAGCCTGACCAGGGAACTCTTGCCGGATCCATTCGGCCCGAGCACCACCGTGTGTTCCCCTCGAAAGAGAGACAGCGAGAGGGAGGTAAACACCTGGCGGGGGCCAAGCCAGGCCTCCACGTCCTTGATCTCGGCATAGGGAGTGGCCATGGCCCTCAGGTCAACCCACCCCCTCGGGGGCTGGACGGCGTGCATCCGGCCATTTTGGCTCCGTGGTTCGCCTTGTCGTCGCCACAGATGTCCACCAGGGCCTCAAGCCTCAACACCCACCGCTAGACAGGCGTTGACCGCTCAGAGCCAAGTGTGCCAAGCCGTGCCCTCTCGCGGTTTGAGGGGGTCGCTCGCCAAGGATCCCCCCTCTCGGCGCCCGCCCCTGGCCTTGGCCTCAAGGCTGAATGGTGGCCAGGGCCGCTTTGCTCTTCTCCATCACCTCGGGAGGCAGGCTGATGAATCCCATGCTTTCCGCCATGGCTTGAGCCGGTGCCGAGAGGGTGTGGTTGAACACTTTGGTCAAGGTGGCGTGGTTGGCGCCATTGCCAGTCTTGTAGAGAAGAATCCAGCTGAACGTGACGATTGGATACCCGGCGGCTGGATTGGGATTGCCGCCGATCAGCGCGGGTCCGAGGTCGATCGAGGCCAGGGCCCGCCGTTCGCTCTCCGCCGTCGGTGTCGCCATTTGGCCCGCCGCGTTGGTCAGCGCGGCCGCCTGGAGCGGAGGTTTCACGAAGGCCGCCTCCACATAGCCCAGGGCACCATCCACCTGGTTGAGCTGGGCCGCGACCCCCTCGTTTCCCTTGGCGCCGGTGCCCACGGGCCATTTGACGCTCTTGCCCGCCCCCACGTTTTGCTTCCAGGAGGAATCAATGGCCGCCAGGTGGGCGGTGAAGTTGGCTGTGGTGCCCGAGCCATCGGAGCGCACCACCACCTTGATGGGCTTGGCGGCACAGCCCAACTGGCTGTAATTGGTGATCTTGCCTTGGAAAATCCCCACCAGATTCGCCTGGCTCAGCTTCAACGCGCAGCCCTTGTGCTGATAGGCCACGGCGATGGCACCCGCCGTCATCGGGATCTGCACCACCCCCGTCGGCACTTTGGCGATGTCCTCCGCCTTCATGGGCACGTCACTGGCGGCGAAATCCACGGTGCGGGAGATGAACTGCCGCACCCCGGCGCCAGAGCCAACGGATTGGTAGTTCACGCGCACGCCCTGGCTCGCCAGGTCTTGGAACCAGCGCTGATAGATCGGAGCGGGGAAGGAGGCTCCGGCACCGCTGAGGGTGAGGGTGCTGGTGGAGCCGCAGCCCACCAACGACAGCACCAGGCCCGCGGCCGCCGCGGGCGCCGCCTTTCGCCAACTGCCGCCGCTGTTCCTAGAGGGTGAGGAGGGCATGGGGGAGAGAGATGAAAATGCATCCAGGATGAACCTAGACAGCGACCAGGCCCCACCACCCACGCCCCCGTGAATGGTGCAAATGTACTAGGCTTGTTGGCCCCGTGCTCTCTCCTCTCTTCTTGTGCCTCTGGCCACTGTGTTGATCGATGGCAACAACTTTTATGCGTCCTGTGAGGCGGTGCTCGATCCCGCTGTCATGGGCAGGCCGCTGGTGGTGCTCTCCAACAACGATGGCTGCATCGTCTCCCGCAGCGCTGAGGCCAGGGCCCTCGGGGTTCCCATGGGGGCTCCCTTCTTTCAGGTGCGACACCAGCTTGAGCGCCACGGGGTGATCGTGCGCAGTTCCAACTACAGCCTCTATGGCGACATGAGCCAGCGGCTCATGGCCACCCTGGAGGCTTGGGTGGAGGCGCTGGAGATCTATTCCATCGATGAGGCGTTTGGTGTGGTGCACCGGCCGCGGGCCAGCGAGGGCGCTGGCGCCGATCTCACCGACTGGGGCTTGGCCCTGCGCCAGGCCGTGCGCCAGCGGCTGGGCCTGCCGGTGGCGGTGGGGATCGCCCCCACCAAAGTGCTGGCCAAGGTGGCCAATCGCCTGGCGAAGCACGCCGTCGCCTTGCGTGAGCAAGGGGTTTTTGATCTCGGCGCCGCCCCCCATCCCGACCCCTGGCTGGACGCCATTGCCATTGAGGAGGTGTGGGGCATTGGCCGCCGTCTCTCCCGCTGGTGTCGCCTGCGCGGCATCAGCAATGCCCGCCAGCTCCGCGACATGCCATCAGAGGAGTTGCGCCGTCGTTGCGGAGTGGTGGGCCTCCGCCTGCAGCGAGAACTGCGGGGCCAGTCGTGCCTGCCCCTGGTGGCTCTGCCGCCGGCCAAGAAGGAAACCTGCGTCAGCCGCAGCTTCAGCACCCCGATCACCGCGGTGGACGAGCTGCGTCAGGCGGTGGCCACCTACCTCAGCCGCGCCGCGGAGAAACTGCGCCGTCAGCGGCAATATGCCGGTGCCATCACGGTGTTTGTGCGCGGCAATCCCTTCGATGGCGGTGTCTTCTACAGCAATGCCGCCACCGTTCGCCTTCCTCTGGCCACCAACGACACCGCCGTGCTCCTGGCCGCCGCCCTCCCCCTCGCCGAGCGGCTGTTCCGTCCCCATCATCCCCTGCGGAAGGCGGGTGTGCTCTTGCAGGCGCTCCAGCCCGCCCATCAGCTTCAACACCATCTCTTCACTCCCCTCACGCCCGCCCGCCAAGAGCGCCGCCAAGCCCTGCTCGCCACCATTGACGCCCTGAACGCCCGCCACGGCCGCGGCACGATCCAGTGGGCGGCCTGCGGCCCGCGGGCCCCCTGGGCCATGCGGCGCTCACGCCTGTCCCGTTCCGCCACCACGCGCCTCAAGGATGTGCCTGTGGCGTGGGCCTAGCTCAGAACCCGTTCAAGAGCGTGGCGATTTGATCGCGCCCATTGCTTTGGGCCAGGTCGAGGGCCTTTTCGGCGCGCCGAAGGAGATCCTCGAACGACTTGTCGTGGGGACCGAGGCTGGTGAGCCCACCGCTGATGTGCAGCCGCAGATCGGAGTGGCAATGCACCCCGGGCATGGTGGTGACGGCATGGCGGAGAGCCTCAGCGAGTTGAAGGGCGCTTTCCGTGGACGCCTCCACCAGGAGCAGGGCGAATTCCCCGTCGCCGAGCCGGCCGGCGAGATCCTTCTCACCCAGGAATTGCCGCACCATTTTGCAGAGATCCGCCAAGACGTTGTCGCCAGCATGGTGACCCCAACGATGGTTGATGGCGCGAAAATTATCGATGTCGAACAACAACAGTGACAGGTCTTTTTGTTCCTCCCTCGCCTTTTTGAATTCATGCTCCGCGATGCGTAAGAAGCGTTGGCGTATGGGCAGGTTGGTGACCGGGCAGAGCGAGATCTGTTGGCGCAGTTCCAGTTCCCTGATGACCAGATCCGAGAGCAACTTCAGTTGGCGCAGTTGTTCTGGCTTCGGCTCCATGGGCCGCGAGTCGATCACGCACAAGGTGCCCAGGTTGTGGCCATTTTCGCCGCGCAGCGGCGCGCCAGCATAAAAACGGATCTGGGGCTCATGGAGAACGAGTGGATTGGCGCGAAAACGCTCATCTTCCAGGGCGTTGGGCACCACCATCACCCGGTCCGCCATGATGGCGTGGGCGCAGAAGGCCACCTCCCTGGGGGTTTCCTTGACAGCCAGTCCCCTCTGGGCGAGAAACCACTGGCGATCGGAGGTCACCAAGGAAATGGCCGCCATGGGCACGGCGAATGTGAGGCTGGCCAGCTCCACCAGTCGCTCCATGTGGATGTCGCTGTTGCTGCCCAACACGCCAAGCCGATCCAGTTCCCGTAAACGGTCTTCCTCATCCGTCGGGATGGGGAAGGCTCCGGTGTGGGACAGCGGAGGAGGTTGAGTCATCGGGCCAATCACACAACACCAACCCTAGGGGCCCCAGGCCGGCCGTTCGCCGAAATCGGGCGGGATGGAGGGGCTCCGGCTCAGGTTGTGCGCGTCACTTCCACAAGGTCTGCGCGTCTGTGTTGATCCAGATCCCGCAGATGGCGGCGCTCCGCGTAGTAGTCGGCCTGCAAGCTCAGCACATCGTGATTCAGCTCCTCAAAGAGGCTCCGCAGACGGTCCTCCATGTCGAGTGCGGGTGTGGCGGCCGTGGCGGGGCTGGTGTCGGCCTCCAGCAGGCGGGCCAGGCACTGCTCCAGGGTGTGCAGTCGCTGGGCTTTCCAGGTGTCAAGCAGGTGACGGCAGCGCTTCTCCGCCGCCAGTCGGGCCCGGCTGGCGATCGCTCCGCGGAGATGGAGCAGGGGGTGATGGAACGCTTGCCGCCTCAGCTCTGAGGGCTCCAGCAAGGGCATGAACCGATCCAGGACACTGTTTTCCTCCATGGCCAGCTGGTGGGTGAGCAGCTCGCGGAGGGGCACATCCGCCAGGTCGTGGCCCTGTTCGGCGCCGCGACTGATGGCTTCCAGGCGCTCGGCGCCGAGGCGCGCCTCCTCCAGCTCGGTGATCGCCGCCCACAGCTGGCGGTGGTGACGCAGGCAGAAATCGTCCTGCTCCCACCCCCGCAGGTGTTGCCGGATCTCTCCCCTGATGTGGGGGCAATGGAGATAGAGCAGCAAGATCTCCGCCTCGGCGCGCTCTTGAAGGCCCACCGTTGAGGGGGTGTCCCAGCGGCTGGCACGCCCGTGCCAGCGCTGGCCCTTCACCTGCAGCCGCAGATCGTTTTCCAGCCGCAAGGCCAACCGCGCCTGGCCCCCGGACAGGCGCTCGGCCACTTTTTGCAAGTAGCGGCTGCGAACGGCGCTTTGGGGCAGTTTCCCCAACAGGGCCACCAGCGCCGTCACCGCCTGCTGAAACACCTCGCCGCGGCTGAGATCCTTACCCTCCAGCACCTGTTCGATCCGCCAATCCAGCCAGAGGGGAGCGGCGTCCAGCAGGGCTCGATAGGGGCCCGCCCCATGGGCGCGGAGGTACTCATCCGCGTCCTTGCCCGCCGGCAAACGCAACACCCGCAAATCCACCTGGCCCTGAAGGGCCAGGTGCTCCACTTCACCGATCGCCCGTTCCGCCGCCCGCACCCCAGCCCGGTCAGCGTCGAAGTTGAGCACCAGTCGCTTGCTGTCGCAACAGCGGCACAGTTGGGTGATCTGTTGACGGCTCAGGGCCGTGCCCAGGGCGGCCACCGCGTTGGTGACGCCAGCGGCATGGAGGGCGATGACGTCGAAGTAGCCCTCCACCACCACCGCCAGATCGGCCCGACGGATCGGATCGGCCGCCCGATCGAGCCCAAACAAATGTTGCCCCTTGCTGAACACCTCGGTTTCCGGGGAATTGAGGTATTTGGGCTCCGCCCCGTCCAGGGAGCGGCCCCCGAAGCCGATCACCCGGCCTTGCCGGTCGCGAATCGGCACCATCACCCGATGGCGGAAGCGGTCGTAAAACCCTCCTCCCCCCTTGCGGGGCACCACCAGCCCGGCGGCCTCCAGAATCTCCGGGCCGAAGCCCTCCACCGCCGACAGATGGGACAGCAGGGCGTCCCAGCGCTCCGGGGCGTAGCCCAGCTGGAAGTCGGCCAGGGTGGTTTCGCTCAGCCCCCGGGTGTGGGTCAGATAGCGCAGGGCTTCCGCTCCCTCCGGAGCGCGGAGCTGGGCCTGATACCAGCCCGCCGCGAGGCTGAGCACCCGGTGGAGGGTGTCGCGGCGGGAGAGCTGCCGCCGCAGCCGCTCTTGTTGGGGGCCCTCCAGGGTCTCCACCGGCAGCTGATAGCGCCGGGCCAGATCCAGGATCACCTCGCTGAAGCTGGAGCGCTGGTGCTCCATCAGAAACTTGATGGCGTTGCCCCCGGCGCCACAGGAGAAGCAGTAGTAGATCTGCTTGGCCGGCGACACCGTCATCGAGGGGGAGGAATCGTCGTGGAAGGGGCAGAGGCCCACAAGCTCACGACCTTTCTTCTTCAAGACGACGTGCTCCCCCACCACATCGACGATGTCGGCCCGCTCCTTGACGGCCTCAATCGTGCGGGGGTGAAGGCGGGGGGAAGCCAATCGCGGGGAGAGGCGAGACGCGCACCCATTGTGGGGGGTGGGTCTAGGGCTGGCCCGTTCCTTTTCGCCCCCGCTGGCGGCGTTAGCCGGCGGGAGGCGTGTTTCGGGCTGGAAGGGGGTAGGTGAGCCACTCCTGTTCCCCCGCAAGGGCGACGCCCGCCGGGCGGGCCAGCCGCCAGCTCTCCCCTCTGGCCCCCCGTTCCAGGAAGATCTCGAAGGGGGCGTCCACCCGGAAGGGGTCCTTCCCCAGCCGCCAGTCGAAGCGACCCGTCAGGTGAAGTCCCGTCGAGGGCCCAATGCTCACCGGCTCCTGCCGCTCCACCCGCACCCGGCTCACCAGGGGCGCTCCGACGCTCTCGAGGCCCAGGGCCTTGGCCACATCGGCCTGGGTGAGCTGGATCTGGAGGGCCAAGGCATTCAGCAGGGTGCCCTGGGGGGGGCCGTCGGGACCCACGCACCCCCCCAACCCCATCGCCAGCACGGCCAGGATCGCCAGGCTGAGTCCTTCCCGGATCCAGCCGCGGCACCACCGCGCCACGGTTTGGGCGACGTTCTGGAGGCGGCGGTGGCGCACTGTGGCGAAGCTCTCTAACGCGACGCTAGCGATCCTCCCCCTTGGCAAGCACGGCACCATGGAGCGGCTCGCGCGGTTTCCATGATCGGCTGGTTGCAAGGAACAGTCCTCGATCCCTGGCAACAGGCCACCCGCTGTGGCTTGCTGCTCAACTGCCAAGGGGTGGGGTACGACGTGCAGGTGAGCCAACGGCTCTGGGCCCGATTGCCGGCTCCGGGGGCGCCGCTCACGTTGAGTGTGCACCACATCATCCGTGAGGATGGATCGATCCTGTACGGGTTTGAAAGTCGCCAGGAAAGGGATTTGTTTCGGGAGCTGGTGGCTGTCAATGGGGTGGGACCCCAGATGGCCATGGCCCTTCTCGGCGCCCTTGAACTCGAGGCCCTGGTGAAGGCCATCGTGGAGGGCGATCAACGACTGCTCAGCCAGGCCCCCGGCGTTGGCAAGCGCACCGCCGAGCGACTCTCCCTGGAGCTCCGGGAGAAGCTCCAGGAGCGTTACGCCGTCGCGATCCGCCCCGCCGATCCGCTCCCAGGGGCCGACCACACCGTCGCCCATGAGCTGCGGAGCGCCCTGCTGGCCATGGGCTACGACCAAGTGGAGATTCAATCGGCCCTCAGGGCTGTGGCGGCCCAGGGACTCGATCCCTCCGCCGAGACGGAGCGGTGGCTGGGAGATTGCCTGCGCTGGCTGTCCCGTTCGGCGGCCTGAGGGGGAAGGCTTCAGCCACACGGTAGAGTTGATGATTGATTGCAATGAGCCGGGCGCCGTTCATGCCGCTACCCACGATCCGCAAACAGGAACTGATCAACACCCATCAGCAACACGGCACCGACACGGGCTCTGTGGAGGTGCAGGTGGCGATCCTCAGTGATCGGATTAGCCAACTCAGCAGTCATCTGCAAAAAAACATTCACGACTTCTCCTCCCGCCAGGGGCTGTTGAAGATGATCGGCCGCCGCAAGCGTCTGCTGGGCTATCTGCGCCAGCAGAGCGAGCAGCGCTATGGCGTCCTGATTGAAAAGCTCGGCATTCGCGGCTAAGCGGCATGGCCCCAGATCGGCGAAGCCGCTCGTCCAAAGCGAAGTCCACGTCCAAAACCCCATCTCGGGGCGCCTCCAAAGGGTTGGCCCCCAGGGCCTCCACTGACGGGGGAGCCTCCAGCAAAGAAGGAGCTCCCCGTCAAGCCACTGGGGCCCGTGTCAACCAGGTGATCCCCGACGCCGTGGCCAACAGAATGGCCCGTCGGATTGCCCTGGCCACCGGCCTCCCCACCGTGCTGGGCATGGGAGTGTTCATCGCCAGCTACGTCCTGGTGAGCCGTCACCTGCTTGACATCCCACCCTCAGCCACCTTGCTGGCCTCTGGAGCCTGTTTCCTCCTCGGGTTGGTGGGGTTGAGCTATGGCGTGCTCTCCGCCAGCTGGGAAGAGGGGCCGGGCACACGCCTGGGCTTGGAACAGATTCCCCTCAACATCAGCCGGCTGAAATCCTCCATCCGCGCCTTGCGAGATGGGGCCCGAGAGTCTGGAGGGGCCTAGGGAGCCACGGGCTCACCCGTTCACGTCCCCCGCTAGCCGCTTCCCAGGGACTGGCCGGCGGAGGCCTCCAGGAGTGTGGCGCGAAACTGGGCGGATTCGAGGGTTTGCTTGGCGGAATCGCCGTCGCTGACGCAAAACTGATGGCCGAGGCGCACATAGCGACTGCTGGATCCCTCCGCCCACACCTTGGCCACCACGGGCACCCGTTGGACGCCAAACTCCTGATCCGGACGGTGACGCTGCAAGCATTCCCGCAGTCGATGCTGGATCGCGATGTCGCCCGCTTGCTCGGCGGGAAGTTCCACCATCAGCAGCCGCAACTCATCGATGCCACAGCAATCCTCAACGATCACCTGAACCCGGTCATCCCGGCGATCCACGGACGCCCAAACCATCAACCTCGCGTCCACCATCAGGTGATCGGCCAGCCGGCCATAGCTTTTGGGAAACACCACCGCCTCACAGGAGCCGGTGAGATCCTCCAGTTGCAACACGGCCATGCGATCACCCTTGCGTGTGGTGACCTGACGGCACTCCGCCACCATGGCCAACAGGCTGATTTTCGCGCGATCGGCCTGTTCCTCCAGGCTGGCCAATCCAATGGGAGCCAGGAGCCGCAGGGCTCCACCGCATTGCTTGAGCGGATGATCGGACAGATAAAAGCCCACCACCTCCTTTTCCAGCCGGAGCTTTTCGCCGGGGGCATATTCCGCCTTCGGGGCCGCCTTCGGGGCCAGGGTCGTCGGGGTTGGGGCCGTGTCCGCGGCCAGGCTTCCTCCCAACAGATCCAGCAAGTTGCCCTGGCCGCTGGCCCGATCCCGGGCGCGGGCGCTGGCCCAGTCCAACACAAGATCCAGGTCGGCCATCAGCTGGGCACGGTTGCTCTCCGGATCCAGGCCATCAAGGGCACCGGAGTGGATCAGGGCCTCGAGCGCGCGGCGGTTGAGTTGGTTCGGGGGAATGCGGTCGCAGAGATCGGCCAAGGAAGCGAAGGGACCGTCCTGGCGCCTGCTCTCGATCAACAGTCGGATGGCCCCATCGCCAAGATTGCGGATGGCGGAAAGGCCAAAGAGAATGCGACTGGCCACGGGAGTGAAATCCACATCGGAAGCATTCACATCCGGTGGCAAGACCTGAATTCCCATCGCGTTGCAGTTGGAGATGTAGCGCTGCACTTTCTCTGTGTCACCGGCATTCACCGTTAGCAACGAAGCCATGTAGGCCACGGGGTAGTGGGCCTTCAGATAGGCCGTTTGGTAGGTGACGGCGCCGTAAGCTGTGGAGTGGCTCTTGTTAAAACAATATTCAGCAAACAAGACCATTTGCTCGAAAAGTGAGGTGGCAACTTGTTTGTCTACCCCACGTTCTTCCGCACCTTTAACAAAAAGATCTTGGTGTTTTTCCATCTCCGATTTCTTTTTCTTTCCCATGGCTCGCCTGAGAAGGTCGGCTTCACCGAGGGAATAGCCTGCAAGATCTTGAGCGATCTTCATGATCTGCTCTTGATAAACCATAATGCCATAAGTTTCTCTCAAGATGGGCTCAAGTTTGGGGTGAACCACATCCATGCTCTCCCGACCGTGCTTGCGGTTGATGAACTTGGGAATCAACCCCGCGTCCAGAGGGCCTGGTCGGTAGAGGGCCAAGATGGAAGAGATGTCTTCCAAAGAAGATGGCTTGAGGTCTTTAACGATCTGACGCATCCCGCTGGATTCAAGCTGGAAGATTCCTTCTAAATCGCCCTTGGCCAGAAGTTGGAATGTGGCGGGATCATCGGGGGGAAGGTCATCCATCTGGAGGGTTTGATGGGTGCTTTTTTCGATCAGGGAAGTAGCCTTTTCAATCATGGTTAAATTCTTGAGGCCAAGGAAATCCATCTTCAGGAGCCCCATTGATTCCACATCTTCCATGAAATATTGAGTGATCACTTGGCCGTCGTTGTTGCGCTGCAGAGGCACCAATTGGTCGAGGGGATCTGCGGCGATCACCACCCCAGCCGCGTGGACGCCGAAGGTTTTGTTGGTGCCTTCAATGCGGCGTGCCAGATCAACCCAGTGGCGAACTTTTGGGTCCGACTCGTATTTTTCCCGAAACTCAGGTGCGGGGGAGTCTTCGCCAATCATCTCGGAAAGCTTGGCTGGTTTTCCCCGCACCACGGGGATGAGTTTGGCCAGCCTGTCGGCGTCTCCGTAGGGAATGTCCAACACCCTGGCCACATCCTTGAGCACCGCTTTGGAGGTCATGCGGTTGAAGGTGATGATCTGGGCGACTTTGTCTTCCCCATAGCGTTTGGTGACATAGTCGATCACCTCGCCCCGCCTTTCGATGCAGAAGTCCGTATCAATATCAGGCATGGATTTCCGTTCGGGATTCAAAAACCGCTCGAACAGCAGGCCATGCTTCACCGGATCGATGTTGGTGATTGCCAGGGCGTAGGCCACCAGTGAGCCGGCGGCAGATCCCCTCCCGGGACCAACGGCAATGCCCCGCTCTCGGGCAAAACGGATGTAATCCCACACCACCAGGAAGTAGGTGGGGAAGCCCATCTCCGCGATCACCTCCAGCTCAAAGCGAACTCTTGCGGTGTAATCCTCACTAGGGTCTTCGCCTTCTTTGAGTTTCAAGCGTTCCCTGAGGCCATCCATGGCTACCACTTCCAGGTAGCTGACGGGGGTGTGCCCTTCTGGAATGGGAAAGCGGGGCATTTGATAGCGGCCGAGAATGTCATAGTCCTCCACCTTCTCCGCAACCTTCCCTGTGTTTTCAATCGCCCGATCGATGGTCTCCGGCTCGAGATGATCGGCAAAAAGACGCCTCATCTCCGCTTCGCTTTTGAGATATTCCGTACCCGTGTAGCGCAGGCGCTTTTCATCACTGATCAACTTGCCCGTCAGCACGCATAACAGGGCGTCATGGGCCTCCACATCGCCGCTGCTGAGATAGTGCGCATCGTTGGTGGCGATGAGTTCAATGCCCAGCTCCGCGCCGATGCGGGCCATCTCCACATTCACCACCCGATCTTCCAGTCCGCCGTGATCTTGAATCTCCAGGTAGTAGTCGTCGCCAAAGACTTCCTGATACCAACGCGCCACATCCCGCGCCACATCCGGGCGTCCTTGGAGAATGGCCTGGGGCACTTCCCCGCCAAGGCAGGCGGTGGCGGCGATCAGGCCCTCACGGTGTTGCTGGAGGAGAGCCTTGTCGATGCAGGCTCGCGCGAAGATCCCCTTGCCCCGCATGCCACGCAAATGGGACAGGCTGGTGAGCTTGACGAGGTTTTGATAGCCGGTGGTGTTTTTCGCTAACAGCACAAGGTGATAGCGCCGTTCTTTTTTGGGCTGAGGATCAGAAATGCTGCCATTAATGACATACATTTCATTGCCGATGATCGGTTTGATTCCCGCTTTTTTGCAGCTCTTCAGGAGCTCGATCGCTCCATACATCACCCCATGATCCGTGAGGGCGAGCGCGGGCATGTCCAGCTCCACCGCCCGTTCCACCAAGGCGGGCAGTTGGGAGGCCCCATCGAGAAGGCTGTAATCGCTGTGGTTGTGGAGGGAGACAAAACTCACGGCGACACCCGACAGCCGCCCCAGCTTAGGGGATCCGCACACCAAAGGTAGCGGTGTTTCAGGCCGCGGCGGCCTAGGTGCCACCAGATGTGGAAATTCCCGATGGGTCCAACTCCGCGATCAGCGGCGCCGCCGGGCGGGACGTTTTCACCGCCGCCGCCTGCTCGAACTGGTGGGCCACCCGCAGCAGTTTGGCCTCCTCCAACACCCCCCCGATCAATTGCAGCCCGATCGGCAGACCCTGGTCATCAAAGCCGCAGGGCACGTTGATGGCCGGCAGACCAGCCAGGTTGGCGGGAATCGTGAGCAGGTCGGCCAGATACATCGCCAAGGGATCGTCGGTGTGGGCCCCGAAGCGAAAGGCGGTGGTGGGCGAGGTGGGGGAGAGCAGCAGGTCCACCTGTTCAAAGGCCCGGTCGAAGTCGCGGCGGATCAGGGTGCGCACCTTCTGGGCCTTCTTGTAGAAGGCGTCCACATAGCCGGCGGAGAGGGCGTAGGTGCCGATCAAGATGCGCCGCCGCACCTCGTCGCCAAATCCCTCGGCGCGGCTGCGGGCGGTCATGCCAGCGAGGGTGTCGCCGCCGGGAACGGTGTCCTCGGCGCGCCATCCATATTTCACGCCGTCGTAGCGGGCCAGGTTGGCCGAGGCTTCGGACGGGGCGATCACGTAATAGGTGGCGATCCCGTCATCAAAACGGGGGCAGCTCACCTCCACCAGCTCGCACCCCAGGCTCTCCAGCAGGGTGGAGGCGGCCAAGACCGAGGCCTTCACCTGGGCATCCAGTCCCCGCTCCTGGAAGCACTCCCGGATGAGCCCCACCTTGAGGCCCGCGAGCGGTTGGTCCAGCCCCGCCAGAAAATCTGGCACGGGGGCGGCCAGGCAGGTGGCGTCCCGAGGATCCTCCCCCGCGATGACCTGCAGCACTTCCGCCGAGTCCGCCACGGTGGCGCTGAACGGACCCACCTGGTCGAGGGAGCTGGCGAAGGCCACCAGCCCCCAGCGGCTCACCCTGCCGTAGGTGGGCTTGAGCCCCACCACCCCACAGAAGCTGGCGGGCTGACGGATGGAGCCTCCCGTGTCCGAACCCAGGGACACCACACACTCCCCGGCCGCCACCGCCGCCGCGCTGCCCCCTGAGCTTCCCCCGGGCACCCGGCTCGGATCCCAGGGGTTGCGGCTGGGACCGAAGGCTGAGGTTTCGGTGGAGCTTCCCATGGCGAACTCATCGAGATTGGTCTTGCCAATCAGCACCGCTCCCGCTTGCCAGAGCCTCTCGGTGACCGTGGATTCGTAGGGGGGAACGAAGTGCTCCAGCATCCGGCTGGAGCAGGTGGTGCGAATGCCTCGGGTGCACAGGTTGTCTTTGATCGCCACGGGAATGCCCGCCAGCGGGGGCAAGTCGTCCCCCGCCAATCGGGCGGCGTCGACCCGGTCGGCGTCCCGCAGGGCCCGATCCCCGCACACCTCAAGAAAGGCGTGAACCTCAGGCTCCACCGCCTTGACGCGGGCCAGGGCAGCCTCGGTGAGTTCCCTGGCGGAGACCTCGCCCCGCTTCAGCTTGCTGCGCCATTCGGCGATGCCCATTCCCCGCGCGCCATTGAATTGCTGGACGCTATCAGCTCAGGAGCGGATGCCTCGCGCGATCAGGCCGGGACCGACGGGGGAGGGGGGCCAGGGAGCTCCGTGAAGGGTTCGCCGCGGGAGACGCGGAGATAGCGATGCTCCAGGCTCGCCGGCGCTTCCATGCGCAAATCCTCCAGGAACGGCACCAGGGCGGCCTCCAGGGTGCGCCTCCTGACAAAGGGCCCAAACCAGTACACAGCGTCGGGAGAGCGGGTTTCCACCCGTGCCCACCAAGCAAGGCCAAACGCGTTGGCGAGGCTGCGCACCGGCCAGAGCAAGGGATTCATGGAGGAAGACCTGGATGGGTCCATTCTGCTCACGGTGCGTCGGCCTGGTTGGCGTCGTCCGGTCTCACAGATGGATGTCGCCGGCGAACTCCTGGCGAAGGGGCGCAAGGGCTGGAGCCTGACCCTCGGGGACTGGAGCGTCCATGGGCACGGGCTCCCAGGTCTGCTCCTCTGGCGGAGACGTCACCTCAGCCCGCGGCTCTGGGGGCGGCTCCATCGAGTGGGGTCTGGCTGGAAGCCGGGTCGCAAAGCTTTCCTACGGTGCCACCATCGATTCAAGCGCGATCACCTCGTGGGATAGTGGCTACGACTACCTGACCTCAGGAGGGACCGGACCTTGGACCGGCGGAGCCAACGCTTACGCCGCCCTGCGTATCGACGCGGGTGGCGGCACTTTCAACTACGGCTGGGTCAGCATCAATTATGACACCGCGGGTCCCACCGCGACCATCAGTGGCTTCGCTTTCGAAGACCAAGTCAACACCGCCATCTTGGCCGGTGACCAAGGTGGACCAGCTGCGGTGCCCGAGCCCGGCACCTGGGCCGCGGCCGCCCTGCTCACCGCGGGTGCTGCGTTCGTGCGCTGGCGCCGTCGGTCGGGTAAATAGTCGCAATGACGAAGGGCGTCGCTTACTTGCAGAAGCGACGACGCGCGACAACTGCTGTCAGCAG
>JBKCPG010000354.1:0-5332 GCA_046309395.1 Cyanobacteriota bacterium | reverse complement strand
TGAGGAAACTGATCAGATCGCTTGCTGCAGCAGGCGTGGTGGCGGGCTGGGAGGACAAGAGTCAGGAGCGGTTCCCGCGAAGGCCAGCGCAGGAGCAACGGCAGGGCCAGGCCTACTGGGACGGACTTCTAATAGGCCCTGATTGTTGAGTACGAGCCCGACAGCGATCTGCGCGATACCGAGCAGGTGCCCCTGCTGGAGGAGGGTGGGATCGAGGCCTTCATTCGGCGCGAAGTGTTGCCTTACACCCCCGATGCCTGGATCAAGGAAGAGGCCACCAAGATCGGCTACGAAATCAGCTTCACCCGCCATTTCTACAAACCGCAGCCTCTGCGCACGCTGGAGGAGATCAGCGCCGACATCCTCGCCATCGAGAAAGAGGCCGAAGGATTGCTCGATGGGCTGCTGGTGGGGGTGGGGTGATGGGAAGCCATGGGCAAGGCTGCGTTGTATGTGGGCTTCCAACCCAGGCCTTGGTAAAGGCAGCGTTTAACATGGTCGAACGCCGCGCCCGACCTGACACCACCCCAAAGTCAACAGGAGGTAAGGAATGAGCCGAGAGATCCTGCTTGAACCCCGTTTTGAGGGCGACCGCTTTCGCGATCATTCGCTTCCCTTCTCGCTTCTGCGTGACCTTGAGGCCCTGCAAGGAATCATTCTGGAGATCGCCAAGAGCGACTACAAAGAGAACAATCCAACTCGCCAGCGTATTCCCAGAGGCTTCAGCGATCAACTGGAACTTCACCTGAGTACCCGGACAGGGAGCTTTGTGGCGGAAGTAACACTAATTACGGATGGCAGCCTTCTCGATGGTTTTGATCCTCGCTTACAGCGGGCACGTGCAGCTTGCGATCGTTTTTTGTCCACCCTGTCCCACATACAGGAACAACGCCATGGGCCTCTCCCCTCGCTACCAGATACAGCATGGCCCTATGTGGAGAAATTCGGTCGAGGCTTGCAGTCTGACGAATCCATCTGCATGGCTTCAGCTAGAATTGGGGAGGTTCGGCTGACGAGGGAGATCCGTCGCCAACTCCTGCGCAGCCGGCCTGGAAGTAAGCCACTCAGCGAAGACGTGAAGGTCCTGGCCAAGGTTGTTGATGTGCGGCCAAGAGATCGCGTTATGCCCATTGAGCTGAACGATGGCCGTGTGATCCCTTGCACAATCAACGCAGCACAGGTGGCTGATCTGGGGGATGTGCGGGTGGGTGATTTCGGCGCACGCTGGGCGTTGATCCGTGGAATCGGTTTGTTTGATCGGAGCCAACAGCTCCTGCGCGTGGAGGAAGCAGATGCCCTTGAGTTGCTAGACAACACAGATCCCATCGTTCAGATTGAACAACTGAGGCAACTGCCGGCAGGGTGGCTCGATGGCAAGGGGGTGCCTCCATCCGGTCCATTGCTGGATCAGATCAGCGCCTGGCTGGAGAACCACCTCCGCAGTGAGGAGCCGACTCCCAGGCTTTACCCCACCCCAGAAGGAGGCGTGGAAGCCGAATGGCTGATCGGTCGCCTGGATCTCTCGATCGAGTTCGACCCGAACAACAACATCGTGCACTGGCACGCCATGGATCTGGATCGCGACACGGTGGAGGAAGACTTCGTGCCGCTTCACGATGCGGAGAATCTACAAGCCCTGGGTAAGAGACTGGAAGCCGTGCTCGATGCAGACGCGCGAAGTGCCAGTGATGGCCAAGGAGGTGAGAATTGATGAATCATGAAACACCCCTTTGGCGACAGATTCATCCTTCTTTTATGGTTGCCAGCCAACCAGGCAGCCAGGCATTCCGTCCGACGCCAAAAGACCAAGACCTACTGTCTTTCGACGACGGCAGCCGCATCCCGGCGGAAGCCGCCTGGCAGCGCCACACCGGAGCGCGAGGCCTTGCCTCCATCGGCGTCTTAGCCGTGACGGTGGGTGAATGCGCTGGAGAAGGTCTGCCGGTGATCGCCGACGGTATGCCAGATCCTGAACATGTGTCTGTCGCTTTTCATGGCATCACCACAGGTCAGCGCAAGGCCATCAGCAAGCGTCTGCGCGACTTCGCTGTAGCCAGGGGCTGGCAGTTTGGTCCAGTTGAGGCCAGCGGATGATTGAGGATCTGAAGCCGTATGCGGAATATAAGGACTCGGGGTTGCCGTGGCTCGGCGAGGTGCCATGCCATTGGGAGGTGCTGCCCGCATTTGGCGCTTTCAAGCCCAATAAGGCCCGTAATATCGGCATGAAGGAAAATACGGTGCTGTCGCTGAGCTACGGACGCATCGTTATCAAGCCAGCTGAAAAGCTTCATGGCCTAGTTCCTGAGTCCTTTGAGACTTATCAGATTGTTGATCCCGGCGACATTGTGCTGCGAACAACCGATCTTCAGAAAGACCACACCAGCCTCCGTGTAGGGATGGTGCGAGATAGGGGCATCATCACATCTGCATATCTGGCGTTAGATCTTCCAGATATTCTGATGAGCAGTCTTAGACATTTCATCAGTTCGCCGACTAACTCTATCTGGCGTCCATTCATTGGATGTTGCAAGGATGCCGGAAAGCGAGTATCCATTCTCTTTCAGGTATTTGATCTTATCTGCAAAGTCTTTGGAGCCCAACTTCACATTTGTCTCCTCATCAAGCAAGATCAGATTTCCAACGCTACCAACAATTTCTTCAGTCCACTGTGAATCGGTTGCAGACTGTGGATGAATGTGCTCTATTGTTTGATCATCATAATCTCTAAGTGTTTTGTGCTGATAATAAATTGAAAACTTTGTGAGAATGTAACGGAGGAGATTCTTTTGCTTAGAATTTGTATTCGTGAAGACTAGAGATGAAAAGCCGATCTTGAATTCGTCATATGCAGGTACGCGCTCCCTTAGTTTCTTGATTAAGTTTTGGATTTCGGTACAAGCAGTATCTGAATTGTTGCAGGAGAATAGCTTCTGAGCAAAGGATGAATACATCGAAGATATCCCTCCCGAGGATCGAGATGAAGTTATGGCAGTGAACTGAAAGTGGAATGATTCAATAGCCAAAAGCGCAGCGCGCATCTTTGCATATTTAATTACGTTTGCACGATAAGCACGGACTAAAGCTAGAGTAGCAGGTATAGGTTGAACAACCTTGAATAGGCGTAGTGCTTGAAGGGATCTCATTGCATCTGCCTCATTCTTGGTCCATTCATAAGTTGCCTCATACAGAGATCTGTAAATCTTTGAATCACTAATAAAATCATCGAGATATTTCTTGGCGTGTGTCTTAGTTATATCTTTCTTGATTTTTGGAAAAAGGTTTTTAAGTGGAACTGACTCATATCGCGACGACCAGAAATGGTAAATAAACGTATCCACAGAGAGATCCTCCGAGGAGTTTGATATTGTGTCGAGCAGACTGCTCCATTTTATCTTTACAGAGTCGACGTCTCCTTTAGACCTAAGAAGCTTTGCGAAATGATTCTTGACCAAATCAGAAAGAGCCAAATCTTTACCCCGGGTATTTAATATCTCAAAGATAATATAAGCGTCGTCTTCATCATCAAGAATTACAAATATAACCTTAAGGTTAAAGACAGCATCTCTTAGGGATTTGAGCTTCTTGAGGATCTCTTCCTTTTTGATTTCATCTGGCTTGGAAGGATCATCCTCAATAGCCTTTACAGAGCCATCAAGAAGAATCTTGAACTTGTCGTGAGCATTGGACAAATTGCGTTCTTCGGCTCTGATCTGAATTTCGATATCTGGATTTGAGTCGAACTTCTGAATGTGTTCTTGAAAATACGGAAAAGATGTCTCGGTCCTGACAACATATCGGGTATTATTGGAGCGGTCTCTTCTCTCTATAAGCTGATGAATTCCCTCTGCCAGGTCTCGCTCTCCAATCTCGAGAAACTTATTTCTTATCGAACAAAGCAGGATTGTCAGTGTCGTAAGTCGCTGCTGTCCATCTACAATGCCAAACTGCTGCTTGTCTCTTCGGTAAACAACCATTGAACCTATAAAATACTCAGATTCCCGGCTGGAAATTAGGTCATCCCAAAGATCTTGTATATTCTCTTCTTCCCAGGAATATGGCCGTTGAAAGCGCGGGATATAAAAATAGCTACTGGCAAGCAGGGTCTCAATGTCCGAGTCGCTAGATTCGATTTTCATCGGATGAGGCCATGATTGTTGCTTGTATAGATCTTAGCTGAGATCTAACACACCCCTCGAGTGGACAGGCCACCACCAGTTCTCAGCTGCGCCACCCCAGGCACCTTGCCTGCCACTCAGGGGCAGCGTTGGGTGGATCACAAAGCCAGTTTCCTGCCAAGTCCAGCAAGAATTTTTCAATGTTGTTGGCTGACCCATATCCCATTGACATTTTTTCCTCGATTCGTCGGCTAAAATTGTCTATGGCTACCCGTTATCCACAGGCCCCTGAGCCATGGCCCGCGTCTTCCTCTCCCATTCCAGCCGTGACAACGCGGCAGCGGTAGAGCTGAAGGGCTGGCTGGATGACCAGGGGTTTAGGAGTTCGCTGAAAAACCCGACCATCTCTGCGAGAATGGGTCAGCTGACCAATCGTTGATGCGAGGCCAACAGGAGCGCAGCGGCTCCTTGTTCTCCTACGTCTCGATCGAGGAGCGGATCCCAGCGAGTCATCCGCTCAGGCGAATTCGCAAATTGGCGGATCAGGCACTTGATCGGCTCAATCCCACCTTCTGCAAGTTGTACGCCTTGGAGGGCCGCCCATCGGTTCCACCGGAACAACTCCTGCTGGCCTCACTGCTGCAGGCGATTTACGGGATCCGCTCCGAAAGGCTGCTGCTGGAGCAGCTCCACTACATCCTGTTGTTCCGCTGGTTGGTCGGACTGAGCCCCGACGATGCGATCTGGCATCCCACCACGTTCACCAAAAACCGTGACCGGCTCCTCAATGACGACGTCATGGGGCTGTTCTTGGAGAAGTTGATGGGTGCTCCCGAGGTCAAACCCTTGCTCAGTGACGAGCACTTCTCGGTGGACGGCACATTGCTGCAGGCCTGGGCGTCACACGCTTCCTTGAAACGGATTGATGGCCCGGAGGACCCTCCGCCTCCACCCACTGGACCTGGCGAAGGATTCGGTGCTCCCAAGGAGGGAAAGAAAAGGGCAAAGGGCGACTTTCGCGGTGTCAAGCTCAGCAACGAGACCCACCGCTCCAGCACCGATCCCGAGGCTTTACTGGCCCGCAAATCCAATGCCCATCCAGCGCAGCTGAGCTACCGGGGACACGTCCTCATGGACAATCGTCATGACCTGATCGTCGATTGCCGCGTCACACAAGCCACGGGCACCGGTGAGCGTGATGCCGCCAAGGAGATGGC
>JBKCPG010000353.1:0-4401 GCA_046309395.1 Cyanobacteriota bacterium | reverse complement strand
CATCCAGAGAAATCCAGCGGGGCGGGCGAGGCGATGCTGCGCCGCTGGTTGAGCTGGGTGAAGGCCTCCCCGTGAGCGGGGTTCGGTGATGGTGTTGCGACTCAGCGGCGGTCGGAAATTGCGGAGCCCCAAGGGTGAGGTGGCCCGGCCCACCACCGGGCGGATGCGGGCCGCCGTGATGAACATGCTCGCGGGCGAGCTGGGCGGTTGCCGCTGGCTGGAGCTCTGCGGTGGCAGTGGCGTGATGGCCTGCGAAGCCATCCAGCGCGGGGCGGCGTCGGCGGTGGTGGTGGAGAAGGATCGGCGGGTGGCGGAGGTGGCGCGGGCCAATCTGGAAGCCGTGGCCAGTGGGGTGGCCCCTGGGATCGGGGAGGCGGAGGTGGAGGTGGTTGTGGAGGATGCGCTGCGGTTTTTGCGGCGCGGTGCCGAGGCCAGTGGGAGGGGCACCTTCGGGTTGATTTATGCCGATCCACCTTGGAGGGCGGGGTTGCACCTGGAGTTGGCCCGGGAGGTGGCCCGGGGGGCTTGGCTCGCGCCAGGAGGCACCCTGATCTTGGAGTGCGACCGGTGGGATCCTCCGCCGGTGCCCCCGGGCTGGCGGGAGCATCGCCGCCGGGCCCACGGAAGCGGTGCCGTGCTGTTTTGGCGGCCTGAGATGCCAGACGACACGACGCGGCGATTCCAATCTTCAGTCTGATTTAAGACAGCCAAAAAGCTTGGAAGAAGGGCAATGGGAGGGCTGGAAACGGTGTGGATTCGAGAAAAAAGTGACCCCTTTTCCTTCGAACTCCCCAAACCCGCCCTTTTGTGGTAAAGTTTTCCAAAGGTGCTTGTGCGCCTCCAGTGGATCTCCTTATTTTCTCACTTATGTCTCGCAATAAGACATGGAGGCCGACAAAGCTTCCATCCCTTCAGTTTTTGGCAGGCGCTTCCGCCCTTGTCCCCGCTCTGGTGCTGGGCCTCCCCAACGCCGCTCAGGCTGGTCCTTGGACCCCCAGTCCCGTGACGGGCTCCCCCTTCACCACCACCACAACCCGCACCGGCTCCACCACAGCCACCAACTTCTCCCTGGATTGGTCTCCGTGGATTGGTGATAAGCGGGTCAAGTTGATGAGCCAACCAACCGGAGCGGTGAACAACGATAGATTCATCTTCCAGTTTGACCCGGTGATGCAATCCTTCGACACCATCTACGATCGGACCAACCCAAATGCTGGTTCCACCGGTAGCTACGAGTACATCATCGAAATCGATCAAGCTCAGAATGGTGGTGGGGTTTGCACCACCTTCATGGTTTGCGACAAGGTGTTCGATGCGATGGCCACTTTCAGGTTTGACGCCAATGGAGGCCCTTCGACAAGTCGTCGGATGACTAAGACACTCAATCAAGTTGTCACTGTTGGAGGTGTTGACACCAAGGGGGCAAGCATTGATTCTCAGTTTGCCAATGACTCCACTGGCAATGCCAGCTCTGTCTTCACCGACAACTTAGCCCGGCTTTGGGTCACGGTGGATTGGAACCGCGGCACCGTGGCGAACAGGGGGATGGACAACCTCAAGGACTCTTACTTCCAAGTGCCTGGCCCCCTCCCTATTCTTGGTGCTGGTGTTGGCTTCGGCATGAGCCGTCGTCTGCGGAGCCGCATTCGTGCCGCTCGCGCTTGATTTCATTTCTTATTCAAGCTGTCTTCTCCACCTCCGCTACGGCGGAGGTTTTTTGTTGGTGAAGTTTCCCAGCGGCTTCCCCTGTCCAGACCCACCAACCCCGTCCCACCCAGCGGGGGCTCCACCAACATCCCACCTTCAACTGCCTGGAGATGATGTCTCCAGTGGAGGTTGGACATCCAAGGATGGAATCGCCAAAGCACAACGCACCTCTTGTCAGAAGGGCGAGACATGGAATGGTCAAAGGTGTCGATCCCTAAAAAAAGCTGTCCCCAGCCCAGTCAGACTTGTCATCACGCTTGTTTTGCTGGTAAAATTTGTTAGGTGCTTTTGCGCCTCCAATAATCACTTTTTGCTCATGTCTCTCAAGATGACAATGAGGTCGCTGAAGCTTCCCTCTCTCGGCTTTGCCGCGGGAGCGGCCGCTTTTGTGCCAGCCCTTGTTTTTGGCACCGCCAACGTGGCTCAAGCCGCCAGCACCGACTGGACCCCCAATCCGGTGCCGGGTAGCCCTTACACCACCCTCACGAAGCGCTACACCAATTTCGACGCCTTCGACCTCACATGGTCTCCCTGGATTGGCGACAAGCGGGTCAAGTTGACTTCGGTGGGAAGCTCCATTGCTAATGACCAGTTTAGTTTTAAATTCAATCCTGCTAATTCCTCTTGGGAAACGGTTTACGATCGCGGCGCACCTGTTTCAGGAGCTAACGGAGCTTACTCGTATATCATTGAGATCGATCCCACCCAAAATGGTGCTGGTGTCTGCACCACGTTTTCCACACTCTGCGGAGGATCATTTTCTTCGCCGGTGAGTATTGCCCTCACCCCAGTCGGTGGTGATTCTCCTCCAAGAAATATGACTAAAACCATTAGTGAAGTTACCGCCGGTGATGGCAAAGGTGCCACCATTGCCTCTAATTTCGCTGATGACTCCACGGCCAACACAGCTACCTTGCCAATTCCCAGTGGGTTGACCCGTCTTTGGGTGGATGTCACCTGGAGTCGCGGGATTGGTGCCGGCAGAGGTATCACCGGGATGACCGATTCCTACATGCAAATTCCTGTGCCTGGTCCTCTGCCCATTCTTGGCGCCGGTGCCGCCTTTGGCATGAGCCGTCGTCTCCGCCAACGCATCCGCTCTTCCCGGGCCTGATTCCTTCGGAATTTCCGATACTCTCATCCACCCTCCCCCTGCCACGGCAGGGGGTTTTTTTTGACCTCTGGCGCTCTGGGACCAGTCCAGTCCAAAGGGAGCTAGGGCGAGGAACCTCCCTGAGGCGGGCCGATCCAATCCGCTCGCCCTCGACGTCGCGACATCCCATGGCCTGTGGGGCCGCAAGTGCCTATGGAGGCGTTCTTAGCCCATTGAGGCCATGGCGGCGAACTCACCACCAGGCCTCAATCGCCAAACGCCAACATCCCGCGGCAACCACAGCCATGAGCCAATCGTCAAGAACCATCCGGCCTAAGGACGCGAGCCTTCTGTGCCTCGATCTTCCGCGGGTCCCCGGGCCGCCCACTGGCGGGGGCTTGCATCCTCAGCCCAGGGCACTTCCCCGGCGGTACTGATTCCATGCCGCTACAAACAGCCCCACCAAGGTGACGGGAATCAATCCGAGCACGATGCCGCAGAGGAGGGGTTCAATCATCGAGAATCACATCAGAGACCTTGAGGGCATTCTTTCATGGTCTCCGTCCACCCGGCGACCAATTCTCGTTCTGTGACAGCCCCCTCTCCCCTTGCCGCCGCTGTCGCGCCGCCTCAGAAGGCGTTTGGCGCCTCCCCTGGTGATGGCCCCCCGAAGGGCCGCCGTCTGCTCACCCTCCTGGCCCTGGTGGCGGGCATCGCGGTGCTGGTGTTCAGCCTGGTGGTGTTGTTGCCTGGGGTTCGCGGGGATCCCTACACCCGCGCCACCCTCCACCTCGCTGGCGACGCTGGCAATGGTGGCCGGCTCTTTCGCCTGAACTGCGCCGGATGCCATGGTTTGGCCGCCCAGGGCTTGGTGGGTCCCAATCTTCACGGGGTGGCCCATCGCAAAAACGATCCCCAGCTCATCCAGCAGGTGGTGAGTGGACGCACCCCCCCCATGCCCCGCTTTCAACCCGATCCCCAAACCATGGCCGATCTGCTGGCGTTTTTGCACAGCTTGCCTTGACCCTCCACCTGGTGCTCGTGGAGCCCTCCGGCCCCCGCAATGTGGGCAGCGTCGCCCGTCTTTGTGCCAACTTCGGCATCCACCAGCTGCGCTTGGTGGCCCCCCGCTGTGATCCCCGCGGGGACGAGGCCCGCCAAATGGCCGTCCATGGCGTCGCCCACCTCCAGGAGGCCACGATCTACCCCGATCTGGCCTCCGCCTTGGCCGATTGCCGTCGAGTGGTGGCCGCCACCGGGAGGTTGGAGGGCCCCCCCCTGCCGCTCCAACCGCCCGCGGCCGCCCTCTCCTGGCTGCTGGCCCCGGATGATCCGGCACCGCAAACCTCGCTCGCCCTGGTGTTTGGCCGGGAGGATCGGGGCCTCTCCAACGACGAACTTCTCCAGGCCGGTCGCCTGCTGCACATCTCCGCGGCCGGCACCTACCCCTCCCTCAACCTCTCCCACGCCGTGGCCGTGGCGCTCCACCACCTCTGGACCCTCCGCCATCAAGTCCATGTCCAGGGCCAGGGCCTTGATCGCCAAGTGTTCAACAGCCAGTTGAACCGCCAGGCCCCAGGCAGCCCTCGGCGCGAAAGCCA
>JBKCPG010000352.1:0-3818 GCA_046309395.1 Cyanobacteriota bacterium | reverse complement strand
CGCAGGCGAGGGTGGGGCAGGTCCAACCGCGTGCCGCGCAGCCGCAGCTGGCCATAAAAAATCAAATCCAGATCAAGGGTGCGTGGCCCCCAGCGCTCCTGCCGAACACGGCCGTAGCGCTGTTCCGTCTCCTGCAGGAGCTCCAGCAGGGCCTCGGGGGGAAGGCTCACCTCCAGAAGGGCACAGCCGTTGAGGTAGTCGGGCTGGGGGGGACCCACCGGGGCGGTGCGGTACCAGGGGGAGATCGCCGTCAGGCGCACCCCCTCCGCTCCGTCGAGGGCCTCCAGGGCCCCCTCCAGCAGGGCCCTGGACTCGCCCAGGTTGCTGCCCAGGCCAATGGCGGCCGTCGTCAGGGTCATGGGGCCCCGGAGGGTCGCCGGCGCCGCAGGGTGATCGCCACCTGGCCGCTGAAGCCGGGGATGGGGGGATGGAGCTTGGTGAGGGTGGTCTCCACCTCCTCCACTTGGCTCCAGCCCAGCACCCGCTCGCTGATGGCGGTGGCCAGGCGCTCAAGAGTGCGGTGGCGCGCCCCCTCCACCAGCTCCTGGACGGCTTGGGCCACCGCCCCGTAATCGAGGCTCCGCTCCAAATCGTCGTCGCGGCCGGCGGCGCTGAGGTCGAGCCAGAGGCGCAGATCCACCTCAAACCACTGCCCCAGCCGCTGTTCCTCCTCGAAGAAGCCGGTGTGCCCGTAGGCCCGGAGCCCCTGGATGCGCAGTTGGTCAGCCACGACGGTAAAAGGGGCGCTTGACCACGGTGGCGGGTTGGGCCTGGCCCCGGATCTCCACCGCCACCTCCGTGCCCGGTTTGGCGAGGGCGGCGGGCACGTAGGCCAGGGCGATCGCCTCGCCCAAGGTGGGCGACCAGGTGCCGCTGGTCACCTCCCCCACCGGGGCGCCTCCGTGGAGCACGGGATAGCCGTGGCGGGCGATGGCCCGGCCCGCCAGCTTCAAGCCCACCAGCCGTTTGCTCACGCCTTCGGCGGTTTGCCGCTCCAGGGCGGCCCGTCCGATGAACTCCTCCGGCATCTCCAGATGCACCAACCAGCCCAGGGAGGCTTCCAGGGGGGAGGTGGTGGCGTCCATGTCGTTGCCGTAGAGATGCATGGCCGCCTCCAGGCGGAGCGTGTCGCGGGCCCCCAGGCCGCAGGGGGTGACGCCAGTGGCCAGCAGGTGGTGCCACAGCGCCACGCCGGCCTCCCGCTCCAGCAGCAGCTCGAAGCCGTCCTCTCCCGTGTAGCCGGTGCGGGCCGCGAAAACCGGCGCCGCCCCCAGGCCCTCCGCCCGCAGGACCAGATCCCGGTGGCCGAAGCGGGGCAGTTCCGCCAGGCTCTCGCCCGCCAGGGCCTCCAGCCTGGCCGGGGCTTCCGGCCCCTGCAGGGCGAGCAGCACCCCGTCGCCTTTGCGGTCGCTGATTTGGATCCCCCGGGGTTCGAGCCGCTCCCGCAGCCAGGCGGTGTCGCTGTCCGCGCAGGCCGCGTTGATCACCACCACCACCTCATCGGGGCCCCGGTCATACACGATGAGATCGTCCCGGATGCCACCGGACTCGTTGAGCAACACCGTGTAACAGGCCTCCCCTGGGCCGATGCGGTGCAGGTCGGAGGGCACCAGGTGTTGCAGGGCATCCTTGACCCCTTCCCCCCTCAGGGTGAGCACGCCCATGTGGGAGATGTCGAACATCCCGCAGTGCCGCCGCACCGCGTTGTGCTCTTGCACCAGCCCGCTGAACTGCACGGCCATCTCCCATCCGGCGAAGGGCACCATCCGGCCGCCCCCGCTTTGGGCCGCGGCATGGAGGGGGGTGTGCCGGAGGGAAGCGGGGTCGGCCATGGTGGAGCGCAAGGGGGATCTGGGCGGGATCCTATGGATGGGAACGAAGAGGCTTGGCTTTGCTTCCAAACTCCGAAGAAAGCCTGTGATTCGGCTCTCTCCTCTCCTCAAACGGGCCACTGGTGCCTAAGTTGAGCGGCCACTCCCCCCGCTTCGGATGGGCAAGCGTCCCAACTGCCGCAGCTGCCGCCATTGCACCCCTCCCAAGGGTGCGGATCTGGGTTGGTGCCAGCTGAGGCAGTTGGCCATCCATCCTGATTTGGTGGGTGAGCTCTGGTGCTACCACTGGACCGCCAGTCCTCCCCGTCTGCCCGCGGTGGGGACGCCTGGCCAGGACGGACTGGCTGATTCGGTCCCCCACGCCAGCCAGCAACTGTCCCTCAGCGGTCTGTCCAAGGAGTTGGCCACGCCCTAGCCCTGCCGCCTGTTCGCCCGTCGGCGCCTTGTGTTTGCTTGCGGGTCGTCAATCCCGTTAACCCTGCCAACGTCCTCGTCAACCCTGACAACCTCGCCAACCGCCGGGCGGGCCTGGCCCAAGGGGTGGTGGGGTGAAGGGCCGTGATGGGTGGTTTGGCCGGTTGGTTTGGAAATTATGACAACTTCCCGGGGGCGTGAGCCTTTGAAGCCTTGCTCACACACCACGAAAGGCTAGAGGGAGTATGAAGCTTTGATTGCCTTTGCTTGGAGGTCCCCTGAGTTGGTAAGCCCCCGTCCTGGACTCAACCCCATTGATCTGCTGGCCTCGCATTTGGAATGCGAGCACATCACCCTTCCCACCGGCTCCCGCGTGTTTAGCCGAGGCACCGCCGCCACGGCGATTTACGCCGTGAAACGGGGCATCGTGGAGCTGGTGGGACAGAACGGGGAGAAGACGTGCTACCGCCCCGGGGAACTCTTCAGCTTTCAAGACATTGTTTGGCGGGAGAGCGCTCACCACAGCGACGCCCTGGCCCGCACGCCGGTGGAGGTGCTGCGGCTGGAGCGGCTGAGCTTCCTCAACCTCCTCCATCACCACCCCACCTTGGCCCTGCTGTTGATCGGCCAACAGCACAACCGCCTGCGGGAGCAGCGGGCCAGCGGCACCTGCGTGTACTAGCTGGGCCGGAGCAGCAGCAGCAGGCTACGCGCCACCTTGGCGGCGAGCACCGCGCTCACCCCCGAGGGATCGAGCTGGGGCGCCAGCTCCACCACATCGGCGGCCACGAGCCGGTGGTGTCGGAGTTCGTCCACCAGGGCGGCGAAGTCGCCCCAGAGGAAGCCGCCCGGCTCCGGGGTGCCCGTGCCGGGGAGCACCGCGGGATCAAACCAGTCGAGATCCACCGTGAGATAGAGGGGCCGGCCGCGGTGGGGTCGCAGGGCCTCGGCCATCCCCTGGCGGGGCACCAGCCGTCCGCTCTGGCGCAGCTCCGCGAATTCCCCCCGCGTGCCACTGCGGATGGCCATCTGCAGCAACGCGCCACTGGGCAGCACCTCCAGGCAGCGACGCATGGCGCAGGCGTGGCTGTGGTGGGTGCCCAGCCACTCCTGGCGCAGATCGGCGTGGGCATCCAGCTGCACCAGCACCAGATCCGGAGGGCGCTCCGCCACGGCGGCCACCGCGCCGCTGCTGATGGAATGCTCGCCGCCGAGCATCAGGGGGGCCAGGCCCCGATCCACCACCACCCGGGTGGCTTCCCGCACCGCGGCCACCACCGGCTCCGGGGCGCCGAAGGGGATGGCCACGGCCCCCAGATCGACGAAGGCCAGATCGTCGAGATCCCGATCGAGTTGGGGGCAGTAGGTTTCCAAGCCACCGCTCACTTCCCGAATCGCCGCCGGGCCAAATCGGGTGCCCGGCCGAAAGGAGGTGGTGCCGTCGTAGGGCACGCCGAACAGGGCCACCGCGCAGCCCGCGGGATCGCGCCGGCTGCCCATGAAAATGGCTCCCTCCCGATCGAACCGATCCTCGGGGAGGGGGCTGGTGGCCGTGTCGGCGGGGGCTTGGGG
>JBKCPG010000351.1:0-6527 GCA_046309395.1 Cyanobacteriota bacterium | reverse complement strand
TAAGATGCACCAGCGTTGGAACCTGAGGTGTAAGATCCATTGTGTCGCAGTACTTCTGCCGCCTAGCTGCCGGGCGAGTGCCGCAACTTAGGCGGACAGCCGGGGGGTTCGTTGCGACTTAGGCGGATCCGCCCAAATAGTAGTTGGGCTGAGCCGACAGTAAGCTGCCTGAAGGCTTAAGGCAATGAGAAAGAGTTAACGTTGGAAACCGCACTTCGTCTCTTTAGTTGGCATGGCATCAAGCAAGAGACAGTTCTTGCAGGTGATATTCGAAGTAGAGAAGATGCAAGAAAGCTAGGCCCCTTCGTGGACCCAAGTGGCAGGCGTGTTGTTCATTGGCGAAAACCTAGCTTTGACGAAGAGACTGGGCGTCGGATTAGACGAGCCCACTTTGCACATTATCCAAGCAATTCAGGTGGCGGACAATTCGATTCAGGCTTTCTCCACTTTGATACTGTTTTAATTGACAATGATAAGCGCAAGGAGTCCCGACACGGCTTGGCAGTAGCAGCAATCGTTAGCGCGCTACAAAGTCTAATGGCAAGAGGGAGAAGTGCAGACTGGGCATACACGGATCCTCGAATATCAAACGACGCTCCGCTCTCCGGCAACCTCCTGCAAGATGTAACTGAGATTACAGTTGAATACCCCTATCGCATAGCTGCTGTAGACAGGAGCTACCGGTTTGACATTGCACTACTTGGCCCGAAAGTAGGAAAGAGTAAAGCCATTCTGGCAGTCATTGAAGTCGAACTGACGCATGCCTACGATGTTGAAAAGTGCCTAGTGGCGAAAAGCCTTGGCTTTCCGTTGCTTTCTGTGAATATTGACGAACTGGAAGAAGGCGAAATATCAGAAGCCTGGGCCGTTGAAACCCTACTGGCACGAACAACGAATCGAAGCGATCGGCGAAGATTTAACTACATATATCTGCACGACATGCTAGCACCCATCTTTCTAGATATTGACTTTGCTGACAAGCATGAATATGTCGTGTTTGTGGGAAATGGGAAACACGAGTTTGCATGTAATCAGTTAAAGCGCCTAAAGGCACATCTTGGCTTTAGCCCGGACGACCCTGCAATCCTAATTCAGCAGATTGGCATAAGAAACGACCAAGCCAGAAAGATAGCTGAAAATGAAGGATCAATTGCGGGCAGAGACTGGGCAGCCTTTAACTCGAGTCAATACATTCGAATTGTGCTTGAGCGCCCTAGACTGAAGGGTGGGCCAATTTATTTGTATCATCTGCAGATGGCGATGTTCCTCAATGGCTGCCTAAACTGCCTGGTTGGCTACAAGTATAGCAAAGGAATCAAGAATAAGAATCCAGGAGAGCCGTTATGGAATGTCAGCTGCCGAGAGCATGGTACTACCTGCCGATTGCCGAAACAGGTAAGCCAGCCACTTGCACAAATCCTGGATGAGCTCGCCAAGCTAGCCAAGTGATTCACTCCTTGCGTGTATGCGGCCACCCCAACATCCAGATGCAGAAGACGGGGGCGCGGATCACGTCCTCCTCAATCAGCGCCTGCCCGCTTCTGATCTGGAGCGTTAGCCTATGCGCAATTAAGGCACGTTCATTGAAACGGATGACCAAGAGAAAACCACATTCGCTTGAATCACTATCTGATCGGGGCAGGCGGCTGCTGCACGATTCGCATGATCCCACCGGAACACACAGTGAGTTTGAGAGCTGGGACCACGATGTTGCCAAATGGCTGGACACGGAATTTCCTGACAGAGGGTTCTCCGCTCAATGGTCATCCATCTCCACTTCGCCGCTCGTGTTGGGCGGTTGCTACAACGATGACCCAGGGTCATGGGCTGCCTTTCGAACTGCTGTGCAACGCCGCTTAAAATTTCTCAGCGAGGTAATGCAAACGAAGTCGCATCCGCCACCGACACGCACTAGTGCTACAGACACCAGACGGGTATTCTTGGTACACGGGCATGATGAGGCGGCTCGCGAAAAGGTCGCTCGATTTCTCGAAAAACTGGAGTTTACACCCATCATTCTCCACGAGCAACCAAACATGGGGCGAACGATTATCGAGAAATTCGCCGACTATTCCGACGTTGCTTATGCCATCGTGTTGCTAACGGCTGATGATATTGGCGGTACGAAAGGCACAAACACAAATCAACTTGCAGCAAGAGCAAGGCCCAATGTGCTTTTTGAACTTGGCTACTTCATTGGCAAACTGGGTCGTGATCGCGTCTGCGCCCTCCATGAAACAGGTGTCGAGATCTTGTCAGATTACAGTGGTGTGCTTTACGTGACATTGGATGTGACGAATGCTTGGCGCCTACATCTGGCAAGAGAAATGAAAGCCGCGGGGCTTCCCGTAGACATGAACAAAGCGATTTGATTACCGGCTAACAATGAAGTCACGTTCAACTGCATGCCAGTGAGGTAATGAGGGAATTTATGAACCTATGTCGTTCCTGGCTGGGCTAACAAGCCCCTCGAGTGGACAGGCACCCATATTCTCTCTGCTCCACCACCCCAATCTCCTTGCCTGCCACTCAGGGGCAGCGTTGGAAGGACCATGGATTATCATGAGAATCATGGGTCACTGACAAGGCTTGTGACACCCAATCCAATAACTACAACTAGCGAAGACTAATGGATGCGCGAAAGCTTGCAACCTGGGGCGGAGCACTTGGCATTGGCATTCTTGGCTCAGCAATGTGGGAAGGCATTAAGCCACTCCTCAACTGGCTCTCGTCGCTATTGCTCACCGTGGCAACACTTGGGATCAGCTCTTATCGAGACTCGATATATAAGGATGCGGCGGTTGGAATTGACGAGAGAGCAAGTGGGATTACTTTGCTTATTGCACTGAGCTACCTGTTTGCCTTGCCAATTGCACGCCTTATTAATGAGGCTGAGTTTGCCTCATTAGCCCCTGATGCAGAACCGGATAGACAAAGCGAGCGCAGGGGCTCAAGCCTTAAAACCATTCGTGTGCGCAAAATCATTAGAATCATGAATGTCTTATTTGCCTTCATTATAGTAGTCATAGGTAACCGGGAAATCTATGTTTCAAGGACAAGTGCTTACGCTCGTCAGCTTCAGGACATCGCTGCTCCGTTTCTCGATGACCAAGCGTCGAAAACAATAAGGTCTCGCTTTGCCCAGGTACGAACCAAGAAGGAGTTCATTGAACTAGTTGAGGTCCTGAAAAGAACCATCAGAAAAAAAAATGCATATTTCCCAGAACGATCACTATATTAACAAGCAAGTATAGTCTTGGAGCCTTCCAACCAGCCCCTGGAGTGGACAGGCCACCGCAAATACCCGTGTCGGGTTAAAATAGCTCTGCCTGCCACTCAGGGGCAGCGTTGGGCAAATCAGCAGGCCCGCGTCAGCCCCATACGAGAAACGCCAGAGGAGCTCCTGTAAATTGGCGTGAGGCCTGCTGGGTATCTGCCTCGTGAGCTCCATCTTCATTAGTCACAGCAGCGAAGACAACGGCTGGGCCGTGCGCATCCGCGATTGGCTGAAGGATGAGCAGAAGCAACGGCCTCAGGAGCAGCGCTTCCGATCGTTGTTTCTCGACTTTGATCCCGATGACGGCATCAAGGCCGGCGAGCGCTGGCGGGATCAGCTTTATGAGCACCTGCAGCTCTGCGCGGCGGTGATCGTGATCTGCAGCGAGGCCTATGGCCAATCGCAGTGGTGCCTGGCGGAGTTGGGGGTGGCGATGGCGTCGGGCAAGTTGGTGCTTCCGGTGCGTATCGTCGCTGGCAGCACCCTCCCAAAGCTGCTGAGTGAAACCCAGGCCACGGCGCTGGCGGTGATTGATCTGGAGCAGGGGGCCGAGACCGGCTGGCAGCGCCTGCTGAAGGGCCTGGAGCCGCTGAGCTGGCAGAGCCGCCTGCCCTGGCCGCCGCGGGGGGAGCCTGGGGCTTCTCCGTTTCCGGGGCTTGAGCGCTTTGAGCGGCGCCATGCGGCGGTGTTCTTTGGGCAGGACCGTGTACTCCGCACCCTGCGAGAAACGATCAATCAGCTGCCCCAGCGCCAGTCCCGGCTGTTGCTGATCCTGGGCGCCTCGGGGTGCGGAAAGTCGTCGCTGCTCCGGGCGGGGCTGCTGCCCTGGCTGGAGGAGGCCGACAAGGGCCGCTGGATCGTGCTTGAGCCCTTCCGGCCGGAGGAGGATCCGGTGCCGGCCCTGGCGGCGGCGCTGCAACAGGCCCACCGCGCTCTTGCGTTGCCGCTCCCCGCTGAGGACGCCACCACGGCGGAGGCTCTGCACCATCAGCTGCGGCAGTTGCGGTTGCAGAGCGCTCAGCAGGATGCCCGGGTGGTGATCCCCATCGACCAGTTCGAGGAGGTGCTCGGCCGGGGCGATGCGCGCAACCCGTCAGTGGCCGCCGCCGCTGATGCCTTCCTGGCTCTTTTGGCGCAGTTGCTGGCGATGAAGAACAGCCAGGTGCTGATCATCGCCACCCTGCGCTCTGATTTCTTTGGGCAATTCCAGCTTCATCCCAGTGGCCTGCACGGCTGGGCTGGTGATCCGATCGCCCTTGGGCCGATGGATCCCTCGGGCTTCCGCCAGGTGATCGAAGGCCCTGCCCATCGGGTGGGGTTGCGGCTGGAGCCTGGGCTGAGTGATGCCTTAGTGGCTGACACCGAAACCGGAGATGCCCTTCCCCTGCTGGCCTTCACCCTGGAGGAACTGTGGAAGCTGCGCGTGGCTGGTGCGGGTCTCACGCTGGAGCAGTACGAAACCTTTGGCCGCCTCCAAGGTGCCGTGCAACGCAAGGCCGATGCGGTGCTCACACAGAGCCTGCCCGCCCCGACGGCCGAGGAGATCGCGGCACTGCAGCAAGCGTTCGTGGTGCACCTGATCCGCCTCACGACCGACGGCCAGGCGGCGAAACAACCGGCCCGGCGCCCCCTATTGCCGCCAGCCAGCCTGCGGCTGGTGGAGCTGTTCGTGGAGGCACGGTTGCTGGTGAGTGGTGTCGGCGAGGCAGGTGATCAGGTGGAGATCGCCCACGAGGCGCTGCTGCGCACCTGGCCCACTCTGGTGGAGTGGATCGCTGCAGGGCGGGAAGACCTGCTGCAGCGGCTGCGGGTGCGGCGCCTGGCCGACGATCTCAAGCCTGAGGCACAGCAGAGCCAACGGCGCCAGGCGTTGGAGCAGTTGGCAGCACTGGCGGCGGCTGGAGGCAGTGAGGCGCGGGCGGTGGCGATGGAGGCAACAGAAACGCTCAGTGCGCTGTTGGCTTGGGTCGCTGCACCTGAGAACGATCAGCAGAACGCGGTGATGGTTTCTGTCGCCGACCGTGAGGACGCGGCGTTGGTGTTGGCGCTGATCGGCGCCGAGGAGCCCCTGCGCCAGTGCCTGGCCAACCTGGAGGCGCCGGTAGCGCTGAGGCGGCGGGCAGCGGAGAGCCTGGGGCTCTTAGTGAAGCGCTGCGGAGAGAAGAGTCGGCGGCAGCGGATTGCCGATGAGCTGGAGGGTTGGCTGCGGAGTGAGCCTCTCAACCTGCTGGTGGAGGATGCCGCAGGCTGGGCCGAACACGATGCCCGCCTGCCCCTGCTGCAGGGCGCATCACGGGGGTTGCAGCTGGCGGCCTCGGCCGATTTGCCGTTGCTGGGCAGCGGAGCAGGCCGGGTGGTGCCGATGCTCACGCTCACGGCCCTGGAGGAGGGAAGCGGCCTGCGGATCCGCACGGAGATGGTTGAGAAGGCGGTGTGGTCACTGCCGTTGCCAGGGGGTGAGCTATTGGAATTGGTGGTGGTGCCGGCGGGGCCAGCCCAGCTGGGTTCACCATCTACGGAGCACGACCGCCAGGCGGTGATGGATTGGTTCGCCGCCAACCGCGATGGCTGCCGGGATGGGGTGGATGTGGAGGCGCTGCGGCCGGTGCGGCTGGAGGCGTTTGCGCTGGTGCGCCAACCGATCAGCCAGCGGCAGTGGCGAGCGGTGGTGGAGGCGGTGGATGCGATCGAGCTGTCGCTGGATAGTGCCCCTGGAGCAGCCAAAGCCGAGAGCTTGTGGGAACTCCACGCACAGCCTGGTGAGCTGGCGGTGGACAGCGTGAGCTGGCAGCAGAGCAGGGAATGGCTGGGGCGTCTGAACCGCTGGCTCCAGGGCCAGTGGGTCGAACTGGGCGGCAGCGGAGAAGTGCCCGAGCTGGCGCTGCCGAGCGAGAACCAGTGGGAGAGCGCGTGCAGGGCAGGGGCGGCCACCCCGTTTCATTTCGGCGACACCCTCGATGGAAGCTGGGCGCGGTACGACGCCACGGCCGACCCCTTTGGCCGGGGTCGCAAGGCCAGCATCAAGCCCAAGCAGCCCTGGGTGAACGGCAGCAGCGGGCTGGTGAATCGCTGTGGCCTGGCGGAGCTGCACGGGCAGCTCTTGGAGTGGTGTGAAGACGCCTGGCATCCCAACCCTCTGGGGGAAGGCCATTCAGCCAATGGCGAACCCTGGCGAGAGGAGGATCGTGATTTGGTGCGCCGTGAGAGCGGACAGCGTGGCTGGAAGCTGCTGCGCGGCGGTTCCTGGTTC
>JBKCPG010000350.1:0-8610 GCA_046309395.1 Cyanobacteriota bacterium | reverse complement strand
GCCCCCGCGTCTGGCGATGGGGTGGCCCTTGCCGACGAGTTGACCACCCCGACTCCCCCACCCTCGGCTTGAGGTGGGTTGGATCCCGTGGATCTCCAGTTGTTAGTCGGCTTGGGGAATCCGGGCCCCCGTTACTCGGGCACTCGCCACAACGTGGGATTTCTGGCCCTCGAACGGATGGTCGCTGATTCTGGCCAGTCGTTTCGTGCCCACAACAAGTTGTGGGGGTTGCTCGCGGAAATCGGCTTGGGCCCCCAGCGCCTGCGCCTGCTCATGCCCCAAACGTTCATGAATGAGAGTGGTCGCTCGGTGCGGGCCGCTGTGGATTGGTTTGGCCTGCGGCCCGACCAATTGCTCATCCTGGTGGATGACATGGACATTCCCCTGGGGCGCCTGCGGCTGCGGTCCTCTGGCTCTGCTGGTGGGCACAATGGCCTGCGCAGTCTCATTCAACACCTGGGAACCCAGGAGTTCGCTCGCCTGCGCATCGGCATCGGGGCGCCAGCGGGCGATCCCGGGGAACGCAAGAGCCGCGCGGTGGGCCATGTGCTTGGGCCCTTCACCGCCAGCGAACAGCGGATCCTGGCCCAAGTGTTGGAGGAAGTGGCCAGCGGGATCGCCCTGATCCGCCAAGTGGGATTGGAGCGGGCGGCCACCCGTCTGAACAGTTTCCGTGCCCTGTCTGAGGCATCGTGAAGGCCTATTCGCCGGTCGCTTTTCGCCTCCCTTGAGTCGCCTGCCCTCGACCACCGCCCAGCTGCGTGTGTTGCGTCAGAGCTTCCAGCCTTGCCGGTTGGAGGGGGAAGTGACCGCCGGGGGGTTTCACTGGACCTTTTGTTGGGCGTTTGATCAGGGGGAACTCACGATCGAACCCTCCCTGGGCCGGGCCCTGATCCAAGACTCCCTGTTGCGGTTTCTTCTTCGGGCGGATTACCAGCTGGAGGCTGGGGGCGACTATGCCTTCATCGTGAGGGCAGCCTTTTGAGCGGGTGGCCGAGCCAGCGCTCCAGCAACAGTTGGGCGACAACGTCATCCCAATCCCGTGGGGGCTGCCGCAAGCCTTCGGGCAAGAGTCGCCGCCAGCCACGGGCTGGCTCCAATTCCCAGTAACGCTGGCGCGCCTCCAGGGTGGAGCCCCATTCGTTGACCGTGTGCGGCGGCAGCAGGGGCGCCAAGCGGGATTGCCACTCGGCACTGGTGGTGCCATCTCCCATCACCACGGCGGTGATCAAGTGGCGCCGTCGCCAGAGGAGTAGCTTCTCCCAGCAGGCCTCAGGAGGCAGCACAAGGGCCTCCACAATGTGAAGGCGCTCGGCGTCGGTGCGCACCAGACCGCACTTGGCGCGGCCCGGATCCAGGCCAGCCAGGCCCCCCGCGGGGGAGGAAGAGAGGGTTGGGGGAGCCCTCATGGTGCCCAGCGCAGCTCCACGCTGATCGGATCAGGGGTGTCGGCATTGGCGAGAGCCACCGCCTCAAGGGTGGCCCGCACCCCTTCCGGGCGCTGGCTGAGGGCCAGTCCCAACTTGTTGAGCCCGGCGCCATCCACCTGCAAGCCATCCACCAACGTGCCCTTCCGCTGAGCCTGGGTGAAGGCGGAGGCCAGGAGCAGATTGAGCCGGCTGCGCACCTCCTCGGGAGAGCGCACGTCACCGTCGAGCACGGTGCGGGCCAGCACCTCGCCGCGGCGCACCACGCCGCGGTTGGGCCTGAGATCCGGGAAGGCCAGCACCCGTTGCTCGCCCCGCAGGATGTTGGCGGCCGAGCGGATGATCACCACCCAGGTGCCTGGCTTGCGGAGGGCCTGATCCAGACGCTCGATGTCACTGCGGGGCACCAGCAGGATTTGGCGATCGGCCTTTTGGCCTGGAAGCAGCAGGCGGAAGGCGGTGGTGTTCGCCTCCTGCAGCAGGGCGTCAATCGACTGGCGCGGGGGCTCTTGGCGTCCCAGACGAATGCGGGCGATGGCCAGGGGTTGGCCACTGGCGATCAGCACATCGCCGCGGCGCAGGGCAATCACCTTGCCCTCAAGATCCTTCAGTTCCTTCGCTCCCGCCTCAATGCGGGCCCGTACCCCCGCGAGTTCCTTTTCGGTGCGCTGGATCTCGGCATCCCGGCCCTTCACGTCCCGGCTCAGGCGATCCCGTTCGGATTCCAGGCGCCGCCGCTCGTTTTGCAGCGGGCGCAGTTCCTCGCGAAGAGCGCCGACCCGCCGTTCCGCCATGGAGAGGGCCTGGGTGACTTTTCGCTCGCTGGCGATGGCGGCTTGACGGCCCTGGAGGGCGCGGTTGAGCTCGACCCGGCTGATCCGCAACTCCCTCTGATTGGCTTGGAGTTCTTGCCGGTTGCGCTCCAGATCCCGTTTGGAGCTGGCCAGCTCGGACTGGCTGGTGGAGAGGGCCAGACGGCCTTCCCGCAACCGATCCCGCAATTGATCCAGCTCGAATAACCCCACCCTCAGCCGCTCGCTCACCAGGAGCATCAAGCCCAGGGAGATGGCGCTGATCAAACTCCCGGTGAGCGCCGTGATCACCACGGCGGTGTTGCGGGGCCGGAGATTGAACAGGCTCAGGCGGGCTTTGCCAACCTTGCTCCCAAGCCGATCGCCGAGGGTGGAGAGAATCCCTCCCAGCACCAGCAGGGCAAGGATCAGGAGCCACCCGGACACACGACCTCCCAACTGGGTTCAGTATCCCTGGCGTCCGGGCCCTTGTCGGTGGGGGGAGCCGGATGGTCAGCTGAACCGTTTCGCCAGGGCGATTGGGTCGAAGACGGTGATTTTTTTTCGGTCAATTTGCACCAAGCCATCGTTGCGCAGGTCGCCCAGCAGACGCGTGATGGTGACCCGGGTGGAGCCAATGGCCTCGGCGATCGCCTGATGGGACAACCGCAGATCAATGGTGATGCCCTCATTGCCGGGGACGCCAAAGTCGCGGCAGAGGACCAACAGAAAGCTCACCAGCCTGGAGGACATGTCGCGATGGGTGAGGGTCTCGATCATCGTTTCGGTTTGCAGGATGCGTGACGACAGACCCTGCAGCAGGAGCAGGCCGACGCTGGCGTCCTGTTCAATGGCTCGCCGCACCGAGGTGGCTGGGGCGGTGACGAGCTCAACGCGGGTGAAGGCAATGGCGTGATAGAAGCGATCGGAGCGTTGCCCGGTGAGCAGGGAGAGCACGCCAAACAGGCTGTTTTCACGCAGCAGCGCCACGGTGATTTCCTCTCCCGATTCGTAAACCCTCGACAGCCGCACCGCGCCGCGGCGAAGCAGATAGACCCGTTCGGCGGGATCCCCCGGGAAAAAAATGGTTTTGCCCCGTTCCACACTTTCTGAGCTGCTCCCCGCCAGGGAGGGCATCACTTCCAGAAGGGTGGGGAAGTTGGCGGCGAGGCCTGGTCCACTCGGGAGGGGGCCGGCGGGTGTTCCCCGTGGGGCTGACGGTGTGTAACGGCTGAAACCCTGGGAACCGACCATCGATGAAGGCCCAATGGGCGCAAGCTAGGAATCGCACAAGCTCATTCTTGTATCACAGCGCACTTTCCCGGGGCTTGGGTCCGCTCTCCCTGGTCCCTGGTCGGCCGGGACGAACGGCCAGGGGCCACCACAGGTGGTGTGCACCCCCTGGAGATGCCGCTACATTCGGAGAAGTGTGGGTGTCCTCCACTCCGCCATCGCCGTGTCGTTCATGACAGCCCGCCTCGCCCATCCTGGTCCTCCCAAGAGAAACGAGGTTTCCCCTGTCGCCTTGCGCCTGCCCCAGCCGGCCAGGCCACACCTGATGTCCCAGCCTGAAGGGCTGTTGCAGATCCATACCGCGGCCCACCGGGGGAGTTTCTCGGGGGTGCTGAGCCAGGCCCTGCGCGCCGCCGGCCTAGGCAGCCGGGTGTTGGTGAGTCAGCTCTTGAAGGGGGGGGTGAATCAGGGGGTGGAGGGCAGCCAGGTGCTGTGTGGCCGTTTGCGATGGCTGCGCCCAGCCACCTCGCTCTGCCTGGAGGCTTCGGCGGACCAGCTGGGCGAGGATCCAGGGCAAGCCAAGGCCATCGGCCAAGCGGTTCGCGACGTCTGGTCCCATAGTCGCGCCCAGTTGCTGGAGGAGCGGGTGGATCTGCTGGTGCTCGATGAATTGGGCCTCGCGATCGCCCTGGGTTACCTCCCTTTGGAGGAGGTGATCGGCACCTTGGAGCGGCGCCCCCCCCATCTCGATGTCATCGTCACCGGTCCGTCCATTCCGCCGCCCTTGATGGCCATGGCGGATCAGGTCACCGAGCTTCGCAGGGTGCTCTAACCACTGGCCTTCCCCCGGAGGCGTCAGCGTAGCCTCGCCCCCATGGCGTGACTCCCTCCTCCCCCCATGCTCAAGAACGACCGCTGGATCAAGGAGCGGGCCGCCCAGGGAATGATCGAGCCCTTTCAATCCACCTTGGTGCGCCATCTCGATCCCGAAACCAGCGACTCGGCCGTCCTCAGTTTCGGCTGCTCGTCCTACGGCTACGACCTGCGCCTCTCGCCCCGGGAGTTTCTGATCTTCCGCCACATCCCGGGCACCGTGATGAACCCCAAGCGGTTCAACCCGGCGAACCTCGAGACCGCGCCGCTCCATCACGATGGCGATGGCGACTATTTCATCCTCCCCTCCCACTCCTATGGCCTGGGTGTGGCCCTGGAGAAGCTGCGGGTGCCGCCCACCATCACCGTGATCTGCCTCGGCAAAAGCACCTACGCCCGTCTCGGCATCATCGTCAACACCACCCCGGCCGAGGCGAGCTGGGAAGGCCATCTCACCCTGGAATTCAGCAATTCCTCCGGGGCTGATTGCCGGATCTACGCCGGCGAGGGGATCTGCCAACTCCTGTTTTTTGAGGGAGATCCCTGCGACACCACGTACCAAGACCGAGCGGGCAAATACCAAAACCAACCCGAGCGGGTGACCCTGGCCCGGGTCTGACTAGGGAGCCAGACGGGCGCGGTGCAGGCGGCTTTTCTCGTACCAGGCCGCGATTTCCGGCGCCCAGGCCTGAAGATGGGGCCACAGCAGATCACAGAGGGTGCGGATCTCCTCTTGGGCATCGAGCTTGGCCCGCAGGTCGAGGAAATGGAGAAAGGCCCGCAGGCTGAAGCTCACCACAAAGTGCTGGCGGTAGTCGAAGGGCAGGATGCCGCGGGCGTGCTCCTCAGCGAAACCAGCCGCCAGGAGGTCGCGATAGCGCTCGGCGGCAGCCTGGCAAAGGCGGAGATCCACGGCTCGCTCCCGCTCGGAATAGGTGTACTTCTTGCCCTGGCGGTCGGCGTAGTCGCCCACGGGTCGCAGGTAGAACACCTCCTCCAGCTCCAGCTCGCCCGCGGCGGCCCTGCGGATGCGGTCGCCGGTGTACCGCATCGATTGCACATCAAAACTCACTCCCACCCGGTGGGTGCGGGCCTGTTGCATCACGGAGTGGGGAAACCAGCCCACGTTGAGCACGATCTGGGCATGCTCCAGGGGCCCGTAGTGGCCCCGTTCTCCAGCCAGCAGGCGCTTGACGCAGATCTCACCGGCCTGTCGCTCGTCGGGCCACTGGGCGCGATCGAGGGCCACATACCCCTCGCTGTAGTCCTGATGCATGGCGGCATAGACGCATTGCTGGGGATTGGGGGTGGCGGCGATGGTGTCGACGCGAAAACGAGGATCCAGCAATGTCTCAGCCATGGGCGCGGGGGGTGATGGAGGGTTGCGGGGGGGCGACCTGCTCCGCCGCCAGGGCGCTGGTGGGTGCGGCGCCCGGGAGCGCCGGCGGTGGCTGGCCAGCCACCAGGGCCGCCCCGAGGGTTTCCAAGTCATCGGCGCTTCGGGCGCCAATCACCTTCCCCAACCGCTCTCCCTGTCGATCAAAGAGCTCCAGGTGGGGGATGCCGTTGACGCCGTAGCTGTCGATCTGGGGTTGCCAGCGCGGGTTGTCCACGTTCAACAACACCACATCCAGATCTCCCCTGTGGCGCCGTTCCATGCTCTCCATGGCGGGAGCCATGGCCCGGCAGGCTTCACACCAATCGGCGTAAAACTCCACCAGGGTGGGGCGACCGTTGCCCAGGGCAACGCTGAGTTCGGGAGACTGACGGGCCAGCCGATCCAGGGCCGCCTCCGGATGCAGGCCACCCCGAAGCCAGAACAATGCCAGCGCCAGCAGGGCGGCCACGGCGGCAAGCACCATGCGCTCCAGGCGGCCCATCGTGGCTGGTGCGGCGGGGTCGCCCATGGGTGGCCTCACGCGAGACAGTCTTGCGGGGCTGAGCTTAGGCGCCCCCCATCGATCGTTGGGGGGCGACCGCCATCCCTTGCTAAGGTCCACGTTAGGGTCCACTCAATGGCCGACGGGCCGTGAAGCGGCGCCTCACCCTCCACTTCCCTCGCGACGCTGTGCATCAGCCGATCACCTACCGATTGGCGGTGGATTTTGATGTGGCCGCCAAAATTCTGAGGGCCCAGATCGCCCCCAACCAGAGCGGCACCATGGTGGTGGAACTCTCTGGCGACATGGATGAGTTGGACGCCGCCGAAGTGTGGCTCGAACGCCAGGGATTGCGGTTGACCCGGTCGCGCAGTGAAATTCGCGTCGACCCGGAACGGTGCGTCGACTGCGGGCTTTGCGCGGGCGTCTGTCCCAGCGGCGCCCTCGCCTTCCCGGTGCCCCAGCGCCGCCTGACTTTCGACGCGGCCCGCTGTTTGGTGTGTGAGCAATGTCTTCCCAGTTGTCCTTTTGACGCGATCAGCCTTGTTTTGGAGCGGGGATGAGCACGTTTCTTCGCTATCTCTTCCTCCCTTTTCGCGCGCCGATGCTGCTCATCTTGCTGCTGGTGAGCGCCTACATGGGACTCGACTGGAGCCTGACCCGGCCATCACCGATGGCGGAGGGGGGAGTGGACAATCTGGTGTGGGCCATGGAGTGTCTGCAGGCGGTGGTGGTGGTGGTGGTCTGCACCCTCCCCGACCTCCTGTTGCGACAGGTCTCCTCCCTGATGGCCTCCAGCCGAGTGGTGAGCCTGGTGGCGTCCTTGCTGTTGGTGACGTTGCTGGGAATTTATCTGCTCCATCTGGAGATGTTGGCCAATGTGCTGATCCTGGGCAGCAGCGTGTTGTTGGCCCGATTGGACATGGTTCGGGTTCGGCTGGTGCCCCCCCCCTTCATCACACTGTTGGTGCTGGCGCTGCTGGTGCTGGGGGGCGCCACCCTGGGCCGGTTGGCGGGCACCGGCAGCCTCGGACCCTTGCTACTGCCTCCGGGAGTCAAGCCCTAGCAAGCCGGAGTGCGCTCCCGCTGGTAGCTCCAGGCGTTGCCGAGCACTTTTTTCACGTACAGACGGGTTTCCGGGTAAGGAATCGCCTCGACCCAGAGCTCGGGGAAACGGGCCCGATCAGGGGTTTTCCACCCTTGCACCGCACCCGGTCCAGCGTTGTAGCTGGCCACCGCGGCCAGCGGATCCCCTTTCCACTGATCGAGCAGATTGCTCAGATATTGGGCTCCCAGTTTGACGTTGAGGTGGGGATCTCGCAGCCGCTGAAGGGTGAGGGGGCCGCCGGCCAGCTCGGCGGCGGTTTCCGGCATCAGTTGCATCAGGCCCACGGCTCCCGCGGAGGATTGCACGGCCGGCGTGAAGCGGGATTCCTGTTTGGTCACACCCAACAACAGAGGTAGGGCCAGCTGGTGCCGTTCAGCCTCGGGGGCGAAGGCGTCGAGAAAACGGAGGGGGTGCAGGGCGCGCTCCAGCCGAGGCAGGTGCCCGCATCGCTCCGGCGGGAGGATCAGGGAGGCTTTCTCCAGCTGGCTCAATCCCGTCCAGTCATCCCCCACCCCTTGCCTCAGGCGGCCCTCCACCAGCAGATCGGCGCTGGTGGTTGGAGGCTGGCCGCCACGGCGAACCCGCCAGCTTTCCCAGGCTTCGGTGGGCTGCCCCAACCGCCAGAGTTGATCCAGGGCCCGCTCCCCGCTGGCCAGGGGTTCCCAGCGGGAATGGGACGCCTGGAGAGCCTGTCCCGACGGGCCGCCTCGCGGGCTGAGGTCTTCCTTGCCCAGCCGGGCGGAGGCCCGCCAGCCGTAGTAGCCCCCAGGATGATGCACCAACAGGCCCTTCCAGGTGAGGATGGCCTCCTCTTCCTGGCCGAGTTCGCGCTGGGCATAGCCCAGCCAGAAGCGATGGCGGGCCGCGAGAGCTGGGGGCAACTGTTCAGCCGGGAGGGTCTGGAGGATGGTCACCACCCCCTCCCAGTCACCGGCCAGAAGGGCGCGGCGCGCCGCCTCCCATTGGAGATCCCAGCTGGCGGGGTCCTGGGGCCAGCGCCGCAGCACCGCCAGGGTGGAGCTGACGCCGCTCTCTGTCAGGGCCAGTCGGGCCTGGACCGGAGCGCTGTTCCGCCACCGGGGCGGCAGGCTCCTCAGGAGCGCGGGGACGTCGGCGGAGTCGCGCTCGCTCAGCAGCCGCACGGCCTCCTCGGCTTCTGGTCCATCGGGCCGTCGCTCCACGACCTTGAGCAGCGTTCGGGAGGCCTTGGCCTGGGCGTCGGGCGTGCCCTTGAGCCACGTTCGCCCCAGCGCCAACCGGCCTCGGTCGCTGAGGGCTTCCCCGATCGGCCCCTCCCC
>JBKCPG010000349.1:0-4158 GCA_046309395.1 Cyanobacteriota bacterium | reverse complement strand
ATCTGGGGCACGGCGGCGCCAGCGGTGGCGGTGATGGCGAGCTCCCCATGGGTGTGGCGCTCGCCGGGCCGCAGGGCGACGACGGAGATGAAGCCCAGCGCCTTGGCCCGCCGGGCGGCCGCGGGGGAGGCCACCACCGGCAGTTCCGGGGACAGCAGGGCCAGGCTGGGGGGATGGCAGTGGTCGGGCAGGCCCTGGCTGAGCAGCAGCAGATCCAGCCCCTGGGGCACGGGTTGGGGGGAGGCCAGCTCGCCCTTGAGCAGCCAATCCACCGCCCCGAAGCTCAGGGGGCCCGCAAACCAGGGATCCACCAGCACCCGCGGGCCGCCGAAATCCAGGAGCCAGCCGTTGGCTCCCAGGTAGGTGGCGGTGAGGGCGGGTGGCATGGGGACGGGAGCCGAGGTGGGCTCAGGATGGCGCGGATGGGCGCTGGATGGCGTGGACGCGGCGACCGGGGTTTTGTTGCGCTCGACCAAGAGCCGGAGCGCCTGAGCGAGGCCCTCCCCACAATGAAGAAGAAGGCCTTGGCTTCATGACCCCAGCTCGTCCCGGAAGATGGCAGGTGGCGCCGCTGCTCACCTGGCCCGTCAGCCTGCTGTTGGCCTGGCCGGCGTGGGCCCTCGACCGCCCGCCGCCCGCCGCCTGGCCCCCGCTGGCCCAGGCCGCCCCGAGCGAGGGGGAGCGGATCCCGGCGGAGGTGCGGGAGTGGGCGAAGGGGGCGACGGCGGCTTACGCGACCGGTGATCTGGCGGAGGCCCTGCGGCTGCAGCGGCGGGTGGTGGAGTGGGCCAGCTCCCGGTTGGAGGCGTTTGATCCCTTCCGCGCGCAAGCCCTCACCAACTTGGGCTTGTTGCTCGGCGCCGTCGGCCAGCGGGAGGAAGCGGTGAAGCCGGCGGAAGAGGCGGTGAGGATCTATCGGGAGCTGGCGAAGACCAACCCGGCCTTCCTGGGCCCCCTGGCCTCCGCCCTCAACACCCTGGGCGTGAGCTATGGCGAGCTGGGCCGGCGAGAGGAGGCCCTGAAACCCACGGAGGAGGCGGTGCGGATCCGGCGTGGGCTGGCCCAGACCAACCCCGCCACCCTGGTGGATCTGGCCAGGGCCCTGAACAACCTCGGCATTCGCTACGGCGAACTGGGCCGACGAGAGGAGGCCCTGAAACCCACCGAGGAGGCGGTGCGGATCACCCGGGAGTTGGCGACGACCAACCCGGCCGCCCGGGGGGACCTGGCCAAGGCCCTCAACAACCTCGGCAACCGGTTGAGCGACGTGGGCCGGCGGGAGCAGGCGCTGATCGCCGCGGAAGAGGCGGTGAGGATCCGGCGGGAACTGGTCCAGGGCAACCCGGCCGCCCGGGGGGATCTGGCCAAGGCCCTCAACAACCTGGGCATCCGCTACAGCGAACTGGGCCGGCGGGAGCAGGCGCTGAAGCCCGCGGAGGAGGCGGTGCGGATCACCCGGGAGTTGGCGACGACCAACCCGGCCTACCTGGGGGATCTGGCCGATTTCCTCAACAACCTGGGCATCCGCTACAGCGAACTGGGCCGGCGGGAGGAGGCGCTGAAGCCCATGGAGGAGGGATTGGCCATCACGCGCGAGCTGGCCAAAACCAACCCGGCCTTCCTCGGCCATCTGGCCATGACCCTCACCAACCTGGGCGTGAGCTACAGCGACTTGGGTCGGCGGGAGGAAGCCCTGAAACCCTCTCAAGAGGCGGTGAGGATCACGCGCGAGCTGGCCCAAACCAACCCGGCCTTCCGGGGCGATCTGGCCGATGCCCTCAACAATCTGGGCATCCGCCTCAGCGAACTCGACCGCCACGCGGAGGCGCTGGAGGCCACGGCGGAAGCGACGCGGATCTACCGCGAGCTGGCCCAAACCAACCCGGCCTTCCAGGGGGATCTGGCCATCGCCCTCAACAATCTGGGCAACAGGTTGAGCGAGCTGGGGCGGCCCGGGGAGGCCCTCACCGCGGCGGAAGAGGCGGTGAGGATCCGGCGGGAACTGGCCCAGACCAACCCGGTGTCCCTGGGCGATCTGGCCATCGCCCTCAACAACCTGGGCATCCGCCTCAGCGAACGGGGACGGAGAGAGGAGGCGCTGAAATCCACGGAAGAATCGGTGCGGATCACCCGGGAGTTGGCAAAGACCAACCCGGCTTACCTGGAGGAGTGGGCCCGGGGCACCGCCAACCTGGCCAACCTCCTGATCCAACTGGGCAAGCCCGCCGAGGCGGTGGGGCCACTGGGGGAATCGGTGAGGGCCGAGGTGAGCTTTCTGCAGCGCCAACTGCCCCTGATGCCCGAACGTCGCCGCCAAAACCTGGTGGACACCCTGGGGAGCCGCTGGCAGCTGCCTTTCTCCCTCGCGAACCAAGGGGAGGCCGGAGCGTCCCTGGCCCTGTACGCCCGCCTCAATCGCCTCGGCCCCCTGCAGGACATCGAGCGGCGTCAGGGCCTGTTGGCCCGGGCCACGGGCGCCCCCCGCCAGCTGGTGGATCGCCTGATGGCCCTCACGGCTGAGCTGGCCAACCCCTCCCTGCCCTTGGACCGGCGCCAGCGGGCGCTGATGAACAGCGAAGAGCTGGAGCGGGAACTGTTTCGCCAGCTGCCGGCCCTGCGGCCTCGCCTGGTGGAGATCGCCGAGGTGGCCAAGTGGCTGCCGGTGGATGGGGTGCTGGTGGAATTCCAGCGCTACCTCCCCTACGACCCGCGCAAGGCTCCGGGCCAGGAATGGGGCAGCCCCCGCTACGTGGCCTTGGTGCTGGATGCCAGGGCCAAGGCGCGGGCGATCGACCTGGGGGAGGCCGAACCGCTGGAGCGGGCGATCGCCAGCGCCTTGGATCACACCCGGCTCCAGGACCCCCAGGCCGAGGGGGCCTGGGCCCTGGTGGCGGACAAGGTGTTCACCCCGCTGCGAAGCAGCTTACAAGGCATGGGCCACGTGCTGATCTCCCCCGATGGCCAGCTGCACCGGGTGCCGTTCAGTGCCCTGGGCTTGCTGGCGGGCGACAGTCGCTGGCTGCCCGGGGAGGCGACGCCGCAAACCATTGGCGGCGGCCGCGACCTGGTGCCCGTGGCGACCGAACCGGCAAAGGAGTCCGAGCCGGTGGTGCTGGCCGATCCCACCACCACCGGCTGGGCCCCTTTGGCCAGGGCCGCGAGTGAGGGCCAAGCCGTGGCCGCCCGCCTGGGGGTGCGGCCCAACCTGGGCCCGGAGGCCAACGTGACGGCGCTGCAGCGGGCCCGCGGCCCGAAGATCATCCACGTGGCCGGCCACGGCTACTTCGATCCCCAGGCCAAGGGCGATCCCCTGCTGGCCAGCGGCCTGGTGCTCGCGGGGGCCGACAAGGCGCGACAGCCCAGCAAAATGCCGCCCTCCGCCCGGTCATCCCCCGCCGCGGCGGGGGATGACGGCTACCTCACCGCCAAGGAAGCGGCGCGCCTGCGGCTGGAGGGCACCCGCCTGGTGGTGCTCTCGGCCTGCGACACCAGCCTGGGCAGCGAGCGCACCGGTGAAGGTCTGTTCGGCCTGCGGCGCGCCCTCACGGTGGCCGGCGCCCGGGGCACCCTGTTGTCGTTGTGGAAGGTGCCGGAGCACGCCACCGAAACCTTCATGGCCCGCTTCTACGCCCTGCTGGGGGAAGGGGTTGAGCCGGCGGAGGCCGTGCGGCGGGTGCAAGCCGAGTTCCGCGCCCAGCCCAGAATCGATGGGTGGAAAGATCCCTACTACTGGGCTGGATGGCAGTACAGCGGACCCCCAGATCACCTGAAATGACCCGAGCCCGACTCCTCACCTGTGTGCTGGCGCTCGCCGTCTGCGCCCCCTGGCGGCTGCTGGCCCAGCCGGCCTCCCGGGGCGACCAGGCCCCGCTCCAGGTGAGCGAGAACCTGCGGCGGGTGTGGCGGCAAGATCCGCTCACCGCCGGCCGGCCCTTTCCCGCCGTGCGGGTGGTGGAGGCCCCCAGCGGGGAAGGGTGTGCCTCCGCCCCGTTCCCGGCGAGCGGCACCCTGGTGCTCGCCTGCCCGGCCAGCAACGAGATTCTGGTGCGGCGGGGCAAGCTGGCCGCGTTGCGCGGGGTGTTTGGCGAGGGGGCGGAGGCGTTCGTGGTGGCCTTCGGCCTGGGGCAGATCCTGAGGCCGCCGGCCCCCCCCGCCCCC
>JBKCPG010000348.1:0-17014 GCA_046309395.1 Cyanobacteriota bacterium | reverse complement strand
TATCTCGCTGAGATGTCTTATCGCTTCAACCGCCGATTTTATCTCAAGGGTTTACTACAACGCCTGCTCATAGCTGGAATCGGTTGCGATCCGAAGCCGGAGAGACAGCTCAGATCTGCGGAGCTTTGTTGCTGATCAGGTTGACCTTTGCCCCGTTGCGCCCAACGGTGATCTCCACCGTGACAGGCCAACCCTTGGCGCCAAACACCGATCTTCCTGCCCTGTTGGTGGCGCAGATCACCCAGCCTGTGCAGTTTCTCCCCGCCATCACCCAGGCCACGCCTGAGGTGGATCTCTGGCTGGAAGTGGGCCCAGGGCACATTTTGAGCCGTTTGGCCGCCCAGGCCGGCTCCGTTCGCAGTGTCGCCCTCGACAGTGGCGGATCCTCCTTGGCGGGGGTGCTGGAGGCGATCGGCGCGGTGTTCACCCTGGGGGGAGACGTGCATCTAGCGCCGCTGTTTCAAAGCCGCTTCCATCGCCCCCTGGCGTTACACCAACCCTTGCGCTTCATCGCCAACCCCTGTGAGCAGGCTCCAGAGCTCGGCTCCGCTCTCACGCCCCTCCAGGAACGCCAGCCTTCCCGCCGTCCAGATCAGCCACCCCAACACGCACACCCCGCTTCACAGCCCCACTCTGTCCCCATGACCGAGTGCCCCACCACATCACCGGCCTCGCCCCTTGAGCAAATCCGGGAGCTGGTGGCCCTGCGCACCGAGTTGCCCGTCGCCGCCATCGCCGATCACCATCGCTTTCTCAGCGATTTGCATCTCAACTCCATCACGGTGGGTCAGCTGGTGAGCGAAGCCGCCCACTCCTTGGGCTTGCAGGCGCCCTCCGATCCCACCGCCTACGCCAATGCCACCCTCGCCGAGGTGGCCGCTGCCCTCACCGAACTCACCTCCCTCCCCCCACAAGCCGCTCCACCTGAGCCGTTCCCTCCTGGTGTGGCTCCCTGGTTGCGAGCCTTCCAGCTCCATTGGCAGCCCAACCCCCTGTCGCTGATCCCCCCTTCATCCCCATCGCCCTCCGGCCCGTGGGACATCCTCAACCTCACCGATACACACCTTCCTGAACAGATGGCGCAGGGCCTGGCTTTGCCGGGCAGGGGCTGGCTGGTGCTGCTCCCTGAGCGCCGAACGGACGAGGCCACCACAGCCCTGCTGGAAGGCGTCCAACAGGCTCTGCAGGATCCCTCCCTGGACACTGTTGTGATGGTGCACGCCGGCTGGGGCTGTGGCTTGGCCAAGACACTCCATCTGGAACACCGACACATCACAACCCTGGCGCTGGAGATTCCTCTCGATCATCCCCAACTGGCCGCATGCCTCCAATCCGAACTGCAAGCGGCCAAGGGCTTCGTCGAAGCGCGCTACGACAGCCATGGGCAACGGTTGTCGCCCATCCTTCTGCCCGTCGCTATCCCGGGGGATCAAGACCCCGTCACCCATGGCTTCAGGTTGACGGCAGAGGATGGCCTGCTCGTGACAGGCGGTGGCAAAGGCATCGCCGCCGAATGCGCCCTGGCCATCGCCCGAGAGAGCGGCTGCCAGTTGGTCCTCCTGGGTCGCTCTGATCCTCAGCAAGACAAGGAGCTAGCAGGAAACCTCGAGCGCTTCAAGGCCCAGGGCGTCGATGCCCACTACTTCATCTGTGATGTGGGCCGCCTCCAGGAGGTGCAGCACACCCTTGCCGTCCTTGCCTCAACCCTGCGGCCCATCACGGCAGTGCTGCATGGGGCCGGTGTCAACCAACCCCGGTTGCTCAGCCAACTCACCCCCGCTGATTTCGCCCACACCTTCCATCCCAAAGTGGATGGGTTGGGGCATCTGCTGGCCTCCATTCCTGCCCACCAGCTCAAGCAGGTGATCACGTTTGGCTCGATCATCGCTAGATCAGGAATGGCTGGTGAAGCCCACTACGCCCTGGCCAATGAAGAAATGGCACAGCTCCTGATCGCATTTCAGCAGGAGCATCCCCATTGCCAGTGTCTCAACCTGGAATGGTCTGTGTGGGCTGGCATGGGCATGGGTGAGCGATTGGGACGCATTGAGGCGCTCAGCCAACAGGGCGTTGTCCCCATCGCTCCAGATCAAGGCATCGATCTCCTCAAACGCCTCCTGCGTCAGCCGCTACACAGCCCATCGCTGGTGGTCAGCAGTCGGATGGGGTCCCTGCCCACCATTCAACTGGCTCCCCAGGAGCTCCCCCTGCTGCGCTTTTTGGAGATGCCCAAAGTGGTGGTTCCCGGCGTTGAGTTGGTGGTGGATGTGAGCCTCAGTGTGGCCACCGATCCCTACCTGCGGGATCACGTCTACCAGGGTGAGTTCATCTTTCCAGGTGTCATGGGTTTGGAGGCGATGGCCCAGGTAGCCACCGCTCTTGTCGGTGTTCTGGGTGTAGAGGGCCACGGCATGGAATTTGCCCAGGTTCAGTTTCATCGCCCCATCGTGGTGCCAGCTTCGGATTCACTCACCATTCGAATTGCGGCGATCGCCCATGGGGCCAAGGAGGTTGAGGTGGTAATTCGCACGGCGCAGACTGGTTTTGCTGTCGACCATTTCCGAACCACGGTTTGCTTCGGCTCTGCACGACCGGAGGGTGAGGCCGCTGACTTGACTCCCTACGTGGCTCCTAGCCTGCAAATTGATCGGCATCTGTATGGCGAATTGTTGTTCCATCAGGGGCGTTTCCAGAGAATCACGGAATACCACCACCTCAGAGCCAAAAGTTGTGTGGCCGCCATCGCAACAGATTCATCCACACCCTGGTTTAGTGATTACTTGCCGCAAACCATGGTGCTCGGGGATGCCGGCTCCAGAGATGCGGCCATTCATGCGTTGCAAGCCTGTGTGCCCCACGCCACGATCTTGCCCGTGGCCATCCAACGCTTGAGCATCTTTCAGGTGCAGGATCAAGCGCCCCACATAGTGAAGGCCGTAGAGCAGTCCCATGTGGACGATCAATTCGTCTACGACCTTTGGGTGCATTCCAGCGAAGGCCAGTTGCTGGAGCACTGGCAGGGCCTGACGCTGCAGGTGATTCAAGCCAAACCCCCGCAGGAATCTTGGTCTGCACCTCTGTTGCCTCCCTACCTCGAGCGTTGTCTGTTGGAGGAACAACCTCAGCTCGCAATGGCCATCGCCTTGGCCAATGATTCCGGCACCAATCGACAGGAGATGACCAACCAATTACTGCATCAATTGGCATCCACATCCGAGCCCATCACCCGACGCATCGACGGAAAACCCGATTCCATTAACGATCAACCTGTGTCTGCATCCCATTGTCAAGACCTCACTCTGGCTGTGTTGCAGCGTTTCCATCCGACAACCAACGGCCCAAAGCCCCAGATTGCCTGCGACATCGAACAAGTGACCAGTTCCCCACCCAGGCCCTGGGGTGATTTGCTTGGGGACGCGGCTCTGCAGCTAGCCCAAGTGGTTGCGACGGCATCCGGGGAAGCTGTTGATATCGCGGCAACGCGCATCTGGAGTGCGAAGGAATGCCTGAAAAAAGCCGGTCTTCCAGCACAAACATCTCTCACTCTCCACAGCAACCAGAACTCGCTGGTCTGGCTGGAATGCCATAGTGATTTGCCAGGGGAGAAAAGCAGCTACCTGGAGATTGCAACCTGGGTTTTCAGAGTGCACGCTCTGGCTGATCCCATTGTCGTTGCCATCCTCACCGTTGTGCCTTGCTAATCTGATGGCAAAGGCCTATGAATACAAACACATTGTTGGTTTCGAGGAAACCAACCTTGTTGGCAATGTTTATTACGCCAACTACATCCTCTGGCAGGGTCGAACTCGAGAGATGTTTCTCTATGAGCATGCTCCTGATGTGATTGAGCAAATCTCTGCTGGGTTAGCCCTGGTTACCGTCAATGTTTCTTGTCAGTATCTCTCGGAACTGTTTGCCTTTGATCAGGTCATCATCGCCATGCAGCTCAAAGAAATGGTGCAAAATCGCATCACGATGGGTTTTGAGTACTGGCGCTCAACAGAGACGGACAAAACCCTGGTAGCGATTGGGGAACAACAGGCTGCCTGCATGCGACGTGAGAATGGCAAAAATATACCTACAGCCATTCCACGCTCGCTTCAACACGCTCTCGAAACCTATCGGATCTCCTGAGTTTTGAATCCAGCTCAAGCGAAGAGCTTCACCACTTGAGGCCAGGAGGTGACGATATAAATCGCACCGATTGTTGTGACGCTGATGCCAAAGATAATCTTGGTGATTCGAGGATGAATATACTTGGCTATACGTGGCCCGATTTGACCGCCCACAAGCACACCTGCAACCGTGAACACTAGAATGTCATAGCGCAAATATCCTAACTTCATATTTGTCAGCGTGATTGTCCAATCAGCAATGGCTTCGATACAGATTGCCGTGGCGTTGGCTTTCAACGTGCTAAGACCGCCCCTCTCCTCAAAGAGTGGTTGATGCATTTCTGCTACCCCAGTGCCCGTTGACGCGGAAAATGCGCCTGCCAAAAATTGATAGACCCTGTTATGAGGCTTGGCAAGCACACTCAGATCCGCTGCAGGCATGCTGCCAAGCTTGTTTTCCCCCGCTAGATAAATCTGATAGATCGCGATGGCGGCAATCACCACCCCAACCGTGAATCTAAGTAGTGGCTTTGGTGCGTAGACAAAAAAGATGATACCCGCAACCACTCCTGCAATCACATAAGGGGCAACTGATCGAAGCGCCTTGCGATCAATGCTTGTCTTTTCGTTACGCATCATGGCATAGGTGATTGCCCCATTGGTCATGCCAATCGTTTCCGTGGCGATTCCGGTTGCAATCGATTGAGCAAGCGGAACTTTGAGAATAAAATAAAAAACCGGTTGAAATAAAACGCTACCCGAAAAACCCGAAGCGGTGGCAAGGATGCAGACAGCTATCGCTGTTGGAAATAGATACCAATACTGCCAGGACATGATGTGGATCAGATTGATTACAGTCTGGTGGCACGCTTGGCATTCTCTCTTCGGATTTACGGTTCTTAACCTCATATCTTGCCATTGTTTGGGTATTCACACCTGGGTTCTGGATCGCCTATCAATGAACTGCTGGCCGAGCAGACATCGTGAGTTGCTGCTAGCGAATTGCATAAACGCCTCGTCTTACACCCTCTCGGAATGCCCCAGTGGCACCACTCCCATGCTGCAGGCCCGCACGATCTCCTCCCAACGCCGCTCGTCCAGGCCCAACCGCCGGGCCACCGCCCCGCTGGCGTCGCCCTCGGCCTCCAGCCTGTTCGCCCTGGCGCCCCCTCGAGTCCATAGGGCTCGTTCTCGGGAGAGCACAGAACCTCAAGGCCAAGACCGGACCTTCACCGACGCGGTCGCTGGCCTGCACATGGGGGAGCACTCCCTTCGCGTTCACGGGCCCCCTGGGGTTGCTGTTTGCAAATCGGCCCTGAACGGCAAGGCGGCCCCGCTATTCCTCGAATCGCTGGGCAAGATCCGAACGGGACGCCGCTGATGGAACCACACGTCAAGGCGATGGAATCTGTGGTCGCGGATCTAACGGCCCAGCTTTCTCAGCTTTCAGCGCAGCTGAGGTTGCTCACGGCACAGGGCCAACCGGCTCCGCAGGCGCGCAGTCCATGGTTGCCCCTCAAAGAAGCTGCTCCGTTACTGCACTTCTCCTCTGCGAGAGCACTCAAGAATCGAATCCTGCGGGGAACGTTCCCGCCAGACTGCGTCCGGCGGCTGCCATCAGCCTCGGGAAAACGCCACTCCTATCTGGTGAATGTTGACCGCTATCTCATGACACTGCGCTGAGTTGCTCCTGCAGAGACTCCATCTCATGGGCATCAAACCAGCGTTGGTAGATGCTGCTGTGAACCGCCAGGCTGTGGCCCATGGATTTGGCTGCCAACGAAGGCGAGATCCTTGGGTTGCGAATCGCCCGCACCGCCCAGGCATGCCGCAGGTCGTAGGGCACCATCTCAGCGCTCACTCTCCGGAACATCCGGCCCATCGCCATGCCCGCTGCCCTGTGACCGCGATCTTCATTCATGCTCGGGGGCAAGCGCTTCTCGCTCAGCTGCCAACGCCTCACCCATTCGGCTGGCATCGCCAGGGACTGTCTTGCACCAGTCTTGCCAGCAGCGATCCGCACAAGTCCTGTTGGCAGCACCTCCGCATGCAGCAGGGCCTCATGGGGCCTGCTGCCGTAGGTAGCGACGACCGCCACCGGCCACTGCCACACCGACGGAAGCTGGTCGATCAGCACCTCGATGGCGCGTTCTGAAGGCAACGTCCTCGGAGCAGCCTGACGCGCCGAATACCCTTTGCCGCGCTGTCGCAGATCCGCTACCAGTTCGTTTCCCCAACCAAGGGACTGGGCCATCGACGCGGCCGCCCGTCCCGCCCGTAGACGGCTGCGGCTGTTGGGGACGCAGGCATCCACCAGGGCGATCAGATGGGAGGGTTGCAGGTCATGAATGCCCTTCAGAGCTGCCAGAGGTTGGCGGAAGTCAACCTCCCAGGAGTCTTCGGCTGAACGTCCCCGTCGCCCCCGGGCCTCCCACCACGTCCGGGTGAGGCGCAGAGCCGTGGATCCAGAGATGGCATCAGATGAACGGCCGTTGCTGGGCGCCGCTGTCTTCCCTTTCGCTCCCAAGGGCTCCAGTCGAAGGCTTCAAAACCCATGCGGTGCCGTTCCAGTGAACGGCCCAAGGTCTCGGCAAGCTCTACTGCCTCCCTGGCCTGCGCAGGGTATTCCAGGCCGGTTGAGATTCTCTGTTGCTTCCATGGCGAGCTTGGTGTGTCCTCTGGCTTGGGCGGCATTGAGGCGCGCAACCTGACGCGGGAGCCGCAGAGCTCGAGGGTCACCGCCAAGCCGCGCAGCTTGAGGGCATCGTTTTGGCGCCTCAGCCAAGGGTCGGAAGCAGGCATCGGATTTGACTAGCGACTTGCCTAATCGTGGCCCAACCGGTCTCTTTTTGCCTACCTGGCGTGCCTAACTGGGCGTTTGGTGGTTCCCTGTCAAGGGCTGGGGTTGTAGCTCAGACTCGTTGCCAGCACTGGGTTTTTGAAAAACGGAGGGGGTGGGATTCGAACCCACGGACCCTTTCGGGTCGCCGGTTTTCAAGACCGGAGCCATCAACCACTCGACCACCCCTCCAGGGGACGCTCGCCAGAGGCGGGCTTGTTCCCATGATCTCACGGAGTTCGGAGCTTGGGGATCTGGCTCGCCTGTCTCGCCGGCTCTTAGAGAGAGCGCGCTAATTGACTCGGAATGCCCTTGGAGCCCCCCGGGATGGTGGTTCGGGAGCGGGGACCGCTCCAGGAGGCCAGGTAGTGGTGGGATTGGGCGTCGAGAAACCGCGCTCCGGTGAGATTGATGTTTTCCACCACGGCGCCCGTGCCGGCGCCGGTGGTGAGATCGAAGTGGGAGGGGGCCAGACGGGGGGAGGCGGTTTGGGGGCGGCCGTAGAAAAAGCGGCAGTCTTCCAGCCGTGAGCCTTCCAGATTCACTCCGGCCAGGTTGGTGCCCGCCAAATTCGCGCCCGACAGGTCACAGAACGACAGATCCGCCCCCCGCAGGTCGGCGCCATTGAAATCCACCCCCCGCAGGTCGCTACCGGAGAGATCCACGCCCTTGAGCAGTTGCTGCAGCCGGATCACCGGCACCCCCCAGGCCCGATCTTCCTCGTAGTTGCCCTGGCCATCCAGGATCGCCCGGCCCAGCCGGTTGTCGCGCTTGAGGGGGGTGAGCAGCCGGGCATGGGAGAGAAAGCGCAGCACCCGGGCCTTGCCATCCCGGTCGATCGAGCCAAACACCGCTGAAAGCCTTCCCTCCGCCAGCATCCGCTCTAGGGGCCAGTCTTCAAGCATGCCCTCCTCATCGCTGATCAACTCGGAGATGCCATGGATGAAGCTATCGATCGTCTGGGCCTGGGTGATGCGGTTTTGCTGGGTGGTGAGCCGCTGATCCACCAGCACCTGCCGCCAGGCGATCATCAGCGCCACGCTGGCCACCAAAATCTGGCCAAACGCACCCACCACGCCCTCGCCCAGGGCGCCGATCGCTTCCCAGTTGCCACGGCGGAACAGGTTGAGGAAGGGATCCAGCCAGCCCAGCGCAAATGGGATGGTGATGGCGCCGATCAGCAGCGCCACCGCCGCCAGCACCCGGGCGGTGGGGGCGTCATCCAATCGACCGCTGAGCTGCCGCCACAAAGGCGGAAGCAGCTGATACAAAGAGAGCACCAGCAGCAAAATGCCCGCCGCCAGCATCAGGGGCCGCGCGCCCACCAGGTTGGCCGCCAGGGTGAAGAGCAGGGCCAGCAGCAGCTGCAGGGAGGCGGATCGGTTGAGGCGGCTCCAGGCGTTGCTGGCGCGAAAGGCCGGCACCTCGGGCAGTTCTGAGGGCTCAGGCCCCTCCAGCTCCGGATCGGGAGGCAGGGGGGGGAGCAGGCCTTCGCTGGGGGATGGGGAGGACGACATCTCAGGTGACGGAGGCCAGGGGCATGCTTTGGAAATAGAAGCCGGCCGCCAGAATCACATAGGCCGCCAGGAGCAACACCCCTTCCAGCCAATCGGAGCGGCCGTCCAAACTCACCAGATTGCTCACCACAACGGCGGTGGCGATGGCCACCAACTCATACATCTGGAAATTCAGATCCAGCGGATGGCCCAACAGTGGCCCCACCAGCACCAAAATCGGCACCACCAACAGGGCCACCAGCAAGGTGGAGCCCAGGGCCACCGACACCGAGAGATCCATCTTGTTTTTACGGGCCATCGTCACCGCCGTCAGGTATTCCGCCACGCCCCCCAGCAAAGGCAGCAGCACCACCCCGGTGAAGAGCGCGCTCAGACCCACCTTGGCGGTCACCTGCTCCACCACCCCCACAAACAGCTCCGATTCGTAGGCCACCCCCGCCGTGGCCGCCACCAACACCGCCAGCCAGGGCAGCAGAGGTGGCTTGTGGGCGGTCTCTTCCTCCAGGTCGGCTTCCGCCACCGCGTAGAGCCCGCTGTGGGTGCGCAGGGAAAACAGCAACGTCAGGCCATACACCACCAGCAAAATCCAGGCCACAAACGTGGAGAAGCGCTGGGTGCCCAAGCCGTGGCCCCCTTCCCCCATGCCGGTGAGGCTCGGGATCAGGATCGCCAGCACCGCCAGGCTCATCGCCGTGCCGTTCACCCGCGCCACCACGGGCTGAAAGCGCTGCTCCTGGCGCCCGATGCCCCCCACCAGCATCGAGAGCCCCAGGGCCAACAGCAAATTCGCCACCACGGTGCCGGTGATGCTTGCCTTCACGATCTCCACCAGCCCCGCCCTCAGGGCCGTGAGGGCGATGATCAGCTCGGTGGCGTTGCCGAACACGGCGTTGAGCAGGGCGCCGATGGAGGGGCCCAGAGCCAGGGCCAGCTCCTCGGTGGCCGTGCTGAGCCACACCGCCAAGGGAATGATGGCCAACACCGAGGTGAGGAAAATCATCCCCTCCCCCAGCTCCAGGCGTTCGGCGGCGATGGAGAGGGGCACAAACACCAGCAGCCCCAGGGCCACCTTGGTGCGAAGGGTCATGGACCGCGGCGCGACCCCCCCATTGTGCGGGCTGGCGAGAATAGAGCCATGTGCGAACTCCTGGCCCTCAGCGCCAACACCCCCACCGACCTGTGCTTTTCCTTCCATGGCCTGCGCCGACGCGGCGGCGCCACGGCCGACCACGGGGATGGCTGGGGCCTGGCCTGCTTCAACGTGGATGGCCAGGGGGTGCGTCTCTATCGGGAGGAAGCGCCGGCCGCCTTTTCGCCCGTGGCCGCTGAGGTGGCCACCCTGCCGTTGAAGGCCCACTGCTCCATCGCCCACATCCGCAAGGCCACCCGCGGCAAGGTGGCCTTGGAAAACTGCCATCCCTTTCTTCGTCGCTTCCACGGCCAGGATTGGGTGTTTGCCCACAACGGCCATCTGGAGGGCAGCTCCGACCTGGACGGCGCCTACCAACCCGTCGGGGACACCGACAGTGAGGCCGCCTTCTGCTGGATCCTCCAGGAGCTCGATCGGGCGGGTGTGGACCCTGAGGACGGGGCTGGCCTCCATCGGGATCTCGTGCGTCTATGCGCTGTCCTGGCCCAGCGGGGCACCTTCAATGGATTGCTGAGCAATGGTCAGTGGCTGTTCGTCTACGCCACCACCCGCCTGCACGTGCTCACCCGCCAGGCCCCCTTCAGCCACGCCCGCCTGGCTGATGACGATCTCACGGTGGATTTTTCCGAGCTGGCCGGACCCGACGACGTGGTCACCATCGTCAGCACCGAACCCCTCACCACCAACGAGGCCTGGCGACCCCTGCGGTCCGGCGAGGCGCTCTGGGTGGTGCGGGGCCAGGTGATTGATCCCTAGCCGGCCCGCCAGCGGCGGGCGCAACGCTGGATCGCCTGAGCGCACTCTCCCTCCATCAGCAGGCCACCGCCGCCCCACAGCAACCGGGGCCCCCAGTCGATCGGGGCCGCGCCCAGCTCGCGCAGGGGCTCGAAGCCCAAGCCCTGGAAATAACGCACCAGGCGCCGGTGCTGGCGCTCGTTGTCGTGGATGGCCAGGAAGCGGGCCCGACGGCAGGGCGTGCGCTCCAACGCCCAGGCGCAACCGGCAGCCAACAGCAGGTAGCCCGCCCCGGCGCTTTGGGGGCCTTGCACCCGCAGGGTGTCGAGCCGCAACCCCTCCCGGTGGGGCAGGGCCCAGCCCTTGAGTTCCCCCAGCCATTCCGCCCGGCCCCCCTCCAGTGGCCGGGCCACCACCACCCGCAGGCTCCACAGGCCCAGCCGCCGGGGCGCGGCGAGGCGCAGCTTCCATCCCTTCTGGCTGGCCTCGGCCTCGATGGCCTCCAGGCTGGGCTGAATCTCGGGCGGCGGAAGGCTCAAGGCGAACCGACCTCCGGGAGCGGAGCGAATCGTTCCGCCAACAGCACCGCCTCGATGGGCAGCGCGCCATAAATGTGGGGAAAGCGTTCGCCGCTCTCCGGGGCCGCCTCCTCCCGCACCTCCAGGCCAGCGGCCGTCAGCCGGGCTGGCTCGATCACCAGCAGCCGTAGCTCCGGACCATCGCCATAAAATCGCCGCCAGGTGGGCTCCACCTGCTGGCTCCAGCTGGCGTGGATGAAGCCCACCTCCTCGATGCCCATCCCCCGGGTGGAGCGGCGGTACACACCCCGGCGGCGCGCCTCTTGCCAGTCCCCCTCCAGGGCCAGGTGGTACAGCCAGCGAGGAGAGCGCCAGATCTGGCGCCTGCCCCAAGGGGGAGCCATCACCGTCTCCAGGGCCGCTCCCCCCTCAAAGCCAGCCAGCCAGCGGCTCAGCGCCTCCATGTGGCTGTCTTGGGCAAACGCCTCCGGATCGCTCAAGCGAAATTGGCGCACAAAGGGCAGCAGGATCCAGCCAAGGGCCTCCAGGCCGACGAGCGGGGCTTCCAAGAGCGCGCTCCAGCGGCGCAGGATTTCAGCGGCCGCCTCCCGATGCTCCTTCCGTCCGTGATCGCCATAGCGATAGGCATCCAGATGCCGCTTGAAGGGCCCATCGCACTCGGCGATCAGGGCGGCGGCGGGCCCATGGGTGAGGGCCTCTCGGGCCTCCTCCCCCCCAGGCCTCTGACCGAGGGCCCAGAGCACGATGTCCAGGCTTTCCTCCAGCACCTCCCCGTCCGGGCGCGCGAGCACTGGCACCGTCCCCTTCGCCGACGCCGCCAACAGCTCCGGGGGCTTGGCCCGCGGCGTCACCTCCCGCACCTCCACCTCCACCCCGGCCGCCGCCAGGGCCAAACGGGCGCGAATCGCGTAAGGACAGCGGCGGAAGCTGTACAGAATCCCCCCGGGAGTCACGTCAGCGGCTCCGATGACCCCCGGGGAAGGGGAAAGTGCCGCCCGAGATGGGGCTCGCCGCTGGCTTGGGCCCGCCGCTGCTGCCGTTGCCGCTCCGCGTAGCGCGCCAGGTCGGCCGGCTCGCGACGGCCCTCGCAATGGCGGCAGCGCACCCCGGGCACGTAGCTGGGCAGGGCCCGATCCTCCTGGGAGAGGGGCATCCGGCAGGCGTGGCAAAGTTCATGGCTGCCGGGCTCCAACTGATGGTTGACGGCGGCGCGGTGATCAAACACAAAACACTCCCCCCGCCAGAGGCTCCGCTCCTCAGGGATCGCCTCCAGATAGCCCAAAATGCCCCCCCGCAGGTGGTGCACCCCCTGAAATCCTTTCCGTTGGAGATAGGCCGTGGCCTTCTCGCAGCGGATGCCACCGGTGCAAAACAGGGCAAATCTCTCGGGTTGCCGGTCCGCCACCAACCCCGGAAGCACCTCCTCCACCCAGCGCGGAAACTCCCGGAAGCTCCGGGTGTTGGGGTGGATGGCGCCGGCGAAGCTGCCCAGGCCCACCTCATAGGTGTTGCGGGTGTCCACCACCAGGGTCCCCGGATCTTGGATCAAAGGGTTCCAGTCGGCGGGATCCACATAGGTGCCCACCCCCTGAAGGGGATCCAGCCCGTCCACTCCGAGGGTGACGATCTCCCGCTTGCGCCGCACCTTTAGCCGGAAGAAAGGGGGATCCTCCGCGGTGGAACGGCGAATGGCCAGCTGGGCCAGCCGCGGATCGCTCCGCAACTCCTCCAGGATCCGCTCCACCCCCGCCTCAGGTCCACAGAGGGTGCCGTTGATTCCCTCTTCCGCCAGCAACACCGTGCCCAGCACGTTGGCCTCCTCCCCCATCGCCAGAAGGCGCTGGCGCAGGGAAGCCAGCTCGCCCTCGGCGAATCGGGCGAAGCCATAAAACGCGGCCACCAGCATCGGGCTCAGGGGGGCGCCCCCAAACCGGCGGCCGCCAGCAGGGCCCGGTCGGCATCCTCGGCCGGGTTGCTGGTGGTGAGCAGGGTGTCGCCATAGAAAAACGAATCGGCTCCCGCCAAAAAACAGAGGATCTGGGCTTCCCGACTCAGGCGCTCGCGGCCCGCGCTCAGCCGCACCCGGCTGTGGGGCATCAGGATGCGCGCCGTGGCCACCATCCGCACCAGCTCCAGGGGATCGATCGGGGGCAGATCCTCCAGGGGAGTGCCCTCCACCGCCACCAACCCATTGATCGGCACGCTTTCCGGGTGGGGATCCATCGTGGCCAGCACCTCCAGAAGGGCCGCCCGATCCTCCAGCGATTCCCCCATCCCCAGGATGCCTCCGCAGCAGAGTTGGATCCCCGCCGCCCGCACCCGCCCGAGCGTCTCCAACCGCTCGTCGTAGCCGCGGGTCGAGACGATGTGGCGGTAGTGCTCGGGTGAGGTGTCGAGATTGTGGTTGTAGGCCGTGAGGCCGGCCTCCGCCAGGCGGGCCGCCTGCTGATCGGTGAGCATGCCCGCCGTGACGCAGGCCTCCAAACCCAACTCCCTCACCCCCCGCACCATGGCCAGCATGGCCTCGAAGGGCGCGCCCTCCCGGATTTCCCGCCAGGCCCAGCCCATGCAGAAACGATGGGCTCCCGCGGCCTTGGCGGCCCGCGCCCTCTCGAGCACCGTTTCCACATCCAGCTCCGGCCGCCCAGCCACGTCGGCGCTGTGATGCATCGATTGGGGGCAATAGGCGCAGTCTTCCTCGCAGCCTCCGGTGCGCACGCTGAGCAGGGAAGCCAGCTGCACTTCTGGGTGGGGCGTGGCGGCGCGATGCACACCTTGGGCCTGCCAGAGGAGATCGAGCAGGGGCCGTTGGAGCAGCTCCAGAATCTCGGCCCGGGTCCAGTCGTGGCGGGTGCTCATGGCTGTGACTCCTCGTCCACCCCGCCGAAACGCCGTTGCCTGCCCTGGAAATCCAGCAGGGCCCGCTCCAAAGCCCGGGCATCGAAATCAGGCCAGAGCACATCGGTGAGGTGCAACTCGGCGTAGGCCAATTGCCAGAGCAGGAAATTGCTCAGGCGTTGCTCGCCGCTGGTGCGAATCAACAGATCGGGATCGTGCTGGCCCGCGGTGTGCAACTGGGAGGCGAAGGCGGATTCGTTGATTTGGTGGGGCTCCAGGTGCCCCTCGGCCACCAAGGCGGCAAGCTTCTGGGCGGCGCGCACCAGCTCCCTGCGGCTGCCGTAATTGGTGCACACATTAAAAAGAATGCCACTGTTGGCGGCCGTGCGGCTGGTGGCGTCGGCGATCAGATCCTGCAATTTTTGGGGCAACTCCTCCAGTTCGCCGAGAAACTGAATCCGCACCTGTTCTTTTTCCAGTGCCTCCAGCTCCCGGGCCAGCACCCGTTCAAAGAGGGTCATCAAAAACGACACTTCCTCTCCAGGGCGGCTCCAGTTCTCGGTGGAGAAGGCATAGGCGGTCAACGCCCCCACCCCCCAGTCGCTGCAGAGCCGCAGGGTGCGTTTCAGGGCCTCCACGCCGGCACGGTGCCCCATCATCCTGGGCAGCCCCCGCTGACGGGCCCACCGTCCGTTCCCATCCATGATCACCGCCACGTGACGCGGCAAGCGAAGGGGATCCAGACCTTGAGGAAGGTCCCGTGGTCTTGGCTTGAATGTGGTCGCCAGGGCGCGACTCATCCGCGTGATTCCGGCTGAACCCCCACCACGCTACGTCCTGTTGGTCCCGACGCCAGCGCTTCATTGAGCAGATCATGGAGGCGGCTGCTGGTGATCGGGCGCTCCAACCGGCCCAGGCGAGCCAAGGACAGGGTTCCCGTTTCCTCCGACACCACCACGCACAGGCAGCGGTTGTGGCGCTCGGTCAGTCCGAGGGCCGCCAGATGGCGGGTGCCATAGCGATTGAGGCCCTGGCGGGAGAGGGGCAGGATCACCCCCGCCGAAAGGATGCGGTTTTTTTGCACCAACACGGCCCCGTCATGGAGCGGGGTGTCGCTGGCAAACACGTTCATCAGCAGCTCCACGGAGAGACGGGCATCGAGGTGGATGCCGCTGTTCAAAAAGTCCTCGGGACGCAGGTCGCTGCCCAGATCGAGCACGATCAAGGCTCCGCGCCGCGCCTGCGACAACCGGCCCGCGGCCTCGGTCAGCACCGCCACTGAGCCGCTCACCAACTGGTCCTGGCGGCGATCGGCGAAAAGCACCCCCAGATTCCCCGTTCCGAGCAGCTCCATCAGCCGGCGCAACTCCCCCTGCCAGAGGATGGCCAGGGCGAGGCTGCAGGCCAGCACCAGGGCATCCACCAGCTTGGACGTGAGTGGCAGGGGAACAAACCGCTGCACAAACCAAGCCAGAGAGACCAGCAGCAGGTACCCGCGCAGCAGCCAAAGCGTCCGATTGTCTTTGAGTCGACCCAGCAGGAGAATGCCGATGAGAGCGGCGAAAACAAGGTCGAGGAGAAAGAGAATCAGATCCTTGTAAACAAGCAAAAATTGCACGATTACACCAGGACGCCAGGGCAGCTCAGGAGTTGGGACGGTGCACGAATCGGAATTCGCTTGGAGAAGCTCTCAAGCAGCACAACCCAATTCGCTTGCGGTCAGACCAATCTCCCCAATAAATTATCTCAGCGCAAGCTGGCGGGGATGAGGTCGTAGCGCAGTAAATCGTCCGGCTCTTCACGGCGTTGCACCACTTCCGCGCTCCCGTCCTTCACCAACACCGTCGCCGGCCTTGGGATGCGGTTGTAGTTGGACCCCATTGAGGCGTTGTAGGCACCGGTGCCGAACACCACGATCACATCCCCGGTTTGGCTAGGTGGCAAGCTCAGGTCATGCAGGAGCACATCCCCTGATTCGCAGTGTTTGCCCGCGAGGGTGACGATGTCTCGCGGCTCCTCGGGCCCTGGCAGGGGTCGATCCGCCAGAACGGCGGTGTAGAGCGACTTGTAAGTGATCGGGCGGGGGTTATCGCTCATGCCTCCGTCCACGGAGAGGTAGGTGCGCCCCCCGGGGATCGACTTCCTGCTTCCCAGCCTGTACAGGGTCAGTCCGGCTGGTCCGATCAGGGAGCGACCCGGCTCACATAGAAGCCGCGGCAGCTCCAGGTTTCGGCTTTGGCACGCCGCCACCACGGCCCCCGCCACCCCGCTCACCCAGTCTTCAATGGTGGGGGGATCATCCGAGGGGACATAACGGATCCCCAATCCCCCTCCCACATTGAGGTCCCGACAGGGATGTCCCAAGGAGCGGGCCAGCACCAGGGCGTCCGCGAGCACCCCGGCCAGGTCGCGGTGGGGGTCCAACTCAAAGATCTGGGAGCCGATGTGGGCATGCAATCCGTCCACCCAGGCCCATGGGCATCCGGAAAGATGGCGCAGCACGGTCTCCAGCTGGTCGGGATCGAACCCGAACTTGCTATCGAGGTGCCCAGTGCGGATGTAGTCATGCGTGTGGCATTCGATGCCCGGGGTGAAGCGCACCATCAGCCGCGCGGGGGTGGGCTGGCTGGGGGCAATGGCGGCCAGATGCTCCAGATCAAGCCAGTTGTCCACCACAACCGTGACGCCTTGCTGGATCGCGAGGGCAATGTCCTCGGCGGATTTGTTGTTGCCATGCAGCACGATCCGATCGGCGGGCATGCCGCCCCTCAGGGCCGTCAGCAATTCCCCCTCGGAAACCGCGTCCAAGCCCAGACCCTCGGAGGCCACTAGCGCCGTGATCGCCAGGGAACTGTTGGCCTTGGAGGCGTAAAGAGCCAGGGAGGGCCCTGGATAGGCCCGCGCCAGCGCCTCTCGGTAAGCCCGGCAGGCCGCCCGAATGGTGGCCTCATCCAGGACATACAGCGGGGTGCCGTGGGTTTGGGCCAGCTCACTGAGGAGGCACCCTCCCACCACCAGCCGTCGCTCCGAATCCAAGGCGGCCGTGATCGGGGCGAGGTTGCGGTTTGGGCTGTCGGGCCTCACTTCCGGCTCAAAAGGGTGGGTGATCTCTGGCGCCAGGGGAGCCGGGCGCCTCTCTTCCATGGAGGCGGATTCGGTGATCGTTGGCATAAAGCCCAGCGGCGTGGCGTCTGCTCGGATGCTAGGCAGACTCTGGCCCGCGGGCAGACTCTGCCCCACAGGAAGATGTTGGCCCTTGTCGTCCCCGCGCTCCACCGCCG
>JBKCPG010000347.1:0-5801 GCA_046309395.1 Cyanobacteriota bacterium | reverse complement strand
GGCGTCGTCGTAATCCCCAAGATCGAAGAGCAGCTTGCCCAGCTCATCGAGCGGGGCGATCCGCAGCTCATCGGGCGCCTCCGGGTGGGCCTCGAGCCAGGCCCTGATCTCCGCCACCCGCCGGCTTCGTTCGGCCATCGTGCGGGTGTCCACCCCTGGAGCGGGGAGCAGGGCCGTTGGCGGAGGCTGGTCCTCCCCGGCGGCTTCCGTGGCGGCCGTCCGGGATGGGGGGAGGAAGGAATAGATGCCCCCCCGCCACGCCCACAGGTCGGGCGCGCAACGGGAGGCGAGGGCGATGGCCTCCGCGTCCAGCCACAACACCAGCCGTGCCCGGGCGTCGGCGGCCAAGCGCTCCCGGCGGGCGTTGAGGGCGTCCCAGCGCGCCGCGTCAAACCAGCCCGGTCGTCCGATCACATGCACCACGGGCGCTTGGCGGGCGTTGTTCACCAGCCGTGCCTCCAACATCGGCACATCCAGAATTTTGCCGCTCAACGGCAGGCGGTCGCTCCGCAGCCCGGCACGGCGCAGCACCCGGTCGAGGGCCGCCATCACCCGCCGACGCACCCCCTCATCGGGCGCGTCCACCAGCAGCCACTGAAACTCCGGTCCATGAAGCAGGGTGCGGCTCAGGCGCAGAAAGTCGTCGTGGCAGGTCCCGGGCAGGTGGCGGGCTTCGGCCAGCCTGGCCTGTTCGATGGCAAACGCGGAACCTTCCATGGCGGGCAATGGGTCCGGCTCAGGCCGATGGAACCGGGGCCTCACCAGCCGCCGGATCCCCGGCGGAGAAGGGCGGCAGCCTGTACCCCTCCAGGGTCCGCACCACGGGATGGCTGCGGCGCCAGGTGCCGTCGTTGTATTGCAGCAGCGCCAGCCGATGCGACAAATCCTGGGCGCGCGCGTCATTGCCGCCGTGGGCGGGTTGGGTGTCGATCGCCCGCAGCAAGGCGTAGTCGGCGGGTTGGAGGAAGTAGCGAAAATCGGCGGCCAGTTTCTCGATCGCCGTCCCCACCACCGAGGCATCGATGCGTTCGTCCGCCACCTCACAACAGAGTTTCAGCAGACGCAACAGCTCCCGGGGATGGCCGCCGCTGAACTCCACCAACCGATCCACCTCAGCGTCACCGTCAAAAAGGCTTCGGTCGGCGCGTAACAGCAGGATCTCGCGCAACGTTCTCCACCCGGCTTCACAAGGGCCGCCATCTCGCTCCCACAGCTTCATCATCGGCAAGACAAGATCCGCGTCCAGCTTGCCGCCGAGGCGCCCGTCGTACTTCAAATGCAGCGGCGCGGTGTAGATCACCAGCGTCTGGATCGCCAGCAACTGCTCGGCGTCTTGAACGAAGAATTGCTGCGTGTCCTCACCCCGCATCTTGTCGGTGCCATCGACCAGAAACAGCACCCGTTCGGCCCGCGCTTGCTCCAACAAGCTGGCCTCCACCCGCCGGATGAGGGTGTTGAAGGCATCCGCCAAGGTGGTGAAATCATTGCGAATCTCCCGCCGCCATTCATTCTTCTGACTCGACCCCGTCTTGAAGGCGGCTGTGAAGCTGGCCAAGAGCTGGATCAGCCCTGGAATCCCCCCTCCCCCCCGGGCAACGCTCCTGAGTTCGGCCCCGAGTTCCGTGGTCGTGGTGTCCGTTCGCACCACCCGGCCAAACCAGCGACGCAGGGGCTCGAGGGCGTCCTCCGCCAGCCCATGGCCGTCGTCCCGAAGCCGCTCCAGCAGCGTCTCGGCCATGGCCATCAGCACTTCGGTGTACTGCAGGTTGTTGCGGTCCAACTTGGCCAGCACATCCACCTCCACCACGTAGAAGCGCCTGGAGGCGTTGAGCCGCCCCGCGTAGCGGCGCAATTCGGTGGTCTTGCCAATGCCGATGTGGCCAAAAAACAGGATGTGTTTCTCCAGGGGGGCAAAGAAGGAGCCGCTCAAGGGATCCCAACCAAACTTGCGCGCCAGTCGGGTGAAGGTTTGTTCGCTGCCCCGCGCCTCCCGAGTATCCACATACCTGGGATCCCCATCGGGCAGGGCTTCTTCGTACTCAATCTTTTGCAGAACCTCGAGGAGATGGCTGGGGGGGTGATATGGCATGGCTGGCGTTGTTGACGATCAGGGGACTGATTGTTCCATTCCAAACCCTCTCGCCATGGTGGCATGATCGCGACGGCACGGGGCCGACCCCTCCGCCTCAACCCTTCTCCTGCAGCCCCTTGAGCGCCGCCAACAGGCTGGCCGGACTCTGGGGATCCACCATCAACACGCTCCCCCCCTCCGCCTTGGCCATCTCCTGGCCCATCGCCATCCAATCCTTGGCCAGGAGCAAGCGCAGCCCCTCCGCCGCGGCGGGATGGGCCTCGATGGTGGCGGCCAGCTCCGCCGCGGCCTCCGCCCGGGCTTTGGCCAGCACCCGTTGCTGCTGCGCCTGGGCCTCCGCCTCCAGCAGCAGGGCCTCCCGCTTGGCCTTGGCGTCGAGCACCAGGGCCTCGGCCCGGCCCCGGGCCGCGTTCAGCTGCGACTCCTTCTCCCCTTCCGAGCGCAGGATCGCCGCCCGCTTCTCCCGCTCCGCCGTCATTTGCTGCTCCATCGCCTGCTGCACCCCCGCGGTGGGGCGGATGTCGCGCAGCTCCACACGGGTCACCTTCACCCCCCAGGGATCGGTGGCCTCATCCAGCTCCCGCAGCAACACCTCATTCACCTCCGAGCGGGTGGTGAAGGTTTGGTCGAGGTCGAGCTTGCCCATCTCCGCACGGATCTGGGTGAGCACCAGATTCACCATCGCCGATTGCAGGTTGTCCACCGCGTAGTAGGCGCGGGAATGTTCCAGCAGCTGCCAGTACACCACCGCGTCCACCTCGATCGAGACGTTGTCGCGCGTGATGCATTGCTGGGGCGGAATGTCGAGCACCCGCTCCTTGAGCGATTCATGGCTCACCACCTTCTCCACCCCCGGCAACACGAACGACAGCCCCGGCGAGAGCTGCCGGTTGTACTTCCCCAGCCGTTCCACCAGCATCGAGCGGCTGCTGCTCGTCACCTTCACGCCGCTGAGGCCGAGGGCGCCCAGCAGCACCAACACCAAGGGGATCAGGGGTTCCATGGGTGTGAGCGAGGAAGCCCCAGGCTAGGAAAGGAAGGCCTTGGCTTTGCCACCGTCCATGCCATCCCCTCCCCTGCTGTGGTTGCTGATGGCCGCGGGCCTCTGGCTGCTGGTGCTCCTCGGGTTGGATAGCGATGGCCTGCTCCTGGTGGGTGGTACCGCCGCCCTGCTGATGGCGCTTCTGGTGGCCGCCCTTCCCCTGCCGCTGTGGCTCCAGGGGCTGGCCGCCGCGCTGGTCACCCTGGTGGGCTACGGGCTGGTGCGCCGCTGGTCGTCCCGCTCCGCCGATCCCTCGGCCCTGGCGCCCTCCTCCCGCACCGACCAGGCGGATGTGATCAGCCCCTTCGACGCTGACGGGCGCGGTCGGGTGCAGTGGCAGGGGCAGAGCTGGGCCGCCCAAAACCTCCAACCCGAGCGCCTCCTGGCCCCGGGGGAGCGGGTGACCGTGATGGGCCGGGAGGGCACCTGTCTTCAGGTGCTCGCCAAGGACGCCCCCTCGCCCTGAGGCGCCAACGGCTGGGGTGCCCGCGGCCGCTCAATCAAAAAACAGCAGGGTCACCACCTTCCCCAGATCCTCGGCGGTGCGGCAGCTGGAGAGCAGGGTTTCACTGTCGTGAAAGGCATAGCAAATCAATTGGTCGCAGCGGGTGATGATCTCCTGGTTGCACAAGCTGCTGGCCATCGGCAGGGGCAATTCATCGTGCTCGGGCTTCTCCACCAGGTGCAGCACCTGCTCCAGCTGCTCCCGCGACTCGCTGGGTTGGCGGTCCAGGCTCTGGGGAAGCAACACCGTCAGCCGGCCCGGATCCACCTCCAGCACGCCGCGGATCACCGCCGCGTTCACCCCCTGGGCGCCGGAGGTGATCAGGTTGTGCCCCTCCTGGGCCAGGGAGCGGGCCACCAGCTCCACCAGATGGATCGACACCACCGGCACGTGGCGGCTTCCCAAGATGGCGATGCGACGCTTGCCCCTGTCCTGAAGCATGGCCAGCTCCTGGGCCAGGGTGTCAATCCTGCCGAGAGCAGGGAGATCGAGAGACCGGGTCACCCGTCGTACGCCCATAGTCGCTTTTGGAAATTAGCAGCGCTAATGGGGCTCAAGGGAGCCGCAGGCGCTCAAACAGCCGCGCAAAGTGACAATTCTCTTCCACCAGCCGGATGGCGTAGGTGGCTTTCACCGCCTCATGCAACCGCACGTGACCGAGGGCTCCCTCCACCACCTCCACGGTGGTGAGGGTGTCGTGGTCGACCTTGAGCACGGGCACCTCCAATTCCTCCGCCCGATTGATCAGCTGCGGCAGGGGCTCCCCCACCCCCGTGAGGATCAGGCACTGGGTGGAGGCCTCCAGGGCGGCCAGCTGGATGTCCGTGCGATCGGCCCCGGTGACCACGGCCATGTTGCGCCGCCGGCGGAAAAATTCCATGGCGGAATTCACATTCATCGCCCCGATCGAGAGGGTCTCCACCAACAGGTCGAGTCGTTCCCGGGAGCAGAGCACCCGCGCCTGCAGCCGTCGGCTCAGCTCCCCCACGGTGACGCTTCGCAACAGGGGGCTTTGGGGCATCACCCCCAACACGGGCACGCCGATCCCCTCCAGGGCGGGGATGAGTTCCTGTCGCAGGGAGGCCAGGGCCTCGGGCAGCACCCCGTTGATCACCACCCCCGCCAACAGGGGTCCCAACTGGCTCTGGGCCTCCAGCAAGGGCTCCACATCCCGGCTGTCGTTCCAGGGGTGCACCAGCACCACCACGGCCTCCAAGGATCGGGCCAGGGGCACAAGCCCCAAGCCAAACAGCCACCCCTCGCTCAGGCGCCCCGCTCCCTCCAGGATCACCAAGCCCGCCTCCGGATCCCGCAGCCGGGCCAGGAGCGGATCGAGCCCCTCCACGGCCCCCACCTTGCCGCTGAGGAGCCGCCCCTGGGCGGAGGCCGGCTCCAGCACCGCCAGGGAGGGGAGGAGCTGGGAATCGTCCAAGCCGAGATAGCCGCCGATGAAGCGCACGTCGGCGTCCAGCAGCGGATCCCCTGGCTGGTGGATCTCCTGGGGCTCCAGACAATTGGCGAGGGGTTTGCCGAAGGCGAACGGCACCCCCTTGCGCCGGAGCTGCTGGGCCAGGCCCAACACCACCGCCGACTTGCCGCTGAACGGTTCGCAGGAGCCAATCAGCAGCGGGTTGGGCATGAAGTGGCCTCAAACATCCGGGCTGTGGCAGATTCTTGCAGCTCGACCCCCTTTGCCGCTGACTGCGTCCGCGACTCGCTTAACCGTGGCTGTCACCGGTGCCCACGGCGCCCTTGGCCAGGCCCTCCTGCGCCGCTGGCATCGCCGTGGCGCGGTCCTGATCGCCCTCACCCATCGGCCCGACTCCGGGGAGATGGCTCCCCTGCGCCTGCGGGAGCCGGATGGCACGGAGATCCCCCTGCGGCAGGTGGGCTGGCGCTGCGGCCAGGAGGCGGAGCTCGCCCCCCTCTTCGCGGAGGTGGATGTGCTCGTGCTCAACCACGGGGTGAACCCCTACGGCAGGCGGGATCCGGAGGCGGTGGCCATGGCGCTGGAGGTCAACGCCCTCAGCCACTGGCGTCTGCTGGAACTCTTCGCCCGGCAGGTCGCCCCCCGCGGCGGCGGAGAGGTGTGGCTCAACACCTCCGAGGCGGAGATTCAACCCGCTTTGAGCCCCTTGTATGAGATCAGCAAGCGCCTCATC
>JBKCPG010000346.1:0-4174 GCA_046309395.1 Cyanobacteriota bacterium | reverse complement strand
AAAAAATTGACAGGAAGTGTGGCGGCCACCGTTGTGTTGGAGGAGCACGAAAAGGACCCCGACACCTATGGAGCGCCGCTGAGGAAAAAGCTGGCGGAAGCGGCCGCCGACCAGGACGCGGCGATTCTCCAGGCCGCCCGGGCGCTGCTGGAGCAGGCGGGGGCTTCGCTGGCCCCGGGGCCGGTGATCACACAAACGATCAGCAACGACAAATACGCCGCCACCTCCGCCACCGGCGACGCCAGCATCGGCCCCATCCATGACCATGGAGCGGGCCCGGATGCCTGAGCCTGAGGCCAACGCTCCGGCGGAGATCCAGCAGACGGTGACGGAGGCCCGCTATGCGGCCACCTCCGCCACGGGATCGGCCGCGATCCAAATCATCAATTACAACTACTCCGGCCCGGTGCCCCCCGCGCCACCGCCCCTCCCGGGAGCGGCCCCGGCGAGCGACGGCGATCGGCCCTGCCCCTACCGCGGCCTGTTCCATTTCGGCCCGAACGACGCGGCGGTGTTTTTCGGGCGGGAGGCGGTGGTGGACACCCTCCAGCGGGCCCTGCGGCGCCGGGCCGTGCTGCCGCTGTTGGGGGCTTCGGGCAGTGGCAAGTCGTCGGTGGTGTTCGCGGGGCTGGTGCCCCGGCTGGAGCGGGAGGGCCACTGGCGCTACAGCTACTTCCGGCCGGGGACAGATCCCTTCCACGCCCTCGCCCTGGCGCTGGTGCCCCTCTACGCGCCCGATGTGGACGCCACCGAAGGGATCCTGCAGGCCCGGCGGCTGGCGGAGGCGTTGCGCACGGGTGAGCTTCCCCTGGCCGATGTGCTGGCCCGGGTGCGGCACCACGCGCCGCTGGAGCGGCCGCTGCTGATCGCCGATCAGTTTGAGGAGCTCTACAGCCTCTGCCCCGAGGAGGGCACGCGCCGGGCCTTTCTGGAGGTCTTGTTCCGCGGTTTTGCCGCCGCTGGCTCCGCGAGCTCAGATCCCTCAGCGGCATCCGCCCAGCCCGAAGTCCCCAGGCTGCTGCTCACGATGCGGGCGGATTTCCTCGGCAGTGCCCTCGCCTACCGCCCCTTCGCCGAGCTCTTCCAGCGGGAGGGCGACGGGAAGGCCGCGGTGATGCTCGGCCCGATGAACGACACGGAGCTGCGGGAGGCGATCGAGAAGCCCGCCGCCACCCAGTCGGTGGCGTTTGAATCCGGCCTGGTGGAGCGCATCTTGGCGGATGTGGCCGCTGAGCCGGGCCATCTCCCCCTGCTGGAGTTTGCCCTCACCCAGCTCTGGAGCCGGCGCCAGGGAGCGCTGCTCACCCATGGGGCCTACACCGCCATTGGCGGGGTGGAGGGGGCTCTGGCCCGCCACGCCGATGCCTGCTACGCCGCCCTGAGCCCATCCGACCAAGGGGAGGCCCGGAGGGTGCTGCTCCAGCTCGTGCGGCCGGGTGAGGGCACGGAAGACACCCGCCGCCTCGCCACCCGCCAGGAGCTGGGGGACGCCCGCTGGCCCCTGGCCCGGCGCCTGGCGGACGACCGACTGGTGGTGACCAGCCGCGACGCCGCCGGCGACGACACGGTGGAGGTGGTGCACGAGGCCCTGATCCGCCATTGGGGCGAGCTGCGGGGCTGGCTGGCCGCCGATCGCGGCTTTCGCGCCTGGCAGGAGCGCCTGCGGGGCTCCCTCGCCCAGTGGCGTGCCACGGCTCGCGAGGAGGGCGGCCTGCTGCGGGGAGCGGCCCTGGCCGAGGCCCGCGACCAGCTCAAGGAGCGCCCGGAGGATCTCGCCGCCGCCGAGCGGGAGTTCATTGAGGCCAGCGCGGCGGCCGAAGACGAGGGGCGGCGTCGGGAGCGGCGGCGGCGCCGGGTGGTGTTCGGAGGCTTGAGCGGCGGCCTGGCGGCGGTCTCCGTGGCCCTGCTGCTCGCCTGGGGGCAGCTGGTGCGGGCCCAGCGGCAGCGAGGGGAGGCCTTGGCGGCCACCGCCAAGCTCACGGTGGCCGCTGGCGGCGTCGATGCCCTCTTTGAGGCCCTGGCCGCCGCTGGTTTCAGCCGCTATGGCCAGCTTCACCCCGCCGCTTCCCCCCTCCCCGCCAGGGCCGTGGAGGCGATGGGGGAAGGGGAGGCTCGCCATCGCGACCGCAATCGCCTGAGGGGCCACCAGGCAGAGGTGTTGTCGGCGGCGTTCAGCGGGGATGGGAGCCGGATCGTGAGCGCCGGGGAGGATGGGACGGTGCGGCTCTGGGATCCCGCCTGGACCGACCTCATCCGCCTCGTGTGCCGCTCCCTGCGCGATCACGCGAGCCTGGTGGCCCCCGCCAACGACGTGGAGCGGGAGGCCCGGCACACCTGCGAGCGCTGGGGGTGGCCCCGCTAAAATGCCATTACGTCTCAAAGGCTCCCGATCGCCTCGGCCAAGGCCCCGTAGCAGGTGTCGAGTTGCGCGTCGCTGACGCACAAGGGCGGCAGCAGGTACACCACCTGGCCCAGGGGGCGCAGGAACACGCCCGCGGCCAGCAGACGCCGCCGCAGTTGGCGGCCGATCGGGTGCAGGTAGCCCTCGGGGCCCTGCCAGCTGGGCGACACCAGATCAAAGGCCGCGATCGTGCCCACCAGCCGCGGTTTTTGCACCTTGGGATCCCGGGCCAGCTCCTCCAGCCGGGGCCCGTGGCGGGCCTCCATGCCCTTGTAACGCTCCGGGTGGCGCTCCAGCAGATCCAGGCTGGCCAGGGCGGCGACGCAGCCGAGGGGATTGGCGGTGAAGCTGTGGCCGTGGAACAGGGTGAGCGCCGGATCGCCGCCCACAAAGCCCTGGTAGAGCCGCTCGCTGGCCAGCGTCACGCCCATCGGCAGAAAGCCGCCGGTGAGCCCCTTGGAGAGGGCCACCAAATCGGGCTGGAGCCCGGCCAGGGGGCTGGCGAACAGGGCCCCGCAGCGGCCGAAGCCCGTGAGCACCTCATCGGCGATCAGCAGGGCGCCCGCCTGCCGCACCCGCCGCCCCACCGCCTCCACAAACCCGGGCCGCACCATCCGCATCCCGCTCGCCCCCTGCACCAGGGGCTCCAGGATCACCGCCGCGGTGGGCGTTTCCAGCAGCTCCTCCAGCCGGGCCAGGGCCTCGGCCTCCCGCCCCTCCACCGTGGCGTCTCCCCACCAGGTGGCGGGCCAGGGGGCGCGGGCCACCTCAAAGAGCAGGGAATCGAACGGCGCCGAAAACAGGGAGCGCTCCCCCAGGGCCATCGCTCCGAAGGTGTCGCCGTGGTACGCCCCCTCGAAGGCGATCAGCCGGGATCGGGGCGCGCCCTGGTTGTGCCACCACTGCCAGGCGATCTTCAGCGCCACCTCCACCGCCGTGGAGCCGTTGTCGGAGAAAAACAACCGCTCCAGACCCGTGAGGGCGCTGAGGCGCTCCGCCAGCCGCTCGGCGGGCGCGTGGCGGAAGTTGGCGAAGATCACCTGCTCCAGCCGCGTGGCCTGCTCGGCGATGGCCGCCGCGATGCTGGGCTCGCCATGGCCGTGCAGCGTCACCCACCAGCTGCTGATCGCGTCGATGAGCACATGGCCATCGTCCAGCTCCAGCAGGGCCCCCCGGCCGGCCACCGCCCGCAAAGGAGGATCGGCGGTGGCCACCTGGGTGGTGGGGTGCCAGAGGTTGGGGTGCCAAACCGCGGCCATCAACACATGTCCTGAGACTTGCCATGATGGAAAAGAACCATCAGCCTTGGGGGCTTCACCATGGCCAGGTCTCGTCCCTCCTCCAATCGGTTTCTGCCCACGCCGGAGGAGCAGCTCCCCCGTTCAGCCAATCCTTCGCGCAATTCCTCCGGGAAGGCCTCTGGCATCCCCTGGGGGCCCCAGGACATTTTTGCGGAGGGTCAGTGGCAATCGATTCGCGTGGCGTTGGAGCGCCAGGGCTGGAGCGCCAGCCAAATCGAGCGGGTGCATGATCAACTGAGGCAGGGTTGGCCCCTTTCGGTGGCCAAGCAGAACGTGGCCGCCCTCACCCGCCATTGCCCCCTGGGCTCCCGCAGCCCAGAGGGTTGATTCCTCAGCGACACTCCGGTGGTCGCTCGCCAGGCACCAGGGCCGCAGGGCACGTCACCCAATCGCGCACGGATTCCTCAAAGTCGGTGAACAACGTGAGTATGGCCATGCAGAGACCCGCCACAGCCGCGCTCACCAGCCAGTC
>JBKCPG010000345.1:0-7060 GCA_046309395.1 Cyanobacteriota bacterium | reverse complement strand
CGCGATGACGTCCCCCACCTTGTCCACCACCGGGTTGCCGGCCCGTCAGGAGCACCTGCTGGCCGTGCTGCGGGAGGCGGACGATGAGCTTTCCGGCCCGGATCTCCACGCTCGTCTGCGGGCGGGGGAGGGGGCCATGGGGCTGGCCACGGTGTATCGCCACCTGCGCCAACTGCAGCAGCGGGGCCTGGTGCGCTGTCGCCATCTCCCCAGCGGGGAGGCCCTCTTCGCGCCCACGGAGCGGGATCAGCACCACCTCACCTGTGTCGACTGCGGTCGCACCCTGCGCCTGCCCCACTGCCCCGTCCATGGCCTGGAGTTGCCCAAGGCCCACCTGGCGGGCTTCCAGCCCCTGTTTCACACCCTGGAGTTTTTTGGCCTTTGCGCCACCTGCCAGCAGCGCCAGGGGGCGACCCCGCCAACCTCCTCCAACCCGCCTTCCTAACCTCCAGCCAGCACGGCGTCCCCCATGACCACCACCAGCCCCGTTCCGCCTCCCTCTCCCAACCTGGCGGCCTCCCCGATCGACCCCGTCGCTCGCGTCCCCCTTCCGGTCACCATCCTTTCGGGCTTCCTGGGCGCCGGCAAAACCACCCTCCTCAACCACATCCTCACCAATCAGCAGGGGTTGCGCACCGCCGTGCTGGTGAATGAGTTTGGCGAGATCGGCATCGACAACGACCTGGTGGTGAGCACCGGGGACGAGATGGTGGAACTCAGCAACGGCTGCATCTGCTGCACCATCAACGGTGAGCTCCTCGAAGCGGTGTATCGCATCCTGGAGCGCTCCGAGCGGATCGACTACCTGGTGGTCGAGACCACCGGCCTGGCCGATCCCCTGCCCGTGGCCATGACCTTCCTTGGCAGCGATCTGCGGGATCTCACCCGGCTGGATTCCATCATCACCCTGGTGGACGCGGAAAACTTCAGCCAGGAGCTGCTGGGGGGGGAGGTGGCCCGCTCCCAGATCCTGTACGGCGATTTGCTCTTGCTCAACAAGTGCGACCTGGTGGAGGAGTCGCGCCTGGCCGCGTTGGAAGCCCAGCTGCGGGACATCAAGAGCGACGCCCGCATCCTGCGGTCGGTGAAGGGGGAGGTGCCCCTGGCCCTGCTGCTCAGCGTGGGCCTCTTTGAAAGCGACAAGGTGGCGGCCCGCCTGGAAGAGGCCCCCCCCGCCAAGGCCGCCGACCACCACGACCACGACCACGACCACGACCACAGCGCCTGCGACCACGATCACGGTGTCTGCGCCCACGAGGGGCATGGGCACCACGACCACCACCACGACCACGACCATGGGGCCCACCCCGACCATCAGGCGATCGAGGGATTCACGTCCCTTTCCTTCGCCAGCGATGGCCCCTTCTCCCTGAGAAAGTTTCAGAATTTCCTCGACAACCAGCTGCCCCCCGGGGTGTTTCGCGCCAAAGGCATCCTCTGGTTCAACGAAAGCGAGCGCCGCCACGTGTTTCACCTGGCGGGCAAGCGCTTCTCCATTGACGACACCGATTGGAACGGCCCCCGCAAGAACCAACTGGTGCTGATCGGCCGCGACCTCGATCACGATCGGCTGCGGCTCCAGCTCCAAGCCTGTGTGGCCCGCGACGCCGGGAAGGGGTTCGGCTAGCCGCTTGCAGCAATCACTACGGCAACCCTGGTTGCCGCCGCTATGGTTAGTCCACTTGTTCGAGTTCCATGCCTGAGCTGCTCCTCTCAGTCGGCATCCTGGCCATCCTGGGAGTGCTGCTCTGGCTGGGATTGGATTCCGACGATGACAACGGCGGCGGCGGGCTGATGGAGCCGGCCTTGGTGCCGATCCCCGTGCGGCGCCGCTGATCCTCTGACCCTCCGGCGATACTGCCCACAGCCGTGCTCCCGCTGGTCCCCAGCCGGGTTGATCCCCACGGCCGCCGCACCCATGGCACTCGCCGGCACCGATCCGTCCCCTCCCCAGACCCGTGCGTGGTCGTCCAGGCTTGTGCTGGGCCTTCTGGCTTTGGCGCTAGCGGCCCTGGCCCTCGCCCCCCTGGTGGCCCTGCTCCATTTGGCCTTTGGGGGCCTAGCGTCCGGGACCGCCCTTGATCTTGGGCCCGGAGGCCAGAGCGCCCTGGTTGACACCCTTCTTCTGGTGATCGGCGTGGGAGGCGTTGTGGCCCTGCTGGGCACGGCCAATGGCTGGCTCAGCGTGAGCTGCGCCTATCCCGGCCGCCGCTGGCTCCGGCTGGCCCAGGTGTTGCCCCTCGCCGCCCCGGCCTATCTGCTGGCCGCCACCTGGATCGATCTGGGAAGCCGGTTCAGCTGGCCCATCCAGGGCCTGGGGTGGGCGATCGCCAGCCTCAGCCTGAGCACCTACAGCTATGTGTTTCTGCTGGCGTCCGAGAGTTTCGCCTCCCTGGGCCGACGCCCCCTGGAGGCCGCCCGTAGCCTTGGCGTGGGCCCCTGGGGCAGTTTTCAGCGGGTGGCCCTGCCCCTCGCCCTGCCCTCCATCGGCGCCGGGGTGGCCCTCAGTGGCATGGAGGTGGTGAACGACCTCGGCGCGGTGGAATTGCTCGGGGTGCCCACCCTCTCCACCGCCATCCTTCAGCGGTGGCAGGTGGATGGGGAGCCCCGGGCCGCGGCGGGCCTGGCCCTGGTGGCTCTTCTGATCGTGGCCGGCCTGCTGGCCGCCGAGCGCCACTTTCGGCGCCGGGGCCGCCGCTGGAGCGCGAGCGGTGCCCAAGACCGGGCCCCCGCCTACCGCCTGCGGGGCTGGCGGGCCTTGACCGCCCAAATCCTGGCCCTGCTGCCCCCCCTGCTCACCTTTGGCCTTCCCCTCCTCTGGATCGCCATCAACGTGGATCAGCTGCGGCCGGGGGAGCCCCTCGAACTGGTCGAGCTCACCAGCCGCAGTCTTGGTCTGGCCCTGGTGGCCGCCGCCGCCACGGTGGTGTTTTCCCTGGTGTTGGCGATCGCGCGGCGCTGGTTGCCCCGGGGGCCCTGGCCGTCCCTCACCTTTGTGGCGGGAATGGGCTACGCCGTCCCCGGGGCCGTGCTGGCCCTCGGTCTGATGCTTCTGGGCGGCGGGTTTGGGCTCGCTCCCGTGGCCCTGCTGCTGTGGGGCTATGGCGATCGCTTTCTGGCGGTGGCCAAACAGGGGCTGGACGCGGCCCTGGAGCGCCTGCCCCCCAGCCTGGATGAGGCCGCCACCTCGCTGGGCAGCGGCTGGTGGGCCGTGCTGCGCCGGGTGCATCTGCCCCTGTTGCGGGCTCCCCTGCTGGTGGGGACCCTGCTGGTGTTTGTGGATGTGGTGAAGGAGCTCCCCCTCACCTTCGCCCTGCGACCCTTTGATTTCGACACCCTCGCGGTGCGGGTGTTTCAGTACGCCAGCGATGAGCGGGTGGGGGCGGCCCTGTTTCCCGCCGTGTTGATCCTGGCCCTCGGCTTGCTGTCGGCTTTGGCCCTGGTGCCGAGCCTGCGGCTGGGCGCCACCGACGAGCCCTAAGCCAGCTCCGGGCCCTCCCCCGCGGCGGCGGTGGCGGAGGGTGGTGGTGGACAAGGCTCGCCGCTGTCGCAGGCGGGACACAGAGCCCGCACGTTGAGCACCCCCTCCAGCAGCCGAAAGCCGTGGAGGGCCGCCGCCGCCTCCGCCGCCGCCTGCACCGCCCCGTTCTCGAATTCCTCGATGCGGCCGCAACGCACGCAGACCAGATGGTGATGGAGACGATGGTCGTGGCTGGCGAGTTCGAAGCGTCGCCCTCCCTCCGCCAGCTCCAGCTCCTTCAGCAGGCCCATGCCGCTCAGCAACCGCAGGGTCCGGTACACCGTCGCCAACGACACCCGCTCTCCCCGGTCCCTGAGTTTTTGATGGGCTTCCTCCGCGCTGAGGTGGCGGCCTTCCCCCAGCCGCTCAAAGAGCCCCAGCATTCGCTCCCTTTGGGGGGTGAGCCGCTGGCCCCGATCATGAAGGCTGCTGCGCAGCTGGCTCATGCCGACGGGAGCTCCAGGCTCGCCATCTTCCCATCGAGCCCCACCAGGCCCGCCGCCAGCAGATCCGCCCCGGTGACCACCAGCCGATAGGCCAATGCCACCGCCAGCACGGAGGCCTCGGGCAGCACCACGGAGAGGCGCAGCAACAGGGCCGCCTCAAACACCCCCAGGCCCCCGGGTGCCCCGGGCACCACCAGTCCCAGGGTCCAGGCCAGGGCGAAGCCGCTCAGCCAGACCGTCCAGGGCACGGTGGCTTGCAGATCAAAAGCCCATACGCAGCAGGCGAAGCCGGCGAACCGCAGGAGCACGAACACCAGTTGGGCCAGCAGCGGGGCCCAGGGGTAGGTGGCCAACTGGCCAGAGCGGCTCGCCGCCTGGGCGGATTCGGGCGATGGCGGGAGGGCTTCGCTCTCCGCCAGTCCCAGCTGGGCGGCTTTGCCCCGCTCCAGCCGCCGCGGCAAGGGGTTGAGCCAGCGCGGCATCAGAAGGAGAAGGGGCAGCAAGGTGATGGCGCCGAGCCCGTTCTGCCATCCCCCGAGGCTCACCAGGGCCAAGGCCGCGGTGGCGGCCAGCGGGGGTTCGATCAGCACGGCCAGCAGGGCGGTGGGCGTGGCGACGGGTGCGCCCAGGGCGGCGCTGGGCTGGCGCAGGGCCTGCACGCGGCCGGCCAGGTGCCAGATGCCCCCGGGGATGAATTTGCGCAGGTTGGTGGCGATGTAGAGGCTCACCACCGGCGTGGGGCGGGGCTTCAATCCCAGCCAGCGGAGGATCACCACCCAAGCCAGTCCGCTCACCACCAGGCTGAGCAGGCAGCAGCCGACCCCCATCGCCAGCCAGAGCCAGCCCTGGGGGTCGATCTGGTATTGGCGCAGCTGGCGGCTGTGGTTGATCAGGGCCGCGAGCACGAAGCCCAGGCTCATGAAGGTGATCCAGGGGCGCAGGCCGCCGGGCGGGCGCCAGGCCCGTTTGGGCAGCCTGGCCGCCAGGCGGCTCCAGAGGCTCCGCACGGCCGTCAGGAGGGCGGGCGCCGTGGGCTTGGCGGAGGGCTCCGGAGCCCGCGCCTCAGGCTGGCTCGGCTCGCTCGCCTGGTCCAGCCGCCCCGGCACACTGGGTTGCCCCCGAAGCTTCCACCAGGCCCGCCGCGGACGCTCCTTCCCGGTCATCGCTCCATCCCGCTGGCGTGGTCCGGCGGGCTGGGCGGGTCGTTGAGGAGGGGGTGAAGCAGCTGACGCATGTCGGCGAGGGAAAGATTGTGGTGGCGGGCCAGGGCCGCCAGATCCTCGTGCTCCAGCTTGAACCGCCGCCCCCCGCCGGGCAGGTCGGCGCGCTTGAGCCGCACCGATCCCCAGGCGGTGGGACGGCTGTCTTCCGTTCGGGGCAGCCGCCAGCGCCGCTGGGTGTCTTCCCGCAATCCCAAGGTGGTGCTGTGCCGCCACCAGATCGTCCGCAGGGATTCGGCCCGCTCCGGGGGGGCCAGGGCGGTGAGCAGGGTGCCGGGTCGGCCCTTTTTCATCAGCGCCGGCTGGCTGAACACCTCCACCGCCCCGCCCTCCCGCAGGGCCTCCGCCAGGAAGGCCAGGTCTTCGGCGGTGGCGTCATCGATCAGGGCCTGTTGGCACACCAGGGTCTCCAGGTTCGGATCGGCCTCGGCGGGGGGGGCGGCCTGGATCAGCCGCCGCTGTTTGGGCCGAGCCTGGGCCCGACTCCCAAAGCCCACTCCCACCCCGTGGGGCACCCGGGGGGGGGGTGGGCCTAAAGCGGTGGCCCAGCAGGCCACCAGCGCCACCCCCGTGGGGGTGGTGAGTTCGCGGGGGGGGAAGCCCTCGCCGCTGGCCAGGGGCAGGGCCAGCTGGCGGGCCATCTCCAGCACCGCCGGGGCCGGCAGGGGCAAGAGGCCATGGGCGGTGGCCACCTGGCCGTGGCCGGCGGGGGGGTGGCCGCAGATCACCCGCTCGGCCTCCAGGTGCAGCAACCCCGCGCACACCCCCACCACATCCACCAGGGCGTCGATGGCTCCCACCTCATGGAATTCCACCGCCTCCGGGGCGTGGCCATGGACGGCGGCCTCCGCCTCCGCCAGCCGTTGAAACACCGCCAACACCCGCTCCCGCAGGGGTTCGGGCCAGGGGGCCCCCTGGATCTGGCGCCGCAGGAGGCCCCAGGGCCGGTGGTGCGGCTGGGGCTCCAGGGCGCGCACCTCCAGGTGGAGGCCGCGCAGGCCGCCGCTGTGGCGTTCCTCGCGGCGGATTTGGTACTTGCCCTCCAGCCCCAGGGCCGCCAGGGGCTGATGGATCACCGCCTCCGGCACGCCCAGATCCAGCAGGGCGGCGAGCAGCATGTTGCCCGCCAGCCCCGTGGGGCAGTCGATCACTACCAGGCTCATGGGGTGGCCGGGGGGCGACCGAGCCGCGGGGCGCCCCGGGTGAGGAGCTCGGCCCGATGTTCCAGCTCGGCTTGGCGCTGGCGCAGCCAGGAGGTCAGCTCCCGACGGGCCTGGCGCTGTTCCCGCTGGGCGGTGGCCACGTCGTGGCCCGAGAGGCCCCACAGGCGCCCCAGCAGGGCGCGATCATCGCCGCCTCCCAGGCTGTCGCCATAGATCAGTTCCTCCGCCACCATGCCCGCCAGCAGCACCCGGCTCCAGCGGCGAAGATCGGCGAGCGACATCTTGGCGGAGGCGGGTAGCTCGAATTCCGTGCTGCCGCCGCTGTTCACGCCAGCCTGCAGCGCGGCCCAACTGCCCACCAGCACGCGGCGCACGGGCAGGGCCTCGGCTTCGGCCACCAGACTGTGGGCGGCCTCATGGACGGCGATCCGCCGCAGGCGCGCCAGGCCCCCGGGCAGGGCTTCGGCCACCACATGGCCTCCCCGGCCGCCGAAGACGGCGGCATCCGCGGTGAGGGCCGCCAGGGTCAGGCCGGCCGCCAGGGTGGGCACCCAGGGGGAGAGTCCCAAGGCCGGCCCCGCCAGGGCCGCCACACTCACTCCGAACCCGGCCAGGCGGGGGGGGCGGGCGCCGGTGTCGCGGGGCATCGCCATGGCTTAGGGGGGGGGGCGGGTGACAGCCCGCCCATGGCCCCGGGGGCCGGCTCCGGCG
>JBKCPG010000344.1:0-5092 GCA_046309395.1 Cyanobacteriota bacterium | reverse complement strand
CCGCACCAATGGCCGGCAGGTGCTCCACTCCAACGCCTCCGCCCCCGCCTCCACCTCCGCCAGCACCAGCTCCCGAGAGGCGGCGTACGTGGCGGCGCCCCGCACCGCCGGCAGCCAGGCCGCCGGCCGCCCTCCCCCATCCCCCAGCACCAGACGGCTGTCGGCGCCGCGGCGCAGCAGCTCCTCATGGATCGTCGCCCCGAGCTGGCCGCGGAAGCGGCTCGTGAGCCGCCGCACCCCATCGAGCGGCACCGGCGTCGGGCCCCCCGTCACCAGGATCCGCCGCTCCCTCAGGGGCGAACGGCTCAGGGCCCGGCACACCGCCGCCACGATCAGCTCCTCCTCCGGCAGGTTGTGCTTGCCGTAGGCATCCCGCGGCGGCACGAACCCCACCCCCAGCTCCGCCAGCCGCCGGCAATTGCCCTCCAGCACGGCGTGGTGCATCGAGCCATGCATCGTTGCCGCCATCAACACCGCCGTCTCCCCCCGCGCCAACCGCCCCAACGCCGAGGCCAGGGTGGCGGTGACAAGGGAATCGGCGACGCCGTTCGCCGCCTTGCCGATGGTGTTGTAGGTGGCGGGGGCCACCAGGTAGGCGTCGAAGTCCGCGTCGTCGCTGAGGTGTTCGGCTCGCCAGCTCAGCTCCCGCACCAATGGCCGGCAGGTGCTCCACTCCAACGCCTCCGCTCCCACATAGCGCAGGGCCTCCGGTGCGCAAAAGGCCGTCACCCGAGCCCCCCGGCGCCGCAAGGCCCTCGCCAGAAGCGGCGCCTTCATCGCCGCGATGCCCGCTCCCACCAGCAGGGCGATCCCCTTGCCTTCCAAGTGGCCGGAGAGCAAGGGCACGTCGTGGTCGCCGATCGCCGCGCTGGCGGGCGGGCGGAAGCTCCAGTCGAACGGACCGGCCACCCCCTAGATCCCCAGCCGTTGCCAGATCACATCCAGATGGGCCCGGTGCGTGTCGGTGGCGAAGCAGGCCTCCAGCGCCTCGGGCGTGAGCCGGCCGGTGACCTCCGGATCCGCCGCCAGGTTGGCGCGGAAGTCGCCCCCCTCGGTGTTCCAGGCGGCATGGGCATGGCGTTGCACCAGCCGGTAGGCCTCCTCCCGGCTCACCCCCGCCGCCACCAGCGCCAGCAACACCCGCTGGCTGAACACCACCCCGCCGTAGACGTTCATGTTGCGGGCCATGTTCTCCGGGTACACCCCCAGCCCTTTCACCACCTCGGTCATCTCCCGCAGCATGAAATGCAGCGTCACCGAGCAATCGGGCAGCATCATGCGCTCCACCGAGCTGTGGCTGATGTCGCGCTCATGCCAAAGGGCCATGTTTTCCAGCGCCGCCACCGTGTAGCTCCGCAGCACCCTCGCCAGGCCCGAGATCCGTTCGCTGCGAATCGGGTTGCGCTTGTGGGGCATCGCCGAACTCCCCTTTTGACCCTTGGCGAAGTTTTCCTCCACCTCCAGCACATCACTTCTCTGCAGGTTGCGGATCTCCGTCGCGAACCGCTCCAGCGACGCGCCGATCAACGCCAGGGTTTGCACGTAGTCGGCGTGGCGATCGCGGCTGATCACCTGGGTGCTCGCCGTGTCGGGCACCAGCCCCAGCAACCGGCAGGTGATCGCCTCCACCTCGGGATCGGTGTTGGCGTAGGTGCCCATGGCCCCACTCACCTGCCCCACCGCTACGGTGGTTTTCAACCGGGCCAGCCGCTCCTGGTTGCGCAGGCTCTCCGCCAGCCACCCCGCCACCTTGAAGCCGAAGGTGATCGGCTCGCCATGGATCGCGTGGGAGCGGCCGATCATCACCGTGTCCTTGTGGGCCCGGGCCAAGTCCCGCAGGGCCTCGATCAATCGCTCCAGTTCCACGGCCAACACCTCCACGGAGGCCTTGAGCTGCAGGGCCAGGCCCGTGTCCAGCACATCGGAGCTGGTCATCCCCACATGGATGTGGCGGCCCGCGTCGCCCACGTGCTCATTCACGTTGGTGAGGAACGCGATCACATCGTGCTTCACCTCCGCCTCGATCTCCAGAATCCGGGGCAGGGAGAAGGCCGCCCGCTCCCGAATCTGGGCCATCGCCTCCGGGGGCACCCGGCCCAGCTCGGCGTTGGCCTGGCAAGCGGCGATCTCCACCTCCAGCCAGCCGCGAAACTTGGCCTCCTCACTCCAGAGGGAGCCCATCTCAGGAAGGGTGTAGCGCTCGATCAAGGGCGGAAGATGGAGGCAAGCCCCAACCTATCGGGCGGGCCCATCCCCTCAGCACCCCCCGGCTCCAGGGCCGGAGGAATCAGGCGGCGGCGGTGAGTTTGCGGTGGGCCACCTCCAGGTGGAGCAGGCTGCCCCAGGATTGCTGGCGCACCCAGCAGCGTCCGCCGCGGCAATGAATCAACTGGAAGGGGGGCAGATCGTCCGGGTGGTCGTGCAGACGAACGAAGGCGCCGGGGCGCAACAATTCGAGCACATCAGCCAGGTGATGAGTGCTCTCGCGTGCCATGGGCAGCATTGGAGGTGGGTGCATCCTCTCCTCCCTCGCGGGAGAAGGGGGGGCGCGTTGGATTTTGTTCCGTTTTCTGCGTGGAAACCATGACCAAACGGGAACGCCTTGACCTCCTCTTGCTCCGGCGCGGTCTGGCCACCAGCCGGGAGCAGGCCCAACAGCTCATCCGGGCCGGCTGGGTGCGCCAGGCCGGCCGGGTGCTCGACAAGCCCGGAACCGCCCTGCCCGCCGATGCCCCCCTGGAGGTGGAGGCCCGCCCCCGCTTTGTCTCCAGAGGTGGCGACAAGCTGGAGGCGGCCCTCCAAGCGTTCCCCATCGCCGTCTCAGGCCGGGTGTGCCTCGATGGCGGCCTCTCCACCGGTGGCTTCACCGATTGCCTGCTGCGGCACGGCGCCCGGCTCGTCTACGGGATTGATGTGGGCTACGGCCAGGTGGCCTGGAGCTTGCGCACCGATCCGCGGCTGGTGCTGCGGGAGCGCACCAACCTTCGCCATCTCCAGCCCTCCGAGCTCTACGGGCCGGAGGATCCCTGGCCCGATCTGGCGGTGGCGGATCTCTCCTTCATTTCCCTCCGCCGCGTGCTGCCCGCCCTGTCCGAGCTGCTGCGCCCTTCCTCCCCCACCCAGCGCCTGGAGAGCGTGCTCCTGGTGAAGCCCCAGTTCGAGGTGGGGCGCGAGGGGGTGGGAAAGGGTGGCGTGGTGCGCGATCCGGCCGGTCACCTGATGGCGATCAGCGGGGTGTTGGAGGCCGCTGTCGACCTTGGCTGGAGGGCCATGGGCCTCACCGGCTCCCCCATCACCGGCCCGGCGGGCAACCATGAGTACCTGCTATGGCTGGTGTCTGGCCCCGGCGGGTTGGCCCGGGGGGAGGGCGGACCGGGGCCTTTGGATCAGGCGGGCATCAAGGCCGCGGTGGCCGCCACCCTCGGGTCCTCCTGAGGGCGCCACGGGCGGGGGCCGACCGCGCTAGATGGCGCTGCTGTCGCGGTCGCCCGTGCGGATGCGGATCACCGACTCCACGGGGGAGATGAAAATCTTGCCGTCGCCGATTTCGCCCGTCCGCGCCGCCTCCTGGATGGCTTCCACCACGGTGGCCACCCGATCGTCGTCGACCACGATCTCCAGCTTCAACTTCTGCAGAAACTCCACCGTGAATTCCGAACCCCGATAGCGCTCCACCTGCCCCTTCTGCCGCCCAAAGCCCCGCACCTCACTCACGGTCATGCCCACAATCCCCGCATTCACCAGCGCGATCTTGACGTCTTCCAGCTTGAAGGGGCGGATGATGGCCTCAATCTTTTTCATGGTTCAGGGTGTGGGGGATAGCGGTGGAGGATGGGGGAGAGTCTCTCAGACCGGAGGGAAGACAGACATCAGGGCACAGACACCTGGGCCTTGTCATCACCCCTATCACTAGCCGGTCCAGGGGAGGTTTTCGGGGTGGCCGTTGTTACCAACCGTTCGGGCCCCGCCCCGGCGCTCCTACGGTCAACCCAAGCCCGTTCCGCTTCCATGTCCGTCACGCCACCGCTGGAGTCGCTCGCCTCTCCCCCGGAGCGCACCACCACTCCCCTCTATGGCCAACGAGCCATCGAGGAAGGCACGCTGGTGTGTTTCCCCAATCCCCGGGTGGGGCGCGCCTATGAGGTGTCGATCGAGCTGCCGGAATTCACCTGCCATTGCCCCTATTCCGGCTATCCCGATTTCGCCGTGCTGCGTTTGCTCTACCAGCCCGGCCCCTTGGTGCTGGAACTCAAGGCCCTGAAGCTCTACATCAACAACTACCGCGACCGGGCCATCTCCCACGAGGAGGTGGCCAATCGCATCCTGGATGATCTGGTGGAGGCCTGTGATCCCCAGTGGATGGAGCTGGTGGCCGACTTCAACCCCCGGGGCAACGTGCACACGCTGGTGCGGGTGAGCCACGGGAGCCGTCAGCCCTGTTGAGCGGGAGCCGGCGGCGGGGTGCGGCTCTCCCGCAGCAGGGAGGGGAACTCCCTGGCAAAGGCGGTGAGGTTGCGGTTGCAGAGTCCCGCGGCGTGCAGCCGGGCCCCATCGTCTCGCCGCTCCTCCACCACCCAGAGCTGCCGGGTGGCCACCAGGCTCAAGGCGCCGCCCAGCATGGCGATGGCAAACCCGCTGTACACCAGGGGCACCCCCGGATCCCGTTTGAGCAGAATGCCGCTGGCGGGCACCACCCCGGCCACCCGGATCGGCAGCCCCCGCACCTCCAAACTCTCGCCACCGGGCCGGATCAGCCCCAGGGGGTTTCCATCGGCGCCGAACACGGTCACCGGACCCTGCTCGCTGTTGAGGGTGAGCAACACCGGCTGGCCGCCGTCGGGCCGGGTGGGCAACAGCAACCCCCACACCTGCTCCCCGAGCTGGGGGAAGCGTTGCAGGGGCAGCTCCAACACCGGCGAGCGGCCCAACTGGATCTGGATGGCCGCCAGGGTCCAGTCCGCCTGGTAAAGCGTCATGCCCTTGTAGCGCAGGGGATGGTTGACGCTGATCTCCACCTGGGGCGGGGGGGGCGCCGCCACGGCCGCCGGCGCCTCACTGGCGGGCACCTCACTCGCGGGGGCCTCACTGGCGG
>JBKCPG010000343.1:0-5750 GCA_046309395.1 Cyanobacteriota bacterium | reverse complement strand
TCTCTGACGTCACCTCCCTGCTCTGGGCCCGGTGGGCCCGCGGTGGAGCGGGTGGCGTGCATGGCCCCCTGATCACCACCCTGGCGAGTGAACCCCCCTGGAGTCGGGAGCGGCTCCGCGGGCTGTTGTTTGGCGAGGGCTTGCCCGCCCTGGAGGGAGAAGGTTGGGGGGGTGGGATCGGCCAGGGGCCCCTGCTGGTTGGCAACCTCACCGTGGCGACGCACCTGCTGGGCACCCCCCACCTGCCCGATCTCCGAGGGGCCATCGCCGTGTTTGAGGATGTCGGGGAGGCCCCGTACCGCATCGAGCGGATGCTCACCCAGTGGCGACTGTGCGGGGCTCTGGAGCAACTGGCGGGAATCGGCTTCGGGAGCTTTAGCGGCTGCGTGGATCAGGAGCGAATGGATCAGGACCGCGACACCTTCTTCACCACCGAGCAGGTGCTCCGCGAGCGCACGGCCGACCTTGGCATTCCCGTGGTGGCCAAGCTGTCCGTCGGCCATACACCTGGCAACGCCGCTTTACCTGTTGGCGTGTGGGCCCGTCTGGATGGGGACAAGGGCCTCCTGGAGGTGGACAGCACCTGGCCTGCCCCCTCAGGAGCCTGAGACGGGAGGCCAGCTCGGCACGGTGCTGGGGTTGCCGTTGCGCATCGCGTGATACGCCGGCGAGAGAATCTCCACAGCGGCGGCGGCGAACTGATCCTGGATGGCCCCCAACAAGCGCGAGAGGATCTCGCGATAACAGAGCACATCCGACACGGAAGCATTCAGCTCATAGCTGATGTGGAAATCGTTGAGGGAGGTCTGGAGCACGAAGGGAGCCGGGTCATGGGCGATGCCAGGCACCGACTTCGCCGCCCCGAGCAACAGGCCATGCACCTGACGCCAAGGCACGTCATAACCGATGGTGACGGTGGTGGCCACGGCCACCGGTTGAGCCCCCTCGCGGCGACTGAAGCTGTAGTTGAGGATGGGGGAAGCAATCACCGTGGCATTCGGCAGGCTCACCACCTCGTGGCGGGGGGTGACGATCCGGGTCACGAGCAGATCCCGATCCTGCACCACCCCCAGCACACCATTGATCTCAATGCGGTCGCCCTCTTGGAAGGCCCTGGTGTAGATGAGCATCAACCCGCTGATGACATTGGTGGCCACGGCGCTGGATCCCAAGGCGGCGAGCAGGCCGAGGAACAGACCCGCCCCCTGGAAGGCCCGGCTCCCGGAGCCCGGAATGTACGGATAAGCCGTGACGAGCCCCGCCAGGAGAAAGGCCCCCGACACCAGACGGCCGGTGGGCTTGGCCCATTCGCGGTAAAACCCCGGAAACACCAGCCGCCCCCGATCAATGGCGGCAAACCAGGCATGGCAACCGCGCATCGCCAGCCGAGTGACAAACAGGATCAGCGCCACCGCCAGGAGGTTGGGGATGGCGTTGGCCCCGTTGTCGATCAGCTGGCCGAGCACGCGCAGGATATGGGCCCGCAACCCCTCCGCGATTGCCTGGGTGGGGGGGAAGAAGCTCAACAGAAGGGGAATCAGCAGGTAGCTGGCCAGTAGCGACAACGTCCAATGGCCAAGCCCGCGCAACACCTGGAGGCTGCCCCGCAACTGCTCTCCATCGAGCACCTGTCGCCCCCCCCACCTGAGGCCCTCTTGGCCAAAGCGCCAATCCAGCCAGCGCTGGAGCCGACGATTGAGCGCCGCCTGGAGCTTCCACCAAAGCACGTAGAGCAGCAACACCGCCAAGGCCAGCGCCAACCCCTGGAGCCAGGCGTCCAGGCTGTGGGTGCTACGAAACTGCTTGATGGCGCCGCGCAATTGATCGCGGTAGCGCTCGGCCAATTCCTGGCGGGAAAGGCCAAAGGCCCTCGCGGCCCGCTCGTCCACGGCCAGTTGGGGCTGAAAACGGCCATTGGAGTTGAGCAGCCCCACCATGAAGTAGGGCGGCTCTTCCCTCACCACAAGCCGCTCAGGGTCGACGGCTTGGTTTTTCGCCAACGCCTCCAGCTGGCGGCTGCCTCGCTCCGCCGCGATTTGGGGCGTCTGGGCCCCAGCGGCCACACGGATCTCCAACACCTTCCGCCCATCCAGGGTGATCCAGGCGGAGGGGGGGGCCTCCGGTGGCCCGGGAACTTGGGCTGACACCGAAATGCCCCAGAGGCTCAAGACAAGGATCAGGGCCAGCGCGACACCCTCCATCAGGCCCCACCACCGCGGGAAGGAACGTAGGGAGCTCACGCCGCGGGGCCCCGTCCCCAGCCCAAGTCTTCGGCCTCGGATTCCCGCCATCGCTCCTTCGGGGCGCACCTGAGGCCAGCTTGGCGCGACGGGACGGGCGCGTCAGCGGCGGGGGCACTCAACTCCAAGCCACAAGGGCGGCTCCCAAGGCGATCAGGGCGACACCCAGCCACTGGCTGAGGTTGAGGGTCTCCCCCAGCAGCGCCACACCGCCCATCGCCACAAGCACCACGCTGAACTTGTCAATGGGCGCCACCCTCGCCACGGGACCCATCTGCAGGGCGCGGAAAAAACACATCCAGGAGCCAGCGGTGGCCAGGCCCGAGAAAAGAAGAAACAGCAGACTCCGTCGCGGCAGGGCGGAGAAGGGCACCACCTCGCCGCGCGCCACCACCACCACCGCGAGGAAAGCCACCACCACGAGCGTGCGGAGCAGGGTGGCGAGGTTGCTGGGGATGCCCTCCAGTCCCACCTTGGCCAACAGGGAGGTGAGGGCGGCCAGCACGGCTCCGGCCACGGCCCAAAAGGTCCAGTGGGTCCAGAGGTCAACCATCGGTGTTCGGGGGGGGCGGACTCCAAGCCCGCCAGTCGTCGTCGCGTTTGTGTTCATCAATGTGGGTGCGGCCAACGATGCGCCCGTCCTGAACGGCCTGGAACGAACGAAACCGCCTTCGGCCCCCATCCAGCACTTGGCTGATCTCTCGCACCCGCCGGTTGGATCCATCCGCGCTTTCCATCAGCAACACGGTGGTGTCGGGCGCGTGGGGCAGATCCATGGCCCACCCCTGGAGGCGATCGGATGTCACATGGAGACGCCCGTGGAGAAGCTCACCTGTGGCCTCAATCCGTCGCTGGCCGCCATCGGCCAAGTGATAGAGGTTGGTTTGGCTGTAGAGCCAGCGGCCCCCTTTCGCTTCCAGCCGCTGCACCACGGTGCTGGAGAACGACTCCACCAAGTGGCCGTCCGCGTCGTAACGGCGGAAGGTGCCTTCCCACACCCCCATTTGCCGCGCCAGGGCGGGCAGACCCCTGGCCACAAGCTCCTCAAGGCCCCCTTGGGCCGCCAGGGGCATGGGGGGAGGCCCGTCGCGTCGGTCGAAGAGCAGCCAACTGAACCCATCGATCTCGCCACGAATACCGCCATCCCTCAAGCGCAGAGCGCGATCGCGATACCAAAGCTGATCCTCGCTCAGCAGCATGGCGAATTCCGCGCACACCTCCCCGTCCTCTGGATGCTGGTAGCGGCACGCGCCCGGCACCATGGCTCCCCGCCAACGGTTGAGCTGGGGCTCAAAGTGAAACACCACATCACAGCCGGGATAACGGGTGAAGGCCTCCTCCCCCAGGACAGCCACCTGTTCAGGGGGGAGGAGGGGCCGGTCGTAGGTCGGCCCCTCACGAAAGAACAGTTGCTCCGCCCTCACTCCCACACCCCCCTCCGCCACCACCAACCGCGTCACCCGCTGACGGTGGGCCCGCCCCGGCACCGTGGCCCGGCACTCCTGGAAATACAACACCACATCGCCCAGCTGAGGCGCCTCCAGCCGCACCACCTCCAACGCGCGATGCTCCCGGGTGAGTTCGGGCGCCGGGGGACCACCCCGGGCCAGGGTGGCCTCCACCTGTCGGGCATTGTCAAAGGATCCTTGCCAAAGCCGGGCGACGGTCTCCACCGCCTCCATCCCGCGGGGTTGCTCAGCGGCGAAAGGCTGCGGGGCTGGCGGGGTCATGGCGGAGGAGGAGCCACCCCCTTGCTAGCCACGCTCCATCGGCTGTGCCGCCGATCGAGAGCGCAGCACCGCTTCCGCCACGCACAGATCAAACGGGGTGGTGAGCTTGATGTTGGAGGGCTCGGCCTCCAACACCCTCACGGGAAGGCCAAGGCGCTCATAGAGAGCGGCGTCATCGGTGACGCTCCAGCCCTCCTCCTCGGCTTGTTGATGGGCCAGGCGCAGCTGACGCACCGCGAACCCCTGGGGGGTCTGGGCCGCCCACAGGTCCTGGCGGTTTGGGGTGGCCGTGATTCGTCCCCGCTGGTCCACCCTCTTGATGGTGTCGGTGACGGGAGTGGCCGCGATCACGCCCTCCCCCGCCCCCATCGCCTCCTCCAAGGCGGTGGCGCAGCGGCTGAACAACTCCGGGGTGGCCAAGCATCGGGCGCCGTCATGGATGAGCACGGCCTCGGCCTCCCCTGGCAGGGCCGCCAACCCCAGGCGCACCGAATCTTGCCGCGTCGGGCCCCCCACAACCCACCGCACGGGCCGATCGGGTTGGGCGGCCTCAAGAATCGCCAGGATCTTGGGCGCATCTTCGGCTTGGCCCATCACACCGATCCACTCGATCGCCGGACAGGCCAGAGCGGCCTCTAAGGTCCAGGCCAAGACAGGCCTCCCAGCCAGGGGCAGGAGCAGCTTGTTGATGGTGGCCCCCATGCGGCGGCCGCTGCCAGCGGCGGCGATCAGCAAATGCACGCGGCACCTCCATGGCTACGGACGGCTGGAAACCCGCTCCATACAATCAGGCCTCCGGTGCCCATCCCACGCCAATGCGCGCTTTGTTTCTGATCCCCGGGGATGCCCTCAGTCAGTTGCAGGCGCTGCCCGCCGCCGCGGCGGTGGCCGACACCCTGGGATTCAGCCTCCAGGTGGCCTGCTCCGCCACCGCGGCCCCGATTTGGAAATTGCTGCCGGCCGTGGAGAAGGTGATCCCTTTCCCGTTCAGCGAAGCCAGCCTGGCGGACTGGGCCAATTTGCTTGGAGCGGTCCGGGATCCCGACTTTCAAGTGTGCGTCAACCTGGCCAGCGGCCGGCAGGTCGACCTGATGCTCTCCATGAGCCATATCCCCACCCGGATCGCCGCGGCGGGCTTCTCCGCCACCGAACTGGTGAAGCCCGCCAACGGCGGCTGGCCCTCCCAGCAACTGGAGGGCCACCTCCGGCCGATCGGGGTGCCACTGGAGGCCGATCGCTTCCGCCTTTCGCTTCCCAAGCCCACCCTGGAGGCGGCCAGCTCCAGCCTGCCGGCGGGGGAAGGGCCATTGCTTCTGCTGGTTCCAGCGGGGGTGCCGGGAGATTGGCCTGAGGAGCGGTGGCGCCACCTGCCCGGCACCATCGGCGAAAAGATCCCCGGGTTGCGGCACCATCTGGTGGGTCCTGCCAAGCCCGGGGCGATTCTCGAGCGGGCCGCCCAGGTGGCCGCTTCCGACGTGGTGCTGAGCAGCGACCCGATCACCGAAGAGCTGGCCCTCTACTGCGGGGTGCCCCTGGTGGCGCTGGGCCGGACCGCCGAATCCCTTCCGGCCCGGGAGGGCTAGGCCAGGCCAAGGGCGTTGAGCACCTCCTTGTCCGTTAGGCTGGCCAGTCCCGATGGGGCGGCCAGCCCGCGAACCCCCTCCCGGGCCGGAAGGGATTCGGCGGTCCGGCCCAGCGCCACCAGGGGCACCCCGCAGTAGAGGGCCAGCTCTTCGGTGATCGGGTCGCTGCTCAGCACCACGTCGGAAGCGGCCACCTG
>JBKCPG010000342.1:0-6020 GCA_046309395.1 Cyanobacteriota bacterium | reverse complement strand
GCACCCAGGCCAAAGATATTCAGACTGCGCAGGATCTCGCTCGTAACTTCAAGGAGGATGATTGATGGAGACGAAGACGGCACCCTATGACGTTGCCGAGTTTTTGGAGACTCCTGAAGAAATGGCTGCCTATCTGGAGGCCTGTATTCAGGAAGCAGACGGGGATGCTGCCTTTATTGCAAAGGCATTGGGAGATATTGCTCGTGCCAAGGGGATGACTCAGGTCGCACGGGAGGCAGGACTGTCGAGGGAAAGTCTGTATAAAGCACTCTCAGGTGATCGGAGCCCAAGTTTTGACACGATCTTGAAGGTTATCTCAGCATTGGGTCTCCAATTGAGCGCATCTGTCAAGGAGGGCGCAATTGTTGAAGATGCGGCTGAGGTTGCATGAATGTTGTTTTTGCAGCTGAAGCCCGCGGACGTTGCCTGTGAGAATGCGACACTTCGAACAAGCCCCTCGAGTGGACAGGCCACCTCCAGCTCTCTGCTAAGCCACCCCAAGCACCTTGCCTGCCACTCAGGGGCAGCGTTCGGCGGTCTTGATAACGGACAGCTAAGCCTATGGTCACGACAGCTTGGATTGGTTCCAGATGACGACAACTCCCACTCTAGAGTTCTCCAATGATCGCCCCTTGTCGAGCAAGTCCGATGACAAACTGAATCGCGCGCCGTTCGCAGAGCGGGTGGCGGGGGTCTTGCGCGGACTGCCGAAGGGAGCGGGTCTTGTTGTCGGCATTCATGGGCCGTGGGGCGATGGCAAGACGACGGTGCTGAATTTGCTCCGAGCAGAGTTGGATGCGGACGGTGCGACTGCCACAGTCGAGTTCAACCCGTGGCGGTTCACAGACGAACCCGCGATGCTAGCTGGATTCTTCCGGGTGCTTGCGGGGGTCATCCGTGCAAAGTTGACCACGAAAGGCGAGGACATCGCACGCTGGATCGAGAAGATTGGACGCTACGCCAGCGTCGTGGACGACCGCTTCGCCAAGGTCGGTGAAGTCGTAGGGACCGAAGCCGAGGCAAGCCTCGAAGAGCTGCGAATCCGGCTTTCTGACGCGCTTGCCAACGCTGACAATCGAATTGTTGTGCTCGTGGACGACATCGACCGCCTCGATAAGCACGAGACTCACACGCTGTTCCGGCTCATCAAGGCGTGTGCCGACTTTCCCAATGTCTGCTATGTGCTCGCATTCGATGACGTGGCCGTCGCGAAGTCGCTCGGCGAACGGTACGGAGCGGGAGACGAGGCTTCCGGCCGGGCCTTCCTTGAGAAGATCATCCAAGTCCCCCTCAAACTGCCAGTGGCGATGCCAGAGGACTTGCGGTCGCTGTGCTTCCAGCAGGTCGATCAGGCGATCACCGGGGCAGGAATCCAGCTGACCAAGGAGGACGTAGGTGGCTTCGTTTCTGGCTTCGATCGCGGCATCTCAATTCGGCTTGACACGCCCCGCGCTGCGAAGCGTTACGGGAATGGATTGATGTTCGCACTGCCGATGCTGAAGGGCGAAGTCAACATCGTGGACTTGCTCTTGATCGAGGCGGTGCGTGCCTTCTATCCCCCGATCTACGACGTCATCCGTGCTAACCACTCGGAGTTCTCAGGGGTTGAATCGGAACATCGGTCACGCGGTCACGACGGCCCGCGAGCCGTCGCGCTTTTGAAGCCGGTGGTCGAGCCCCTTCCTGCAGAAGAACAAGAGGCAATCAAGTTGGTCCTCAAGGATCTTTTTCCGAAGCTCGGTAGCGCGTATGGAGGCAGTGGCTACGGGGCCGACTGGATCTCGCCCTGGGCAAAGACCAAGCGGATCTGTTCTCCCGACTACTGCTCGCGGTATTTCTCATACAGCGTCCCGACGAGCGACGTACGCGACTCGGAGATGGATGTGTTGTACGCGAAGGCCACAAAGGAACCCGCAGCTGCAGTCCGCAAGGACGTGGCCGCGTATTTCACTGGTGGGAAGGCGAAGCGGGTTATCGAGAGGATGCGTCAACAGGAAAAGAGCATGCCGCCCGAAGCGGTGCCGTCGCTGTGTGTGGCCATTGCCGCAAATGCGAAGCACATCCCCAATCCGCCCTCTCTGTACAGTTTCGCCGAGCCCGTGTCGCAGGCAGGCATCCTGATCTCTCACCTGATCGGACGTCTTCCCCCGGGGGAGCCAAGAGTGACCCTGACAAAACAGGTCATCGAGTCAGCGGATCCGCTTTGGTTCGGTTCCGAAGTTCTCCGCTGGCTTTATGTGACGGACGATGCAGATAAGGCCGACAGCAACACGTTGACGAAGGAACAGCATGAGGAAGTTGGCAAGCTACTCGTTGAACGTATAAAAGCGCATACCAATTCGGGGCAGCCACTCTTCAGCATAAACGTACCACAGGAACAGTCGCTTCTATTCGAGTGGCAGCGTGTCGATGGGCGCGAACCCGTGCAGGCTCATCTGTCTGCTGTATTCTCGTCAAACTTCGAGAACATCGCAATATTCTTGCAAGCAATTACCGGCCTTTCTTGGTCCTTGGGCGATGGGACGCCGCACGTCGCAGACCTGCGCATAAATCAACTCGAAAGTATTAAGCTAATCTACGATCTGGATTCACTCGCTAGTCTCATCAAGACCCATTTAATCGGGGATTTCGACAATCCTCAATATTACCCAGATTCAGACACGCCAATCGGTCAGCGGCTGGCTGAGCAATTCATTTACGTGTATAATACTTGGAAGAAGGATGGCGAGTTGCGGGATACCGGCGCAGATACTGACGACATACAAAATAAAGCCGTAGCTGCAGATCCTGAACCTGAAAATGGGTGATATATGGCCGTCGAACATCCAGATGCAGAAGACGGGGGCTGAGGCTGGGTTCTATGCTTAGATCCCTACCCGCTTCTGATCTGGAGCGTTCGAAGGATCCGATCAGACAACCTCGGAACCTATGCGCTCAATCGTGCTGATGGCTGGTCTGATCATTCATTCCGTATTTTGTATTAGGATGAACATACGGATGTTGGTGCCGCGTAGGCTGCGCCTACGCTCTCGACATGAATCACTGCAGCACAATGGCTGTCAGGCTTTCCAGTCCCATGCCGCAGCGCGATTTTCGGTAATGAGGGTCCATACTGGGTGTGGCTCTCTGAACCCCACTATAAAGAGTTGGATTGCCAGGTTCACTGTGAAAAGATACATTATAACCAGTCTATATGCTTTACCTAGTTGCATCGCTGGAATTCCTGGCGGGGTCATATAGTATGGATTCAGCAATTGCGGGTCTTATTGGTGGAGTAATAGGGGCAGCTGCTGGTCTTGTAGGTTCATTGTCAACGAGTTGGTTGGCGCTGAAGAAAGAGAGAGAGCAGGCACTCCGCAATAAAGAAATCGAACAAGAGAAGTGGCTGAGAGAAAGGCTGCAAGAAACTTACGTAAATTGTATAGACTATTTATCGAGAATTTCTAAAGCTTCGGAGATATATCTTGCTGAATCGGGGGAGCTGTCAGCGATTCTCTCCAAAGAGCATCAACGAGAGCTGTTTTTGGATTATAGCGAGACTCAGAAATGGTTAGGTATGTTGCTTGTTTATCACCCTGCCAGAGGAAGTGAACGCTACTATGACCTATGTCAAGCAATCACGAGCTTTTCGGCTGGACAATTACCGAATTTAAATTCTGCAAAACAACTACGGTCTTCCATTATTGATTTGGCCGCAAGGGATGCTAGGCTTCAAGGGCGTTTGATTCGGTGATAAGTCGCATTGTCAACCCTACAATCTTAAAGGAGTGGTCTGGTAGATATGATTTATTGTGGGTAAAAGGTTACTGTCGCTCCTGTGGCAAGCAGGGGTAGTCACATTAGGCAGTCTGCATAATATTTGAGATAGCATACAGCGATTTGAGGGTAACCAATCTAATTGCTATGAAGATAAGGCAAATACCTGGAACGCCCAAAGTCCTTCGAACAAGCCCTTCGAGTGGACAGGCCGCCATCAGCTCTCGGCTTCGCCACCCAAGGCTCCCTGCCTGCCACTCAAGGGCAGCGTTAGAAAGATTGAGACATGCCCCTCAGAAAGAAGCAGTTTGTCAGGTTTCAACAAACCGCAATATCACAGTAGACAGACAAGCGGCAAGCCTTTAAGCTTTGCAAATGTTCACTAACACGTGCCTTGTAGTGGCGGATCGAATTCCTATAAGCCCTGAGGTCCTTGCTTGGGCACGCCAAACTGCTGGTTTCAAGCTGGATGAGCTTGCGGCCACAAAGCAGTTTGGGAAAATTGGCCGATGGGAATCAGGCGAGGAATCTCCGACATATTCTCAATTAGAAAAACTTGCTGAGAAGTTTCATCGCCCAATCGCTGTTTTCTTTTTTCCAAAACCTCCGCTTGAAGAAACAGTTGAAAAGGCACTGCGCTCGGTTTCAGATGCCTCAATTGAGAATCTGAATCCAGCTATACATTTTCTATTCCGCAAGGCCAAGGCATTCCAGCTAGGACTTGCTGCACTGTTTGAGGGACAAGAGGATTTGCAACAGAAACGGGTGTCATGGATGAGCCAAGCAGATAGCAATATAAATCTCTCATCTGCTGAGAGAATACGTTCACTGTTAGACGTTTCTATTGAAGTGCAGCAAGCATGGCCGAATCCCGATGAGGCATTCAAAGAGTGGAGGCGAAGACTTGCAACACGAGGAATCTTCGTATTCAAGGATGCATTTAAGAATATTGATATCTCTGGATTCTGTGTATACGATGACATCTTTCCAATTATCTTTATTAACAATAGCCTTTCCAAAAACAGGCAAATATTCACCTTGTTTCACGAGCTTGCCCATCTTATCCTCAAGCAGAGTTTTCTGGATGTTGAAACCGAGGATACTTGGCTAGTTGATCAAGAAAACATTGGCAATGAAGAAGCATTGTGCAATAAGCTGGCAGCAGAGATTCTTGTACCAACATCACATATGTTAGCACAAATTGGCGACCAACTAGTTAACCAAAACTTGATTCGCGAATTGTCTGATTACTACCATGTAAGCAAGGAAGTTATTGCGCGTAAACTCCTTGATCAAAACTTGATTTCTCAGGGCTTCTATCATGCAGCAATTCGTGAATGGTACGCCCCGCGTGAGAATTATGACCGCTCCGAAGCCAAAGGTGGAGGTGATTACTATAATACAAAAGCCGCATACCTTGGAGATGCGTATATTTCGATTGTACTTAAAAGCTACTATCGAGGCACAATAGACCTCATCCAGGCTTCTGACTATCTAGATATTAAGCCAAAATCGTTCCAGGCTCTTGAGGAGAGGTTTCTGCAGAAGGAAAAAGTAGATGTATATATTTGATACAAACTCATTCAAACAGCTCTTTGGTTTTTATCCAAGCAGGTTTCCACGGCTTTGGGCTCTTTTCGATCAATTGGTTGCAGATGGCAGGATTTCTTCAGTAAAAGAAGTCCTAAGGGAAATGCAGCAAGGGGGAGCACAGCATCTAGATACTGATTGGGCCCAAAGAAATAAGGAAGTCTTTAAGGAGCCAACTGCGGCAGAGGCATTAGTGTTGAGCGAGATATTTGCGAACAAGCATTTTCAGCAATCGCTTGAAAGGACAAAACTTCTTAGAGGCGGGCCATTTGCCGATCCCTTCATTATTGCTAGAGCAAAAGTCAACAGTGCGACCGTAGTTACAGAAGAAAAAGAGAAGCCAAATGGAACTAAGATTCCAAACATCTGCAAAGCAATCGGTGTTAAATGCACAAATCTTGAAGGTTTTATGGAGCTTGAGGGATGGGAGTTCTAGTCGTTCAAAAAGAGCTCCGAAACTTTCTAACATCAAGATACAGAAGACGGGAGCAGATGATGGCGCCAAAGCCAAGGCTTCAGCCCGCTTCTGATCTTGAGCGTTAGAGGGAGTATGCTCCCCGGAACTAACCCAGGCCATCGACAATGAAGATTAAGTCAATCAGCCTTCATCGATTTCGAAGGTATTCAACCCCGATCACTATACAGCTTGATGATTTGCTAGTCTTGGTCGGCAG
>JBKCPG010000341.1:0-4538 GCA_046309395.1 Cyanobacteriota bacterium | reverse complement strand
GGCCAAACAGCAAGCCATCCTCACCGCCGAACCGCTCACCGCCCCAGAAGCCGCCAAGCTGGAGCGCCGCCGGCAGACCACACCCGAGGAAGCCGCCGCGCTGGAGCGCTACCGGGTGGCCGATCGTTGGGCTCTGGGGGGTTCCCTGCCCTCGCTGGAGGTGCTCGATGCAGACCGGGACAAGTTGGCCGATCGCCTGCGCCTGGGGTGGATCCTGAGCACTCCTGAGGCCCTCGCCCTGGTGCCCCGTCATGACTGGCTGAGCATCGACCGCCTTGACTCTCGCGGCCGACCGTTCGCCCCCGATCGCCCCCGCGTCACCTTCGCGCCGATGGTGGCAGCTCTTCAGGCCCTGGGGCTGCCCCGGCTGCTGGAGCGCTTCGGGTCGGGGGAGGTGATTGCCGCGACGGATCCCGACCTGCTGGCCCTCCATGCCACCGCCACCGCCCACCGCCGGCAACTGGCGGCAGTCCTGGATCTGAGCCCCGGCAAGCTCCCCACCGGCACCCTGCGCAACCTGCTGCGGGCGATCGGGTGGAAACTGGAGCGGGTGGGACGTCTCTACACCCGAGGGGATGACCGGGGGGCTGGCACCTACACCGCCGCGCCGATCCCCTTGCCTGAAGGTGTGAACTGGGAAGCCCTCACCGCCAAATGGTTGGAGGAGCTTCAGGGGGGTGGCGCAAAAAATCACGCTATAGAGAAACCCCATAGTGTCGAAAAGTGCGCCAACTCCCCCCCGCACCTTTCCCCGCCCCTGCTCCATCGGTGGCCGCTGGTCCCTGCGGTGGGGATTCCATGGCCCTCAGCCCCCCCTCGCCCCCGATCGCGTGGGTTTGCGAGCGTCTGAGCCCCCTCCACATTCAAAAAATGGCGGGTCCTTCTGGGCTGGTGATTGGTGCGGTTACCGCGAAAGCCCGAGTTTTGCCTAGCTGCGGCTAGAAATCTTGCTTAACGAATCAACGTCGCAAGACAGACCTTCCCCCTCCCCATAGAGAGGCTTAAGAAATGTTAAGCAGTGCCTTGAGTGGATCTGCTTAAGCCCTGAGGTCCTTCCTTGCCCCACCTTGGCGCGGGACCGTTGCAACCCCGCGCCACAAGTAGCCAGAGGCCCCGCAACGCTTACAAACCGCGATGGTTTACAAACTCGCATCAGGGGATCCCTTGTGGAAGCTGTGATGATTGGGCATCTGATCGGGAGAGGCGATGCCACCCAAAGACGAGAGCAAGCAAATGGAAGACTTACGGAAGGGATGCGTGGGTTGCTTGACTCTTGTTGGGATTCTTGGCGTTTTTATTAGCTGTAGTGCTCTCTTCTTTTCTGGTAAGACTCCAGAAAAAAAAGAGGCAAATTTACCTTCTTCTGTTGTATTCTCGCCAGGAGTTGAAGGAAGATCACAAGAAGAGGTTTGCAATAGCACTAGCCAAGCCTGTCAACGGTGGACAGAACTAGCGCGAAAATGTGAGGAAAATATGCGACAAAGAGAGGCTGGCTACACAGGGCGTCTGCACCCGTACTGTGGCGAAATGGAGGCCTTTCGGGAGGAAGTTACCGGTGTTCCTCTTTCGTCATCGCCTGGCGCTTATGACTTTTGAGACTGGATCAGCAAAGAAAAATCCGTGGTTGTCCACCCCTGGGAACCCTTGAAGCCCGCCTTGGATCCCATGACGACCGCTGACCTTGCCGCCCTCCGTGGGGAGCTGGTGCGGCTGGCCCTGGCGCTCCTGACGCCCCATCCCGAGCACGTGGAAGCGGTCCGGCTGGAGCTGCTGAAGCTGGCGGAGCGGTTGCCCTGCTGAGGGTGATTACCTGGCCGGCCATCGACTCTCTGCCCATGATTGGGGCCTGTTGTTGCGGTTGCCGTGCGCCCGAGCGTCCTACCTGTTCTCCTGCTGGCGGTTGTCTGCTCTGGCCCTGCTTTGGCCAAGGTGCTGGCGGAGGGGGAAGCAAAGAGCGGTTTCTACTGGCAGAAAATCGAAACCAGCAAGGGAGGGATTCGTTATCTCTGCCGCTCCAAGACGGACGCCAAGATCCAAAAAAGCGCCAAGTGTTCTGACGCTGGAGCGGTAAAACCGTAGTGATTCGCGCCCTTTCCCTGATCTTCCTGCTCTTGAGTGCTGTCCCCGTGGCCGCGGCCACGGTCCTATCCGTGGGGGATGGCGATACCTTGCGGGTGAGCGATGGGGGTAAGCGAACAACGATCCGCCTGGCGTGCATCGATGCCCCGGAAACCGCTCAGCGCCCCTATGGGGAGGCCTCCCGCCAACGACTCCAACAACTGGCCCCGGTTGGTTCTGTCGTCACGATCCGCCCCCAGACCCGAGACAAATACGGCCGCACTGTGGCGGAAGTGTTTCGCAATGGGCAATCTGTAAACCTCGCCATGGTGAGCATCGGTCAAGCGTTCGCCTATCGCAAGTATTTGGGCTCCTGTGATCAGGGGTCCTATCTGGTGGCAGAGAAAGCCGCCCAACGGCAAGGCTTGGGCGTGTGGTCCACCCCAGGGGGCATCACCCGGCCATGGGACTGGCGCAAGGGTTCAACGCTCCCTCCTGCGGCCGTTTCCAGTCCTTCACCGGGTGGCTTGGGTCGCCGCTACACATGTAAGGAGATCGGCTCCCGTGCCCGTGCTCAGCAACTACTGAGGGAAGGCCATACCTATTTGGACCGGAACGGTGACGGGATCGCGTGCGAATCGCTGAGGTGAAAGCCCTCCACCCTTTCGGGTCCCCTGCCGCGCCATGCGTGCGGCCACCTTGCGCCCACATCCCCTCCAGTGCCAGGCCAGAAAGTGAGTAGCGCAATGGTTGCGTAACGGGTTGGGCTTCTGTGTGTGCCTTCCCCGGCAAGGCCTGGCGATCCTGAGAAAGGCCCCTACTCTCCCGTCACTGACGCCAGCCACTGACGGCACCGATGGCCGAACCTGTCCCCTCTGATGCCGTTGAGGCCTTCCCTGATCTGACGCTGGGGGAATGTTGCCAGCGGTGGGGCGTGAATAGTCGCAACGCCATCAAGGCCCGCGCCACCGCCCTGGGGGTGGAGCTTCGGCGGGAATCATCCACGCGAACGGTTTGGCCCGCTGAGCATCTGGCCCTGGGGGATGAACTGGCGGAGCATCTCAAGAAACCGAAGGGCACCCTGGCCAACTTTGGCCGATCAGTGACACCACCAACTGACAGCACTGAGGGGGGTGGAGTCCTGGCGATGGAGCCACGGAGAGGCCGCTCCGTGGCATCTGGTGGCCCGTCATTGACGGTACCTACTGGCGGCACTGATGGCCTGATGGCCCTGGCTCAGATGGCTATGGCCCTTCGCCCGCCGGCTGATCCTCTTGCCGTTGCCCGTGGCCTGCAAGAGGCAGCGGAGATGGGGGCTTGGCTGAGCACGCGGGAGCTGGCTGATCTGGTGGGGTTCTCTCCCTCCACGGTGAGGGGATGGGGGGATGGGCACTCCCCCCGCCCTGGGTTCCTGTTGCAGCGAAAGGCCGATCGTGGGGTGTGGTGGAAGGTGGTCACTGATGGCAGCGACTGACGGCAGTAATTGGCAGTGACACGGGTCTCTCTTTTTTATTCTATATATTTTCCGGCAACAAAACCAAAGGCAACACTCGGTAACGTTTGAATTGCAGCAGTTGCAGCAAGATTTTTTATATCACTAGTGATTTGAGTAGAATTAACATAAAGAATTGCAAGGCATATCAATTCACAGCACAGCCAAAGTCCGATAAACATATAGAGAAGTAAGTTCTTATATTTTTTCTTTTCTTCATTCGCTGCATTAAATCCTTTGAGTGTTTGACTGCTGCCTGTGTTAGAGCTGTCATTACACACTTGAGCAATTACTTCTATTAGATCACTTTGATTGCATCTCTTCTGAGAGAGAATTTCTTCTACAGAGAAATCTTGATTCTCTGTACGGGTTTGGAGTTTTGTTCTTTTTGAATAAGGAAACATTTTGAAATTTTTTCAAAAGGAATAAACCTCCGAAACAACATTTCCTTCGTTGTCAATGACGGCTAACTTGTGGCCCTTTTTTTGTTCTCTCTTCGCAATGAAGAAAAGAGCAATGGCTCTGCGAATACTTTCAGACCGACTCAGTCTGTAGTTATCGCGAAGCTCGTTAAGGATTTGAAGGAGGCCGCCGCTGGCGCGGAATTCTACGCGCTCTTCCTTGGCGCCTTCCAGCGCGTCGGAAGGTTGAGAAGTATCGCTGGTTGGAGCAATACTTCTAGCACGTATGTTGTTCGGAGAAGCAGTGGAGATCATGGGGAAGACATGCGCTGGCAAAGTTTTGATTATTCAAGACTTGCGTCTGATAGTCGAAACCGTGCAGAGGAAGGAAAGAGCAGCGCTGAATCAAGCATACGGACAAATGTACGTACGTGTCAACCCTCTTCCTGCCGCATAACGAACCGTCCTCGCCCCCCCCCCTCCGTACCACCCTCAACGGTGGACGGCCTGATGGGTCCCCTCCTGCGTCTCTCTGCCGTCAGTGATTCCAGGCACTGACGGCACTGACCACCCCCGCGATTCTCAAT
>JBKCPG010000340.1:0-13789 GCA_046309395.1 Cyanobacteriota bacterium | reverse complement strand
CCCCCTGAGGCGCCCCCATGCCCGCCGACACCCTCACCGGCCCTTCCGCCAGCCTCACCGGCAGCCCCGATCGTTTCAGCGACCCCGCCTGGGATCTGCTGATCGCCAGCCAGGAGCAGGCCCGCCGCTGGCGCCATGGCTCCATGGACGTGGAGCATCTGCTGCTGGCCCTGCTGCTGGACGGGCGGTTCGCCCCCTGGGTGGATCGGCTGCCCCTGGATGAAGACCGGCTGCTCGATCGCCTGGAGGCCTTTTGCGCCGACCAGCCCGCCAGCACCGATCCCACCCTCTACATCGGGGAATCGCTGGAAGATCTGCTGGAAGAGGCCGAGCGGCGCCGAGCCGCCTGGGACGATCGCCTGATCGAGATCCCCCATCTGCTGCTCGCCCTGCTGGAGGAGCCCCGGTTGGGGGCCGCCCTGTTGGGGGAAGAAGGCCTCAGCGAAGATCTGCTCACCCGCCAGTGGCGCCAGGGGGGGGTGACCGCCCGACCGGACGCGCCCCCGCCGGACAGTCCGCCGACCCTCGCTCCCGGTCCAGCCGGCCCGGGGGCCCCGCCCGCCGGCCCAGCCCCCGTCGCTCGGCGCCCGGCGCCGCCTCCCGTCTCGGGCACCGGCCCGCGGCTGGAGGTGGGGGGGGAAGGGGCGGAGGGAAGAGCCGAGGCCCTCAGCCAATACGGCCGCGACCTCACGGCGGCGGCCCGGGAGGGCACCCTGGATCCGGTGATCGGCAGGGACACGGAAATCCGCCGCCTGATCCAGGTGTTGTCGCGCCGTGGCAAAAACAACCCCGTGCTCATCGGCGAGCCGGGGGTGGGCAAAACCGCCGTGGCCGAGCTGCTCGCCCAGCGGATCGTCGCCGGGGAGGTGCCCGAGGCGCTCCGGGGGGTGCGCCTGGTGGCCTTGGATCTGGGCGCCCTGATCGCCGGCGCGAAGTTTCGGGGGCAATTCGAGGAACGGCTGCGGGCCGTGCTCGACGAGGTGCGAGACGCGGATAGCGGCAACGGTGGCGTGGTGCTCTTCATCGATGAGCTGCACAGCGTGGTGGGCGGGGAGCGGACCTCGGCGGACGCGGGCAGCCTGCTCAAGCCCGCCCTGGCCAGGGGCGACCTGCGTTGCGTCGGCGCCACCACCCCGGAGGACTACCGCCGCACCATCGGCAAAGATCCCGCCCTCGAACGCCGCTTCCAGCAGGTGGTGATCCGGGAACCCGACCGGGACACCTGCCTGGAAATCCTCCGGGGCCTCAAGGAGCGCTACGAGCTCCACCATGGGGTCACGATCACCGATCCAGCCCTGGTGGCGGCCTGCCGGCTGGCGGATCGCTACATCAGCGACCGCTGCCTGCCCGATTCCGCCATCGACCTGGTGGATGAGGCCGCCGCCCAGCTGCGCATGGAGGTGACCTCCAAACCTCGGGTGGTGGAGGAAGCGGAAGGGGAGCTGCGGCGGGTGGAGCTGGCCCTGCTGGCGGCGGAGACGGCGCCCATGGAGGAGCGGATCCACCTGCAGGAGCAGCGGCGGCGGGCCCACGCCGCCCTGGACGCCCTGCGGCGGCGCTGGGAGGAGGAGCGGGAACGGCTGGCGGAGCTGCGGGAGTTGCTGGAGGAAGACGAGCGGCTGCGGCAGGCCATCGCCGAGGCCCAGCGCGAGGGTGATCTGGAAACCGCCGCCCGCCTTCAATACGACCAGCTCCAGCGGCTGCAACAGCGACGGGCCGCCCTGGAGGAAGAGCTGCGCCGCGACCCCCTGCTCCGGGAGCAGGTGGAGGAAGGCGACATTGCCGATGTGGTGGCCCGCTCCACGGGCATTCCGGTGCAACGGCTGCTGGCGGGCGAGCGGCAGAAACTCCTGGAGTTGGAAGCCCGCCTGGGAGAGCGGGTGATCGGCCAACCCGAAGCCGTGGCGGCGGTGGCGGCGGCCATCCGTCGGGCCCGGGCCGGGATGAAAGCCCCCGCGCGCCCGGTGGGGTCCTTTCTGTTTCTCGGACCGACGGGGGTGGGAAAAACCGAGCTCGCCAAAGCCCTGGCGGCCTCCCTCTTCGATGAGGAGGAGGCCCTGGTGCGGCTTGACATGAGCGAATACATGGAGCGCAACGCCGTGGCCCGCCTGGTGGGGGCCCCGCCGGGCTACGTGGGTTATGAGGAGGGAGGCCAGCTCACCGAGGCCGTGCGGCGGCGTCCCTACGCGGTGTTGCTCCTCGATGAGGTGGAAAAGGCCCACCCAGAGGTGTTCAATCTGCTGCTCCAGGTGCTGGATGACGGCCGGCTCACCGATTCCCAAGGGCGCACGGTCGACTTTCGCCACACCGTGGTGATCATGACCAGCAATCTGGCCGGACGGGCCATTTTGGAGCGGGCCAAATCGACGGATCCGAGCCTGGAGGCCGACGAGGCCCTGCGGGTGGAGGTGGATCAGGCCCTGGCCCGACAGTTTCGGCCGGAATTTCTCAACCGCATTGATGAGGTGATCCGCTTCCGGCCCCTCGCCCGGGAGGATTTGCGACGGATCGTGCGCCTGCAAATGCGGGAGCTGGCCTCCTTGCTCGCCGAACAGCAACTGCGCCTGGAGGTGGAGGAGGCCGTGGTGAGCGCCCTGGCGGAGCGGGGCTATGAACCGGAGTACGGGGCGCGGCCCCTGCGGCGCCTGATCCGCCGCTGGATCGAGAACCCCCTGGCCACCGAGCTGCTGGAAGACCACTTCGCCGGGGCCTGGGGCGTGCGCCTGTGCCCCGGCCCCGCCGAGGCTCCCGACCAGCTCCGCTTCTTCCCCCTGCGGAACGAGGGGGAGAGCGTCCGTTAGGGTGGACGTTTGCTGATGGGCGGAGACGCCCGGCAAGCGCCGCTCAGCCAGCGATCTCCCTGCCGTGGATCCCACACCCTCTCCCACCTCCACTCCAGAACGCCCGCCCTCCGGCGGGGCGAGTCCCGAGTCTGAAGACAAGGGACAGGAGCCAGGGGCTGGTTTCGCGGCCACCACCATCGCTGAACTCCGCAAGGTGGTGTGGCCGAGTCGCCAGCAACTGTTCAACGAAACCGTGGCGGTGATTGTGATGGTGGCGGCCTCCGCGGCGGCGATCGCCGCCCTCGATCGCTTCTACGGGTGGGGAGCCAAACTGTTGTTTCAACGATGAAGGTGACTGAGTCTTCCCCCCCCAGCCTTGAGGAGGGTTCCTCCCCGGAGGCCCTTGCCCTGGATCCCTCCGCCCTGACGCCGGAAGGGAGCGGGGTGGCCGCCGCTGAGGTGGCCGAAACACCGCAGGTGGCTCGCTGGTATGCCGTGCAGGTGGCCTCGAGCTGCGAAAAGAAGGTGAAAGCCACCCTGGAGCAGCGAGCCGTCACCCTCGGGGTGGACAACAGGATCCTGGAGATCGAGATTCCCCAAACCCCAGGCGTGAAGCTGAAAAAGGATGGCTCCCGCCAGTCGATCGAGGAGAAGGTGTTTCCTGGCTACGTGCTCGTGCGCATGATCCTGGATGAAGACACGATGATGGCCGTGCGCAGCACCCCCAACGTCATCAACTTCGTGGGGCAGGAGGAGCGGCGGGCCACGGGCAAAACCCGAGGGCACATCAAGCCCCGCCCCCTGAGCCGGGCGGAAGTGGAGCGGATCTTCCGCCGGGCGGCGGAAAAGAAAGCCGTGGTGAAAGTGGATCTGAGCGAGGGCGACCAAATCGTCGTCATCGGTGGCCCCTTCAAAGACTTCCAAGGAGAAGTGATCGAGGTGTCCGCCGAGCGCAGCAAGCTCAAGGCCCTGCTCTCGATCTTCGGGAGGGAAACCCCCGTCGAGCTGGAATTTTCCCAGGTCAACAAGCAAAACTGACCGTCCAAGCGTGGCCGTCTCCCTGCGGAGGGCGGCCCGAGGTGGGATCCCCCACCACTCCCCGTTCTCCATGGACTCCGGGGATCCGCAGACCGCCCAGAGACCGTCCCTGCCCAGCCCCCCGCCTAGCCGATGGCCAAAAAAGTCGTAGCTGTGATCAAGCTGGCCCTGGAGGCCGGCAAAGCCAACCCCGCGCCGCCGGTGGGTCCCGCCCTCGGCCAACACGGGGTCAACATCATGGCGTTTTGCAAGGAGTACAACGCCCGCACCCAAGAGAAGGCCGGCTATGTGATTCCGGTGGAAATTTCGGTCTTCGAAGACCGCAGTTTCACCTTCATCACCAAGACCCCCCCCGCCTCGGTGCTGATCCAGAAAGCCGCCGGCATTCCAAAAGGAGCCGCCACCTCAGCCAAAGGAACCGTCGGCGCGATCAGCCGCGCCCAACTTGAGGAGATCGCCAAAACGAAGCTGCCCGACCTCAACTGCTCCAGCGTGGAGTCGGCCATGCGCATCATCGAAGGCACCGCCCGCAACATGGGCGTCGCCGTGAAGGACTGACCTTCCTTTCTCCACCACCTGTCCACCACACCGGGGGAGACCGCCATGGTCGTTCGCACCCCTTTCTCCCATGAGCAAACCTTCCAAACGCTTCACCGCCCTGGCCGCGACCGTTGAGGATCGGGCCTACGCGCCCGCCGAGGCCCTGGATCTGGTGAAAACCAACGCCACGGCCAAGTTCGATGAAACCATCGAAGCCCACGTCCGTCTGGGCATCGATCCCAAATACACCGACCAGCAACTCCGCACCACCGTGGCCCTGCCCCATGGCACCGGACAGACCCTGCGGGTGGCGGTGATCGCCCGCGGCGAAAAAGTGGCGGAAGCCAAGGCCGCCGGGGCTGATCTGGCGGGCGATGAGGAGCTCGTTGATCAGATCGCCGGTGGCGCGATCGACTTCGACCTGCTCATCGCCACCCCCGACATGATGCCCAAGGTGGCCAAGCTGGGGCGGGTCTTGGGTCCCCGAGGTCTGATGCCCAACCCCAAGGCGGGCACGGTCACGACGGATTTGGCGTCAGCCATCAACGAGTTCAAGGCGGGCAAGCTGGAATTCCGGGCCGACCGCGCCGGGATTGTGCACGTGCGCTTTGGCAAGGCCAGCTTCAGCGCCGAGAACCTCCTCGACAACCTCAAAGCCCTCCAGGAAACCATCGACCGCAACAAGCCCAGCGGCGCCAAGGGCCGCTACTGGCGCAGCCTCTACGTCACGTCCACCATGGGCCCGTCTGTGGAGGTGGATTTCTCCGCGCTCCAAGACATCAAGAAAGAGAGCTGACCCCATCTCCCTGGGCTCCTTCCAGGCCGGGAGCCGTGGGGTGATAGGTTGCGAAGCTGGCAAACGCCAGAGGGCACGCGCCCACCGAAGACAGCGGGTGAGCGTCAACCAGCTGAACGTCCCCCGGGGCGCTCTCGAGGTTGAGGCTTGTAAATCCCGCCGAGGATCCAGCGACAAGTTTGATCTCGCGGCGCTCCCACCGGAGCGGCTCGGGTGTTGAACAAGCCGCGGCCTCGTTGCTCCTTCCGAAGTCGCCTTCGCAAGGAGTGTTCCGGGCCGCGTACCCGGCTTGTTCCTCTCGATCCGATCCAAACCCTATGGGCCGCACACTGGAGAACAAGCAACAGATCGTCGAAGAGCTGAAGCGGCTCCTCGGTGAGGCCGAAATGGCGTTGGTCCTGGATTATCAGGGCCTCACCATTCGCGAGCTGACGGATCTACGGACCCGTCTGGCCGCGAGCAACGGCGTGTGCAAGGTGACCAAAAACACCTTGATGCGTCGTGCCATTGATGGTGCTGACGCCTGGACGAACCTCGAATCCCTCCTTGATGGCCCCAACGCCTTCATCCTGGTCAAGGGTGACATTGGCGGTGCGGTGAAAGCCGTGCAGTCCTTCCAAAAGGACAGCAAGAAGTCGCAAACCAAAGGCGGCCTGTTTGAAGGCAAGCTGCTCTCGGAAGCCGACATCAAGGCCATCGGAGATCTGCCCTCCAAAGAGGTGCTGATGGCGCGGATCGCGGGCGCGATCAACGCCGTGGCCACCCAGGTGGCCGTTGGGATCAATGAGGTTCCCTCAGGCCTGGCCAGGGCGCTGAACCAACACGCCGAAGGCGAGGGCACCGCCACCTAAGGCCTGCCCGAGCCCCATGAGGCGAGCCGCCTCCCCCCATTCCCCCCGATCTGTTGCTCCATCCCAACCATGACCGCCGCTACTGACCAAATCCTCGAACAACTGAAGACCCTGTCGCTGCTCGAAGCCTCCGAGCTGGTGAAGCAGATTGAAGAAGCCTTCGGTGTCTCCGCCGCCGCCTCCGCCGGGGTGGTAATGGCGGCTCCCGCCGCCGCCCCCGCTGAGGCGGTGGAAGAGCAAACCGAATTCGACGTGATCCTGGAGAGCTTCGACGCCGCCGCCAAGATCAAGGTGCTCAAAGCCGTGCGCGAAGCCACCGGCCTCGGCCTGGGCGAAGCCAAGGCCCTGGTGGAGGCGGCTCCGAAGGCCGTCAAGGAAGGCATCAAAAAAGAAGATGCCGAGGCTCTCAAGAAAACCATCGAAGAGGCCGGCGGCAAAGTCGCCATCAAGTGAGCGGCCTTTCTGGCCCCTCCGATCTCACTGTGCGGTAACGGCCCCCACGGGGCCGTTTTTTTGTGCTTCCCCGGGCCCATTCCCCCTGAACTGGGCTGGAAAAGGATGGGCAAAAAAAACCCCGCCAAAGGCGGGGCAGGGGTTTTGAACGTTGGCCGGGAGTCTGTCCTCGTTTCGACCCTGGCGTGGCGTTCAGCACTCCTCACACAATTGAACCTTAACGAGAAGCAGACGATTGGCACAGGGACACAGGCCACCCGTGCAACTGCCTACTGACCTTCCTCGAAAGGAATCACCTGGAGAGCCACCACACCTGAGGCGGGATTCTCCACGACGGGGTCGCTGGCGACCCGTTCATCGGTGGGGGCGGTGGACGGCGAGGAACGAACCCGTTGCCGTGAGGCAACCCGGCTCAACCCCCGTGCCGGGCTCGCCGAATCCACTCGCCCAGAGAGCTCCGAACCCCGGGAGGTGGCCGCCCCTGTCCCCCGTCCGACAGCCAGGGGCGGAGGCGGCTGGATCACGGCGGGCAACCCATCGCCCCCCGGTGCCTCGGTGGCGGGTCCGCGGCCCCGAGCCAGGGCAGCCAGGGTGTCGACCGACTGGGGGTTCGAGAAATACACGTGGTTGAGGGCCCGCGACCCGAACATCCGCCGACGCAGCTCCCATCCCGGTTCGAGCTGGAGGGAAACAAAGAGGTCTTTGTCGCGACGGGGAACGGCGCCCCGGCCCACCAACAACTCTTGGGTGAGGGTCGGGGAAGAGGCGAAGAGCCGCAGCTCCTTTCCTTGTTGCTCCAGGCGCAGGCGGAAGGCGTGGTTGAGATCCGTCTCCCCGAGACGCAGGGAGTAGCCATTGCTGTCGATGAACCGCCCGCAAACGCCCGTGAAGTCAAAGCGGTTCAGGGTGGGATCCACGAGACCATCGGGCCGAGGGGTCCAGCAGAACGGGCGGGCGCGCAACTGCTCCAGCACCACCAGCGACCAGTCGTCCAGACCAACGGGTCGGGCCAGCACGGCAAAGCTGGAGGACTCGACCGGCGCGCTATTGAACAGGCCATTGGCCCAGGTCTGGGGCAACAAGCCAGGCGCCGGTGAGAGGGAGGCCACCAGAGCGAAGGTGGCAACGGCCAAGTAGGGTCGCTTCATGGTGGAGAGGCGGGAGCTCCTCGGGGGCGGACCCCCGAAGGCGAGAAAGGGGGCTTATTAAAGCCTCTCCACACGATCGGGCAACACCCGCAAGCCACACCAAGCCGTGGAGGAGCCATGGGGGGCCAGGCCAACGCCGAGGTTCAGGAGTTGATGGGTCAGGAATTGAAGGGTCAAGACGGGGGGCCAAAGGTGGTGGGGGCGGCCTGTGATGGGGCCTGCAGTGGCAATCCAGGCCCCGGGGGCTGGGGAGCCCTGCTGCGGTTTGAGGACGGTTCGGTGCGGGAACTCGGGGGATTCGCCGCCGCCACCACCAACAACCGCATGGAACTCACGGCGGCCCTGGAGGTGATGCGGGCCTTGCGCTCCCTGCCCCGCCTCCCAAGCCTGGTGATCCTCACCGACAGCCGCTATCTGGTGGACGGCCTGGGGAAGTGGTTGGCGGGCTGGAAGCGGAAAGGCTGGCGCACGGCCTCCGGCGGCCCCGTGCTCAACAGGGATCTATGGGAGGCGTTGGATGGGGCGCGGCTGGAGGGGGTGGAGCTGCGGCACGTGCGGGGCCACAGCGGTCACCCGGAGAATGATCGCTGTGATGCCATCGCGGTGGCGTTTTCCCGAGGGGAGGTTCCGCGGCTTGCCAGTGGCGCCACCAGCGCCGGCATGAGCCAGGAGCCCCCCGAAGCCCCCGCCGCGGGGGAGGATCCGGCCCCTCCGGCCCTGCAACGGTTGCTGAGCCGGCTGGAGCTGGCTGATCGCCTGGCGGTGGGGGGCTATGCCCTCACCGCCGTGGAGTTGGCCCCCCTGGTGGAGCGCCCCCTGGCCCAGCTGGAACGGCTGCGACAGCCCTGGCGCTGGCGGGATTGGCTGGTGGAGCCCATCGAGGAGGGCCGCTGGCGACTGCGGCGCTCCGATGGAGGATGGGCGGAGGAGGCGTGAGGCGGGAGAGGATGGGCGCGGGAGAACCCAAGGCCACCGGAGCGATCTACCAGCGCCTGCTGGGGCCCCTGCTCCGACAGGATGAGGGTCTGGACGCGGAGCTGCTGAGCGGGATCACGCTCTCCACGCTGGAACAGGTGGCCCAGCGTCGCCACTGGCCCGGGGTGCGGCAGGTGCTGGCGGCCATGGAGGCGGAGCTGCGGCACCGCGACCCGCGCCTGGAGCAAACACTCTTTGGTTGCCGCTTCGCCAATCCCCTTGGTTTGGCGGCCGGCTTCGACAAAGACGGTGTGGCCGCCGCGATCTGGCATGCCTTCGGCTTTGGCTTCGCGGAGCTGGGCACCGTCACCTCCCAAGGCCAGCCAGGCAACCCCCGGCCCCGGCTGTTTCGACTGGCCGCGGAGAAAGCCGCCTTGAACCGAATGGGATTCAACAACCAGGGCGCCGAGGCGATGCGACGCACGTTGGAGCGGCAACAGATGCCAGGGCCGGGGCAACGGCCCGCGGTCTTGGGGCTCAACCTGGGGAAATGCCGCCACACGCCTTTGGATCGGGCGGCGGAGGATTACGCCACGAGCCTGGCCCAGTTGGGGTCCCTGGCGGATTACGCCGTGGTGAACGTGAGTTCCCCCAACACCCCGGGCTTACGGGATCTCCAAGAGGAAGGTCAGCTGCGGCGCTTGGTGGAGCGCCTGCGGCGTCTATCGGCCTGCCCGCCCCTGCTGGTGAAGATCGCTCCAGATCTGGAGGACGACGCGATCGACGCGATCGCCAGACTCGCCTACGAGGAGGGTCTCGCGGGGGTGATCGCCGTGAACACCAGCCGCGACAGGCTGGGGTTGGACGGACGGGTGCTGGCCCAGAGCGGCCGCCCCCTGGCGGAAGAGGAGGGAGGGTTGAGCGGTCGACCGCTTCGCGAGAGGGCGCTGGCCGTGTTGCGCCGGCTGCGGGCCACGGCGGGACCGGCCCTGCCGCTGATCGGGGTGGGGGGCATCGACTCGGCGGAGGCGGCCTGGGAGCGCATCGCGGCTGGAGCCTCCCTGGTGCAGGTGTACACGGGGTGGATTTATGAGGGGCCGCTCTTGGTGCCCAGGATTCTGGAGGGCCTCAGCCTCCAGCTGGATCGTCAAGGTTTGGCAACACTCAGCGAAGCGGTCGGTTGCGGGCAGCCCTGGCGCTGATCATCCGATACCTTGCGGCGGAGAGTCGCTTCTCAGTTGGAAGTCTCCGAGCTGATCGATGATCTGCGTGAGCGTCTACGCCCGTTCAGAGCTCGCATGTTTCCGCGGCAGCTGCTGCTGGAACTGACTGACACCCGGGTGGTGGGCCAGCCCCTCATCAATGGCCGGCCCCAACCCGTGTGCATCGACGTCACCCTTCCGTCCCTCACCCTCAGGGATGGATTACCGATTGAGATTGAACCCCTGGCGGATCTGGTCGGCGACCTGCTGGTGCGCGACGGCCTGATCGATGCCTATGTGATGGCCGCCCTGCCCGATGTGGCGGTGGACTGGAGGGTGATCAACTGGGCCGACAAGCGCGGCCCTGAGGATGGGGAGGCGGAGCTGCGGCGGCTCGAACCTGATCTGGGGTTGGCCTACCCGCTCAGCGAGGCCGCCTTGGATGTGCGGCCCTTGCCCGGCGCCCCGGGGCAAGCCCTGTTGGCCGTCACCACCAAGGAGGTGGTGAACGGATGGATTGAGGTGTTTCACCAGGCGGGCACCAATCTGGATCGCCTGGCTTGTCCCCAATCCTGCCGGCTCGCGGCCCTGGGGGGGGAGTTGCTGTCGATTCCGCCGCACACCCTGGTGGTGGCGGTGTCGGTGAACGAGGAGGGGGGCCACCTTCAGGCCATCCGCGATGGCGTGCCCCTCTTCGCTTGGCCCTTGCCCGCCTCGGACACCGCCCAGGTGTCCGAGGCGCGACGCTGCCTGGACTTCCTGCAAGAGGAGTTCCCCGGGGAGCGACCTCCGCGCCTGTTGCTGGAGGGGCCCCTGGAGCGTCAGACCCTTCTGGAGACAACCCTGGACCTGCCATCCCAACGCATCGACTGCGCTCCCTACGGATCGTTGGTCCTGCGAGGCCTCGCCATTCCAGATCCCATCCAATGAAGAACCTCTCGCTGCCCAAGCTTCCGAATCTTTCGAGGATCTGGATCCGTCGCCGGGGCGATCCCCCCTTGGAGTCGTCCCCCATGCCGCCCCTGGCCCCCGCTCCATTGGGGGGAACAGGCCACGACAACGGGGATTGGATGCCTCCACTGGATCTGCTGCGGGGGCGGAGACGAGAGCTGAACCTGCCCCCGATGTCCGGCCTGCTCACCCTGCGGCCCGGTCTGATCCGCCGCGGGCTGATTGGTGGGGGGGGGATCCTCGCCGCCACCCTGGTGTTTTGCACCCTGCTGACCCTCTGGCATCAGCTGTTGAAGGCGAGGCTGGCGGAGCTGGGGCGGTATGAGGGAGATGTGGAGCAGCTCACCAAAACCCTGGCGGGGCATCAGGCCGCCCTCAAACAGATGCGGGACAGCAACGATGAACTGGTGAAGCGGCTCATTGACGTGCGCAGCAGCTCCGCGCTGTTGGCGGATTTGCGGCGGCGGGTGCCTGAGGGCGTGCAGCTCACCTCCGTGGAGATGGTGAGCCCCACCCAAATGAAGGTGCAGGGTCGGGCCCGCGATCCCGTGGGCTTTGGCCGGGTGAACGCGATGGAGCTGGTGTTGCGGCGCTCCCCCTTGTTTCAAGCCACCGGGGTGAGCCTGGGGAAAGTGGAGCGGGTGCCCGAGAGCACCTATGAGATCAGGGTGCCGACACCGGGCAAACCAGGCGGCGTTCCTCTCAAGATGGAGGTGCCCAGCGCCGTGAACTTCGAGATGACAGCCACGTTGGCGCCCCTGGCCGCCAACCAGCTCCTGGGTGTCATGGAGGACTTGGACGCCGATGGCATGGCGCGCCGCCTTCGCCTGCTCCAGAAGGAGGGGTTGCTCAAATGACCAACCTGCAGCAGTCGCGGGAGGCACGGGACGCCGGCTTCTCGCCAGAGACGCTGAAATCGTTGTGGTTGTGGGGGCCCATCGGCGTTGGGGGAGTGCTGGCGGCGGTGCTGCTGCTCGCCCTGGCCCTGCCCCAGTGGCTCGCCATCAGCCGGGATCAAAAGCGCTTGGACGAACTTGAGCGGCAGCGCGCGGAGATCGAACTGCTGAAGCTGCAAACCCTGAAGGTGCTGCGGCAACGCCAAGACGCCCAGCGCCAGCAGCGCCAGTTGATCCAGCTGGTGACTGGGAAGGGGGATGGGTCGACCTATTTGGCCACCTTGGATCTGGAGGCCCGCCAGAGCGACGTGAGGCTGCAGCTGTTCGAACCCACTCCCCCCCCGGAGGAAGGCACCCCCGGGGCGAAGGGCAACGCCAACAGCCCCAATCGGGCCCAGGGCGCTCCGCCGGGGGCCCCGGGGGCCACCCCGCCCGCGAATGACGGGAAGGGTGAGACCCCGCCGACGGATCCCCTGCGACAGGCGGGGCTGGAAAGCCGTCCCGTGCTGCTCTCCGCGAGGGGCAGCTACCCGAAAATCCTCGACTTTTTACGGCGAATGGAGTTGCTGGATCTGCTGGCGGAGCACAAAGTGCTCACCCTCTCCCTGCCAGGCGTGGAACCCGGCCAAGCGCCCCAGCCGACGAATGAGCCGCCCCCCCCGGTGCAGGAGGTGGAGGTGAAAGTGGCTCTCACCCTCTACAGCAAGAACAAAGGGGAGGAAACGGAAGAAAAACCAGTGGCGGCCAAGAGGTGAGTGAAGGCCGGCTTGCCGACCGCCCGCTTGGACAGGGGTGGTTCTCCCCGGAGAGGGGTGGTTCAATGACCCGATCCAAGCTGGAGCACGGGTGGCGAAGGGAGGGGGGTCAATGATCAAGCGAGGACGTCCTCAAGCGGCCACCCGGCGGGGCGCGGCCCTGGCGGCCCTGATGCCCATGGCCCTGCCCCTGATCGGCGCACTGACCCAAACCGATCGGGGAGTGCGGGCCCAGGAAGCCTTTCCGCCGAAGGTGCCTGACTTTCCCAACCAGCCGGGCCCGGTGAAGGTGCAAGATCCAGCGTGGATGGAGCTGAGGGTGCGACGGCTGAGAGACTCGGTGGAAGTGGTGATCGAGAACACCGGGGCGGGCCCCCAGCTGGAACAAAGCACGGATGGCTCCACCTGGCTGGGCCGCCTCTACACCTCCAAACCCTCGGCGTTGCGACGGGGAGCCCAACGTCTTGGCTTGCCGGAGGCGGGACTGCGGAGCATCAGCATTGAGGGGGGGGGCACGATCTACAACCTGCGGGTGACCCCTGTGGACGGGGCTCCTTTGGCGCGACCGCTGGTGAGCGCCGATGGCCGCGATGTGGTGTTGAGCTTCCCAACCCCCGTGCAGCCGTCGCTGCAAACAATGCGACCCAACAACCTGGTGCCCGGCACGGTGACGACGCCCAACGTCGCCCCGCCCCTGAGGCAACGGGCCTCGGCCCCCCCCGTGGGCGACATGGCGGTGGGCACCATGCTGTTGCGGGATCCCAACTTTCTCAATGTGAGCGGTCCGAGGGTGACGCTCACTTTCCGGGGGGTGCCGGCCTCGAACGCGCTGCAGGCGCTGGCACGGTTGGGCAGATACGGGTTTGTGTACAACGTTGGCTCCACCACGACGTCGCAAACTTCAGCCACCGGCCCCTCCGTGTTTCAAGGGACCACGAAGGAAGGGAAAAACGCCAATCCACCGGTCACCGCCTCTTTTGTGAATGAGGACTTCCGCTCCGCCCTCAACATGGTGCTCTCCAGCACAGGTCTCCAGGCCAAGCTGGTGGGGAACACCATCATCGCCGGACCGGACGCCTTGAGCGCCAGCACGGGCAGCCTGGCTTCCAAGGTGTACCGCCTCAATCAGGCCTCAGCCCGCAGCGCGGCGGAATACCTCGCCAGCCTGGGCGCGCTCATTCGCATTCCCCGCACCTTCTCCACCACGGAATCCTCGGGAACGGCCACCAATGTGGGCGGCGGCAGCGCCAGTGGCGGACAGACCTCAAGCAACACCTTTTCCTCCAGCAGCGTGGGCACGGCCATCGAATCCTACGGGGGCCAGCCCGGGCCCCTGCAGGGATTATCGGGCACCATCGATCGGCGGCTGGGCACGATCACCCTTGTGGGCCAACCCACCTTGGTGAGTGTGGCGGAGCAATACCTCAAGCAAATCGACCTGAGACAACGCCAAGTGGCGCT
>JBKCPG010000339.1:0-48579 GCA_046309395.1 Cyanobacteriota bacterium | reverse complement strand
GCCCCTGGGCGCCCAACCCGCCACCGCCGCCCTTGTCGGCCCCGCTTTGGCCTCCCCCCTGGCCGCCGCTGGCCGCCGCCGCTATCTCATCCTCCGCGGCCTCACCGCCACCGCCCAGCCCGGTGTCACCTATTCGGTTTACATCGATCTTCCGGCCGGGGCCACCCCCGCGGCCAACGATCCGCGCCGCGTGGGCACCGTCAACTTCTTCTCAGCCCGGCCCCCCGGGGCCCCCAAGGGCGCCGAGGAGAAGCTCTTTTTCAGCTTCGACCTCACCGACACCGCCTTGGCCCTGGAACGCCGCGGCCTCCTGCTCCCCCACACCACGGTCACCTTCATCCCCGATGGGCGGCCCGAGCAAGGCGCCCGCGTGGTCGTGGGGCACCTGGAAATCGTGGATCAGTAAGCCCGCCCCTCTTTCGCCTCTCCCCATGACTCTCCTCAAACGGCGTTCCTTCCTCACCGGTGCCGCCACCATCCCCTTCGCCCTCTGGTTCGACAAATACGCCCGCGCCCAGGCGCCGCTGGTGCGCCACGACGCCCGTAGCCCCCAGGGCCAAGCCATGCTGCGGGTTTACGCGGCGGCGGTGCGGCGGATGCAAACCACCGCGCTCTATCCCGAAGCCAATCCCTTGAGTTGGACCTTTCAGTGGTACACCCACTTCGTGAGGGGATCCACCACCAAGAGCGCTGAGCTCGCGCGGATCTACCCCTCGCCAACCCCCCGGCGAACCCTCGCCAACGAGACGTGGAACACCTGTCAATCCCACAGCGGCCAACCGGAGGAATATTTTCTTCCCTGGCATCGAATGTATGTCTATTTCTTTGAGCAAATCATCCGCAATGTCAGTGGCAACCCCACCTTCACCCTTCCTTACTGGAACTCCACAAGATCCGGTTCTAGCTATGGCGTGATCCCGCCGGAATTCACCCGCTTGGGCGATCCCACGTTCGGGGCTCTGTATATGGCCAGGCGCAATCCTGGGGTCAATGAAGGCCGTGCCATCGCCGCCCCTGGAGTGCTCAATCTCGACGCCTTGTCGCAATGCGCCTACAGGTCCTCTGGGGCGTTGGCGGGTTTCAACCAAACCCTCGACTTTGGTCTCCATGGCAATGTCCATGTTGGGGTGGGCAACACCACCAACATGGGGGCGGTGCCCTGGGCCGCGGGCGACCCGGTGTTTTGGCTGCATCACTGCATGATTGATCGCCTCTGGGCCAGCTGGAACGCGGCGGGTCGAGCCAATCCCACCGATTCCGCCTTCCTCAACAAAACCTTCATCTTTGCCGACGGCAACGGCAACCGGGTGGTGACCAGGATCGCCGACGTGCTGGCCATCTCCCGGCTCGGCTACGCCTACGACCGCTTGGAATCCGTGCCCGCCTGCCCCCCCTCCAGACGGTCTCCCTTGCCGACCGCCATCAGCACCATCGGCCAGGGGGCCCCGCTCACCTTGGGGGCCGCCCCCGCCCGCGCCACCATGGATCTCGTCCCGCCGTCGGTCCCCAGGGGGGACGTCCCCCCGGCCCGAACCTTCGCCGCCCGCATGGCGGCGGTGGATCCCAAACGGAGCGTTTTTCTGGTGTTGCGCCAGCTGCGAGCCGACCTCCAGCCCGGCACGCTCTTCAACGTGTTCCTGGCCCTTCCCGAAGGCCTGGCGCCGGAGGGGGGCCAGGAGCATTTGGTGGGAACGATCAATTTCTTCGCCGCGGGCCACGGTGACCACGGCGGGGAGGACCATGGCACGGGAGACAAGTTTGTGAGCTTCGACATCACCGCGCTGGCGGCCAGGCTGAGGGCGCGGAACCTTCTCAACACCGACAAACTTGCTGTCACGTTCGCCCCGGTGGGTGCCCCTGTCGCCGGAGCCCAACCCCTGGTGGGCGCCCTGGCGATCGTGGAGCAATAGGCCCCACGATCCAGGGCTCCGGCTCAGCTTTGGGGTTCCAGGCGCGGATAGTCGGTGTAGCCCACCGGGCCGGGGCTGTAAAAAGTGGCTGGATCAGGAGTCTGCTGGGGAGCCCCCCGGCGGAACCGCTCTGGCAGATCCGGATTGGCCAGAAAAGCCGTGCCAAAGGCCACCGCGTCCACCGCGCCCTCGGCCAGAGCCGCCTCCGCCTCCGCCGCCGTGTAGCCCATGTTGGCGACGAGCACCCCATGGAAGTGTTCCCGCGCCGGGGTGAGCACATCGCCGTGTCGCAAGCCCAACAGATCGGCCCGCATCACATGCAGATAGGCCAGGGGCAAATCGTTCAGCCGGCGCGCCAGCCAGGTGATCAGACCCACGGGGTCGCTGTCGGCCATGCTGTTGTAGCTGTTGAGAGGCGAGAGCCGCAGGCCCATCACGGGCGTCTCCCCCGCCACCGCCGCCAACACCTCCAGCAGCAGCCGGGCCCGATTCTCAATCGGGCCGCCATAGGCGCCGTCCCGGTGATTGCTCCCATCCCGCAGGAATTCATCCAGCAGGTAGCCGTTGGCGCCATGCACTTCCACCCCGTCAAAACCAGCGGCCATGGCGTTGCGGGCGGCGAGCCGAAAGCCGTCCACGATGGCCGGGATCTCCTCGTCGGTGAGAGCCCGAGGCACCACATAGGGCCGCTTGCCCTCCGGCGTGTGCACCTCGTCGCCCTCGATGGCGATCGGGCTGGGCGCCACGGGCTGGCGCCCGCCATTGAGCAGGGGGTGGCAGGCCCGGCCGCCATGCCAAATCTGCAGCACGATTCGTCCCCCAGCCTGGTGCACCGCCTCGGTGGTGAGACGCCAGCCCTCGATTTGGGCCGGGCTGTAGATGCCGGGCTCCCGCCAAAAAGCGGAGTTTCCCTCCATCACCATCGTGGCCTCCGCGATCAGCAATCCCGCGCTGGCCCGCTGGGCGTAGTACTCCGCCATCAGGGGGCCGGGTTGATGGCCCTCCTCCGCCCGGCAGCGGGTGAGGGGCGCCATCCAAACGCGGTTGGGCACCTCCAGGGGGCCCACGCGCAGCGGGGAAAAGAGATCGGGCATGGGCGCGGCTGGGCGGGGTGCTCCGATTCTGGGGCGAGACCAGACCTGGGGCCGTCCTCGATTCAAGAGCTTGGCGCTGAAGCGTTCTCCAACCCTGGCCCTGGAGACTGAACCCACCTTCGGGGAGGGGGCGACCGGGCGGTTGGTGTAGGATTGGGTTTAATTATGTTTGACAACGTCAACATTTAAGCCGTGAACATTATTCCGATCCGTGCGGGTCGCGAGGCGCGTCCCAATCGATGTGTGATTTCCCTTGGCGTTGGCAAGAAGGCCTTCACGGATAGCTTGCGCAGGCTGGAAGAGAGTTTGCGGCGAACGCGCTTCGAAGGGGATTTTCTGTGCTGGAGTGACGAGCTTCCCGAGGGGTCTCCAGCTCATTTCGATGTTCCCTTTGGTTTTAAACCCCATTGCTTCTTTGCGGCCCGTGATCTGGGCTACGAAGAAATTCTCTGGATGGATTCGGTCTGCATCGCCCTACGCTCCCTGGATCCAGTCTTTCATTTGATCCAGAAGAACGGTTACGCCATGTTCAATAACAATTATGATCAGATGATGGGTCAATGGATCAGCGATGAGGCCCTCGCGGCGAATGGCCTCTCCCGGGATGAAGCCATGGGCATTCCAGAAATGCCCTGTTCCGTCATCGGCTTGGACATGCGCTCATCGTTGGCCTGTCAGTTTCTACGGGGGTGGCAGGGGGTGATGTCCGATGGGATTACGGCCAGGGGCACCAGTGATCCTGTGGAGTCCTGGGAGGACTATCAGGCCATCTTCTGGAACAAAAACCAACGAATTTCCTCCGATCCCAGGGTGCGCGGCCATCGCTGCGATCAGCCGGCGGCGGGCATCGTGGCCCATCGCCTTGGCATGACCCCTTACGCGGATCTATTGCGAGACATTCACTACAAAGAAACACCGATCACCCGCCACACGGCGATCTTGCATCACCGTGAATTTGGCAAGGAGATTACCCCGCTAGATGAGATCTATTATCATGTGTTTGTTCGTCTTCCCTTCATCGCCAAACCTCGGGAAAACGCCTTGAGAGCCCTGAGGAAACTAAAGCGCTTTTCCCTGGCGGGTTCCTGAGCCTCAACCCCCGGCCCGTTTCGGCCGAAATCCCTCCCGCTCCAAGGCCGCCAGGGCCGCCGTCACCTGATCGCCCTGAAGTTCAATCACCCCTTCCTTCAAGCTGCCTCCTGTGCCCGCTCCGGCCTTCAGCTGTTTCAACAGCGCTTGCGCCTCCGCGTCTCCCAGCTCCAAGCCGGTGATCAGGGTGACGGTCTTGCCGCCCTTGCCCGCTTTGGTGCGTTGCACCCGCACCCGACGCTGAGCCTTTGGCGTGACCGCCGGAGCCTCCGCCGGCCGTACCTGGCTCTCGGGAGAGGGGAATTCTCGCCAGCCGCCTTTGGGTCCCATGCTCTCAGGCCTCATCGGGAGCGGGGATGACCCCGATTTGCCGCAAGTGGAGCAACACCTGCCGCACGCAGTCCTCCAGGCTTTGGCGTCCGGTGTCGATCCGCAGTTCGGGGGCCTCCGGCGCCTCATAGGGACTGGAAATTCCCGTGAACTCCTTGATCTCCCCGCTCCTGGCCTTGGCGTAAAGCCCCTTGGTGTCCCGTTCCTCGCACACTCCCAAATCAGCGGCGCAGTAAATCTCGATGAAGTCCCCAGGGGCCACCAGTTCCCTCGCCCGGGCCCGATCCGCCCGGAAGGGCGACACAAACGCCGTGAGCACCACCACGCCCGCGTCGAGGAAGAGCTTGGCCACCTCACCGATGCGGCGAATGTTTTCCTCCCGATCCCGATCAGAAAAGCCCAGATCTTTGCAGAGTCCGTGGCGCACGTTGTCGCCATCGAGCACGTAACAGGCCAGGCCCTGCTCAAACAGGGCCGAATTCACGGCATTGGCCAGGGTACTTTTCCCCGCTCCGCTCAGCCCGGTGAACCACAGAATGGCGCTTCGGTGCCCCCGCTGGTGGGCCCTGGCCGCTCGCGTCACGGTGGAGTGATGCCAAACGATGTTGGTGGCGACCGGAAGATTGGTGGTCATGGGGCGGGGCCCGCCGAGGCAAGGATTGGAGGCCATTCTCCCTGGTGAGCCGCCCATGCCCCATCACAGCCTGTGCGGGCCAGGGAGGGGCACGCGCCAACAGACTAAATTCGCTCGCCAACCACTCCTCCCTTCCTCGATGGCGCGCGCCAGCTCCACCCCCGGGACGATCGCGATCACCCTCGCCTCAGCCCTCACCCTCTCCAATCCGTTGGGCGCATTCGGCTTCCAAGTCGATCCTCCCCTGCGCATGGACACCAACATCAGCGAGGCCCAGGTGTTGCAGGCTCAGAAAGGCTGGTGCGCGGGCCTGCTGGCGATCAGCGAGGCCTACGCCACTGGCGGCTTCGTCAAGGCCAAAGCCACGGCCACCCAGGTGTTGGATCAGGCCTACGGCTACCCCTACGGCGCGGTGGCCTTCAAACCCACCCTCACCACTCCACCCCAAACCTTCAGAGCCACCAAAGCCGGGGCCCTGGCCTATTTCGTGGGCGGTGATCCCAGCCATCCCAACGACAAAGGTTTCGCCATCAAGCCATGGAAAACCTGCGCGGTGCGCAACCAGGTGATTCAGTTGCATGGCATGTTTGCCACCACCATGGGCAATGTCGACCTCACGGATGCGAAAGGCGCTGTCACCACTGTGGATAAAACCTGGGTGTTTCTCAAAGAACCCGATGGCCAGATCCGGATCGTGCTGCATCACTCCTCGCTTCCCTTCACCCTGCCGAGGTAGATCCGCCAGCTTGGATTGAAATCTGCTGCAATAGGGTCTCTGTCCGCGTGACGGCCATGACACCCGCCGAGGCCTTTGCCGCCATCGCCCTGGCCGCCATCGCCTGCGACGGTGTCGTGGATCCGCACGAGGCCGCCATCCTGCGCGCTCAGCTCGATGGTCGCCATCCCTATGTCGATCTCGGTCAAGAGAGGATGGGACACCTGTTTGAGGGGCTGCTTCAGCTCCTCCACGACCAAGGCTGGCGGGAGCTGATCGCCCGGGCGATCCCCACGCTCTCCCCCAGCCAGCGGGAAACCGCCCTGGCGATGGCCGCTCATCTGGTGCATTGCGATCGCGCGGTGAACGCGGTGGAAAACGGCTTGCTCCAGGAGATGGCCGCGCGGATGAGCCTCCCCGAGGGCCGCGCGGACCAAATCCTGGAGGTGATCACTGTGTTGCACCGCGACAGCCTGGCCACTTGAGTCCAAGCCTCAGTTGAACTCGCCAAGCAAAGATCCCTAGGCTGGCCACACCCCCATTCGCCGCCCGGTGACCAGCACCCTTCCTCTCGCCACGGGCACCGCCCCCGATCCCGCCGCCCTGGCTCCCGCCGCCCGCCCAAACGCCCTCGGCCGCTTTGGGGCCTTTGGCGGACAGTACGTGCCGGAAACCCTCATGCCGGCCCTGGCGGAGCTGGAGACCGCCGCCGCCGAAGCTTGGGCGGATCCGGCGTTCACTGAGCGCCTCAACCACCTGCTGCGCACCTATGTGGGTCGCCCATCCCCCCTCTACGAGGCGGAGCGCCTGAGCGAACACTACCGCCGGCCCGAGGGGGGGCCGCGCATCTGGCTGAAGCGGGAAGATCTCAACCACACGGGCGCCCACAAGATCAACAACGCCCTCGGCCAGGCGCTGTTGGCCCTGCGCATGGGCAAAAAGCGCGTCATCGCCGAAACCGGCGCCGGCCAACACGGGGTGGCCACGGCCACGGTGTGCGCCCGCTTTGGCTTGGAGTGCGTGATCTACATGGGCGCGGAAGACATGCGCCGCCAAGCCCTCAACGTGTTCCGCATGCGGCTGCTGGGGGCCACCGTGGAGCCCGTCACCGCCGGCACGGCCACCCTCAAGGACGCCACCAGTGAAGCCATCCGCGATTGGGTCACCAACGTGGAAACCACCCACTACATCTTGGGCTCGGTGGCCGGCCCCCATCCCTATCCCAAGCTGGTGCGCGATTTCCACGCGGTGATCGGCGAGGAAGCCAAGGCCCAATGCGCGGAAGCCTTCGGGCGCCTTCCCGACGTGCTCCTGGCCTGCGTGGGAGGGGGGTCCAACGCCATGGGCCTCTTCCACGCCTTTGTGCCCGAGCCTTCCGTGCGCTTGATCGGCGTGGAGGCCGCCGGCGAAGGCGTGGCCACCGGACGCCATGCCGCCACGATCACCCAGGGTCGGGTGGGCGTGCTGCACGGCGCGATGAGCCTGTTGCTGCAGGACGAGGAAGGCCAGGTGCGAGAGGCCCACTCGATCAGCGCCGGTCTCGACTACCCGGGCGTGGGGCCGGAGCACAGCTACCTCAAGGGCATCGGCCGGGCCGAATACGCCGCCGTCACCGACGCGGAAGCCCTCCAGGCTCTCCAACTCCTGTGCCGACTGGAGGGAATCATTCCGGCCCTGGAGACGGCCCACGCCTTCGCCTGGTTGGAGACGCTCTGCCCCACCCTCGCCCCCGGCACGGAGGTGGTGATCAATCTCTCGGGCCGCGGCGACAAGGATGTGAACACGGTGGCCGAAAAGCTGGGGGGTTCCCTCCAGCCCTGAGAACCACCATCTCCAGCGGATCCTCTCTTCGCTCAGAGGGGATCCTCCTCCCAGCTGAAGCGTGGCAGACGAGAGAGCGTGTCTTGCATGCTCCGCGCCCAGGTTTCCATGGTGCGGGTGATGAGGAAGGAATCTTTCTGCAACCGCAGGCGTCGACTCACCTCCAGGGCGTCCCTGGGGAGCATCGCCACATCAAAGGGGGGGCCAACCGTGAGGTTGGAGCGACGGGTGACCACCTGCGACACCAGGCAGAGACGGGCGGCGTCTTCCAAGCTCATCCCGTGGTGACCGATGTAATCCAAGGGGGGTTTGCCATATTTGCTCTCACCAATTTGCAAAAATGGCGTTTCCTGGGACGCCATGATTGCGTTGCCTTGAGGATAGATCAGGTAGAGCCCATGGGGTTGGCCAGCAATCTGCCCTCCCAGGATGAAACTCGCCTCTCCAGTAGCCCCGGCTTCCCGCAGCGAATGGCGATAGTTGCGCTGCACGGACACGCTCAAGGTGCCAATGTAGTCGGCCACCTCAAACAGATAGCGCGCACCGATGAAATCAGGGGGTCCCTCTTCGTCGGCGGCCTCCTCATCAAGGGGGAATCCGAGACGCCGTGAGTCTTGAGCCCGCAATTGATGCTCATCAATGTCACGGCGAATGCGATTGAGAACAGCTTGTGTGGTACCAAGATTGCCGGCCGCCATGATCACAAAGATGCGATCGGGGGCCGGCTTAAAGATATGCATCTTGCTGTAGGTTGAAATGTAATCAACTCCGGCATTCGTGCGTGAGTCAGACGCAAAAACCAAGCCAGCGTCCAACAAAAAAGCCAGGCAATACGTCATGACATCGCTCCCGGGCGTTCTCCCTCAGCTGAAGCGCCGTTGAAGCAACCGCGCGACCGACTTCACAGCCGCCTGAGCCGTAGCGTAGGCCATCCGCATCGGGCCCACGAGGGCCACCAACCCCCGTCCCCCATCCCCGGTCTGATAAGGACACTGCACCACGGCGCACTCCCCCAGGGCCTTGTGGGGATGCTCACTGCCGATCCATACCAGACTTTGAAGATCGGCTTGGGAAAGATCCGTTCCCGCCTGCGGACCCAGCACCTGGTCGGGATGGGTTTCCACCAGTTGCACCAGTGGCAGGAGGGCGGAAGCGCGGGTGAATTCCGGCTGGGCCAAGAGCCCACCCAGCCCAGCCGCCACCACCGTCCCCGCCCCATCGCCCGTCAGCAGGGCATGGCTGTCCATGGCCTGGCGCAGGAGGCGGCCACTGGACGCCAGCTCGGCGGGGAGCAGATCCCAGGGGATCCCCTCCCCGCCGGCCGACCGCAGCTGGCCATTGGTCCACCGCTCCAAAATCGGCAGTTCCCCGTCGATGCCAGGGGGCAGGCGCAGATGCAGGCTCGTGCCCAACCCGCCGCCCTGCACCAGGATCACCAGGAGGCTCTCGCCGCTGGGCACCAGGCGGATCTCCCGGAGTCGGGGGGCCCGGCCCCGGGGGCGGGTGATCAGGCTCAGCAAGCCGGTGAGATCGGAAAGACGCCGGGCCACATAGATCAACAAGTCGTCTAAGGCCGCCCATTGCAGGCTCAGGCCCGCCAGTTCCCGCTCCAATTGGGTCGCGGCCGCTCCCGGGGCGGGCAACAGCTGATCCACGTACAAGCGATAGCCCAATTGGCTGGGGATGCGTCCGGCGGAGGTGTGGGGTTGGGTGAGCAACCCCCGCTGCTCCAGGGCGCCCATGGCGGAGCGAACGGTGGCGGGACTGGCGGGAAAACCGAACCGTCGCACGAGCGTGTGACTCCCCACGGGCTCCACGGTGTCGACGTAGTGGCGGACCGTGGCCCTGAGCACCTCTTGCTGTCGGCGGGGCAGGGAGTCCACCAAACCATGAAGGAAGGAAAATGATGTTAAGCAGATTCCCGCTGGTTGGGTTTCCTCCAAGAGGGCGGGCCGGCCTGGGCCCCTAATAGCGAGGGATCCCGGGGTCGACGCTCACACTCCAGGCGTCAATGCCGCCCTCCAGATTCCAGACGTCGCTGTAGCCCTGGGTGTCCTGGAGCCAGAGGGCGAAGTGCCAGCTGCGCACCCCCGCGTGGCAAAGCACCACCACGGGCCGGGTCCGCTCCAACCGATCGGCCACCTCCCCCATCCATTCGGAGGCCCGACTCAGGGGAAGGTGCTCCACGGGATAAGGCAGACGCGCCACGGCGAGTTCCTCGTCCTCGCGCACATCCACGAGCTGGAGGGCTTCCCCCTCCCGCAGCCGCCTCCACAGCTCCTCGGCCGTGAGCGTTCCGGGATGGGGGGCTGGGCTGGCGGACGACATGGGCGGCGAATGAAGAACGGCGGTGGCGGCGAAAGGGGTCATGGGGGGAGCCAGGGAGGGCAGGATGGATCCACCCCGCTCAAACGGAATGAAGGGCCGGCCCGTCCTTGCTGGTCTCCTGGTTGTCGCCTTGCTGGCCCTCGGTTTGGGTTGGGGTGGCTGGTGGTGGGTGTGGCAACGGGGCCCCCTCCAGTTGCAGCATCACACGCTGACGATCCCCCGGGCCGCCCGTTTTGTGCCCCGACAAGCCCCCCTCGCCCTCTACCTCTTCAGCGATGGGGAGCGGCCCGTGGATTACACCAGGGCTGTCGCTCCCCTTCGGCAGCGGCGGGAGGCCATCAAGTCGGTGGAGCGCCTGCGGGATGGGGCCTTCGCCGCGGCGGGCCTCGACTACCACGACGAGCTGGCCAGCTGGCTCGCCCCGGAGATGGCTCTCAGTGTCCTGGACGCCCCGGAGGGGGAGGGGGGCGGCAGCTGGCTGCTCGCCCTCTCCAGCAAGGATGAGGAGGGGGCGCGGCGGTTTTTGCAACGCTTCTGGCAAGCCCGCAGCCTGGCGGGCAGTGGCCTTCAAATCAGCCAATACCGGGGGATGGGGTTGATCAGTGGTCGGGGTGCCCTGGTGGGACGCGACCCGGTGCCCCTGGCCACCGCCTTGGTGCAAGACGATCTGGTGCTGATCGCCTCCGGACGCGCCACCCTGGAGCGGGCCCTGGATGTGTCGCAGATTGAGGCCCTGAATGAGGCCGGCCTGGCCCCGCTCCAGGAGGGGGTGGCGAGCCTGGGCGAGGGAATGGCCCTTGTGGTGGCTAGATCGGGGGCCTTTGGACCCTGGCTGGGACTGCCGGCCCTCGAGACCAACTCCGGCGCCTCGGCCCCCCTGCTGGTGGGCGCCCTCCAACCCAGGGGAACCCAGCTGGTGCTCAATGGCCTCCTCCACACCCCGGCGGAGGCGACGGAGATCCCTCCCGACCCCCTGGAACCGGCCCCTGGACCGGGGGAGATGCCCTTGCCCGAGCCCGCCCTCCTCAGCGGCCTGGGCGGGCGGTCCGACAGCCTGGCGATCCTGCGCCACCCTGGGGCGCTCCAGCGCATCCCCTGGCTGGGGCCCCTGGTGCGGCGCATCACCACCCCGTCCGCCGGGGGGCCCTTGCCGCCCCTGCTCGCGGCCGCGGATCCTGGCGTGCTCCTCCTCTCCCAGTCCCCTGAGGGCTGGCTGGCGGGCACCAGCGGCCCCATTCCCCACCCGGACATCCTGGAGGCTGGCCTGGCGGCCGAGGGACTCATCGAGGCCCCCCTGGAGGTGGCGGGCGAACAGGTCACCGTCTGGACCCATCTGCGGGCCATCGGCGGATCGGAGGGACGGAACAAGGGGAGCGGCGAGGGGCTGCGGGCCTCCGTGGCGGGGTGGCGACGGCAGGGGGAGGGGGTGGCCTGGTGGGGTGAAACCCTCGCCCAACTTCAAAACCGATCGCCGGGCCGGGGCCTTCTCGCCCGCCAACGCCAGCTGGCGCGTCTCAACCGGCCGGATGCTCCCCTGCGCTGGGTGCTGGGCGACGAGGCCGCCTCCAAGCTCCTCCAGCACTGGAGGCCCTGGACCCTCATGACCACCTTGGCGGGGGGAGGCCTGGCTGATGGTCCCCGGGATTTGGCCTTCGCCCTGGATGCCCCAGAGCACGGCACGACCCGCTGGACCGCCAGGATCGACTTCGCGCCGGGATCCCATGGCTGAGGCTGAACTCATCTTGCTGCGCCACGGCATCGCCGAACCCCGTGGCGGCGCCGTGCCCGATGGCCTCCGCTCCCTCACCCCCCCGGGGCGCGAGCGCACAAAACAGGTTTGCCAGCGGGCGCTGGCTCTCGGCCTGAACGCCCCGGTCCTCTTCACGAGCCCCCTCCCGCGAGCCCAGCAAACCGCGGAGATCGCGGTGGCCGTTGGACTGGCCCCCAGCCTGTCGTGCGACGACGCCCTGGCCCCAGGGGCGGATCCTGGGCCCCTGCTTCAGGCGTGGTGGTCCCGTCCCGACCGGCCCCACCGAGTGATCCTGGTGGGCCACGAACCGGATCTCGGGCTCTTGGCCTGCCGGCTGATGGCCGCCCCACCGGGAGCCGTGGTCCTCAAGAAAGCCGGCTTGGCCCTGCTGGGCTGGGCCCGCGAGCCCTCTGGCCCCTTCCCACAGGAGGGAGCCCAGCTGCGTCTTCTGCTGACCCCCAAGGTGCTGGCCCTTGGCTGAAGCCAACTAGACGCCAACGCTACGTTCCAAGGATTGCCCCGGCACGTAGGTTCAAACCAGTCGCACGCGCTGTCATGGCGGCAAAAACCTCCGCTCAACCCTCTGACGCGCCTCCCCCGGAGTCTCCCCCGGCACCCTCCGCTCCTTCCGCTCCGCCGGCCCAGCCTTACCCGTTCCGTCCCGGCCTGGAGGGGGTGCCCGCCACCCAATCCGCGATCTGTGACATCGATGGTCAACGGGGGGTGTTGACCTATCGGGGCTACCCCCTGGAGCAACTGGCTCGTCAAAGCAGCTTTCTGGAAACCGCCTATCTCCTGATCTGGGGCGAGCTGCCCACAATCTTTCAGCTGCGGGAATTTGAACAGGAGGTGCAGATGCACCGACGGGTGAGTTTCCGCATCCGCGACATGATGAAGTGTTTCCCGGCCTCGGGCCATCCCATGGACGCCCTTCAAGCCAGCGCGGCGTCCTTGGGGCTCTTTTATTCCCGGCGTGCTCTCAACGATCCGCAGTACATCGTGGCGGCGGTGGTGCGGCTGATCGCCAAGATCCCCACAATGGTGGCCGCGTTTCAGCTCATCCGCAAAGGGCAGGATCCCATCCAGCCCCGGGATGATCTCTCCTACGCGGCCAACTTTCTGTACATGCTCACGGAGCGGGAACCCGACCCCACCGCCGCCCGAATCTTTGACGCCTGCTTGATTCTTCACGCCGAGCACAGCCTCAACGCCTCCACCTTCAGTGCCCGGGTCACCGCCAGCACCCTCACCGATCCCTACGCGGTCGTGGCCTCGGCGGTGGGCACCTTGGCCGGCCCCCTTCATGGCGGGGCCAATGAGGATGTGCTGGAGATGCTCGAGGAGATCTCAACCGTCGACCAAGTGGAGCCCTGGTTGGATCGGGCGATCGCCGCCAAACAGAAGATCATGGGCTTTGGCCACAGGGAATACCGAGTGAAAGACCCAAGGGCGGTCATCCTCCAGGGATTGGCCGAGGAGCTGTTCACCCGCTTTGGGGCCGATCCCATGTACGACCTGGCCAGGGCTGTGGAAGCCGCGGCCGCCGATCGCCTCGGTCCGAAGGGGATCTACCCCAACGTGGATTTCTATTCCGGGCTGGTGTACCGCAAATTGGGCATCCCCCGCGACCTGTTCACCCCCATTTTCGCCATTGCCCGCACGGCGGGATGGTTGGCCCACTGGCGAGAGCAGCTCGGCGCCAACCGCATCTACCGCCCCAGCCAGATCTACACCGGCTCCCCGGAACGGCCCTGGCTGCCGTTGGAACAGCGCCCCCTGCCCGTGTGAGGGCCGCTTCGGAAGGGGGGAAGCCACCAAGGGCGCCCCTCTCCGTCTAAGTTTCCTCCCAATTGGGGCTGTCTTCATGCTGCCGACACCGCCGGTCACACCAGGTTCCGTGGCCGCAGGGATCGACCTTCAATCCAGCTTCAGCTCCCTGCTGGAGGGGTTGGGGCTTTCGCCCGGGCTGGCCAGGGTGGTGTGGCTGCCCTTGCCCATGCTCCTGGTGCTCACGGCCGCTGTGGTGGGGGTGCTGGTGAACGTGTGGTTGGAGCGAAAGATTTCCGCCGCCGTGCAGCAGCGAATTGGTCCCGAATACGCTGGAGCCCTGGGAATCCTTCAGCCCCTCGCGGATGGCCTGAAGTTGTTGGTGAAAGAAGATGTGATCCCCGCCCGGGCCGATGGGTTGCTGTTCACCCTGGGACCTATCTTGGTGCTTGTGCCCGTCATTCTGTCCTGGCTGGTTGTTCCCTTTGGTCAGAATCTACTCATTAGCAACGTCGGCGTTGGCATCTTCCTCTGGATTGCCCTGAGCAGCATTCAACCCATTGGCTTGCTGATGAGTGGCTATGCCAGCAACAACAAATATTCTCTCCTTGGCGGGTTACGCGCCGCGGCCCAATCGATCAGCTACGAGATTCCCCTAGCTCTCGCTGTGTTGGCCATCGTGATGATGAGCAACTCACTGAGCACCGTCGACATTGTGAACCAGCAGACCGGCGCCGGCATCCTCAGCTGGAACATCTGGCGCCAACCAGTGGGTTTTCTGATTTTTTGGATCTGCGCGCTGGCTGAGTGCGAGCGCCTCCCGTTCGACCTTCCGGAGGCGGAAGAAGAGTTGGTTGCCGGGTACCAAACCGAGTACGCCGGCATGAAGTTTGCTCTCTTCTATCTCGGAAGTTACATCAATCTTGTCTTATCAGCCCTGCTTGTCTCCGTCCTTTACCTCGGGGGTTGGGGATTTCCGGTCCCTGTTGAATGGCTGGCCCAGTGGCTTGGTCAATCGATCGACGCGCCCCTTGTGCAAGTGATCACCGCCAGTGTGGGCATCGTGATGACCGTTCTCAAAGCCTACCTACTGGTATTTTTTGCCATCCTTCTTCGTTGGACCGTTCCCAGGGTCCGCATCGATCAACTGCTGGATCTGGGTTGGAAGTTTCTTCTTCCCATCGGTCTGGTCAACCTGTTGATCACCGCCGCCCTGAAGCTGGCATTCCCCTTCGCCTTTGGCGGCTAATCAGCCTTGCCCACCCTTCCCCCGTCCTTCTCTTGAGTCTTTACAGCCATGTTTGGGTTTCTCCAAAAAGTCGGTGACTACACCAAAGATGCCGTCAGTGCCGCCAAGTACATCAGCCAAGGCCTCGGCGTCACCTTCGATCACCTGCGTCGCAGGCCGATCACCATTCAATACCCCTATGAAAAACTGATCCCCTCAGAGCGCTACCGGGGACGCATCCATTACGAATTTGACAAATGCATCGCTTGTGAGGTTTGCGTACGCGTCTGTCCTATCAATCTGCCGGTGGTGGATTGGGTGATGAACAAAAACACCAAGAAAAAGGAACTCCGAAATTACTCCATTGATTTTGGTGTGTGCATCTTCTGTGGCAACTGTGTGGAATACTGCCCCACAAACTGCCTGTCGATGACGGAAGAATATGAACTGGCGGCCTTTGATCGCCACAGCCTCAATTACGACAACATCGCCCTCGGTCGGCTTCCCACCAGTGTCACCACCGATCCCGCTGTTTACCCACTGAGGGAGCTTGCCTACCTGCCTAAGGGGGAAATCGAACCCCACGGCGTGCCGGCAACCACCCCGAGGGCGGGCAAGCTGCCAGCCCAAATCCTCGCGGAAACCAGTTCCGCCAATCCACCCAGCTCCAAGGAGAAGAGTGCTTCATGATCGCCCTCACCACGGAAAAAATTTGCTTCTTGATCCTTTCAGCCACTCTCGTTTTCGGCTCCCTGGGTGTGGTGTTGCTTGAAAATATTGTTTATTCCGCATTCTTGTTGGGTGGTGTTTTCCTTGCCGTGGCGGGGTTGTATCTCTTGCTCAATGCCAGCTTTGTGGCGGCGGCACAAGTGTTGGTGTATGTGGGTGCGGTCAACGTGTTGATTCTTTTTGCCATCATGCTGGTCAATAAGAAGGAAGCTCTCTCGGCAATACCCGGTCTGCTTTCCAGACGCCTGCTTTCAGGAGGGGTTTGCTTGGGACTGTTCACCCTGTTGCTGCGGGTGGCCTTCAGCACCGTTTGGCCCTTGCCGGGGCCCACGCCGATCGGCGAGGAGGCCACGATCAGAATCGGTGAGCATTTCTTCAGCGATTATCTCCTGCCATTTGAACTGGCTTCTGTGCTCCTGCTGATGGCCATGATCGGTGCGATCGTGCTGGCGCGCCGGGATGTCTTTGCCAGTGATGTGATCACCGGCGACCCCGCTGATCAGGGTTTGATCGAGAAGGCCCGCACCCCGCTCCTGCTGGATCGCTCCAAATCCGCCTCTCGCACCTAAGCGTCGCCCCCCTACCTACCCTCGCCGCCCCGTTATGGACATCAATTCACCTGTTCCTCTGCAAGCCTTTCTCACCCTGGCCGCCTTGCTCTTTTGCATTGGGGTTTGGGGGTTGATCAACAGTCGCAACGCCGTGAGGGTGTTGATGAGCATTGAGTTGATGCTCAACGCAGTCAACCTTAACTTAATGGCCTTTTCCAATTACATCGACGGCCAACTCATCAGGGGTCAGGTGTTTGCCATTTTTGTGATCACCGTTGCCGCGGCGGAAGCGGCCGTGGGCCTTGCCATCCTGCTGTCTCTCTATCGCAATCGCGAAACCGTTGATATGGAACGCTTTAATCTCTTGCGTTGGTGACCCTCATCCATGCGCCTTGAATGCGTTTGGCTGATCATTCGCCACGACAGTCAGCTGGCCCGCAAAGAGGCGAATCTCTGTGTGCGTGAACTCCAGGAGTCCGGGGTCACAGTGACTCTGGCCGAAAGTGGCCTCACCAGGAATCCCTTCCCTGGCTTGTTGGCCAGTGAGGCTCAGCTCCCTGATCTGGCTGTCGTGTTTGGTGGAGATGGCACGGTTCTCGGAGCCGCGCGCCACCTCGCTCCTTTGAATGTGCCTATTTTGTGCTTCAACGTCGGCGGCACCTTGGGGTTCCTGACCCATGAGCGTTACCTGCTGAGAGGGGCGGGGGAAGAATCCACCACCAGCCTGTGGAATCGCTTGCGCGAGGATCATTTTGCCCTCGAGCGCCGCATGATGCTTTCGGCCAGCATTGATCCCGGCGACGGGGTGATGGGGGCGCCCCACTCCGCCCTCAACGATTTCTATTTCAAGCCCTGCTTGGATGAACTTTCCCCCACCTGCCTCCTGGAGTTGGACATCGATGGCGAGGTGGTCGATCAATATCGGGGCGATGGTCTGATCCTCTCTACCCCCACTGGTTCCACCGGCTATTCGATGGCCGCTGGTGGGCCCATTTTGCACCCAGGCATTGAGGCGATTGTGATCAACCCCATCTGTCCGATGAGTCTGTCCAGTCGCGCCATTGTGGTGCCTCCCCGCTCCAGGCTCACCATTTGGCCCCTTGGCGAAAGCTCCAGACGGGTCCGACTTTGGAAAGATGGAGTCCAGGCCTCGATCGTGGAACCAGGTGATCGCTGCGTGGTGCAACGCAGCGAATTTCAAGCCACGATGGTGGTCTTGAACCAAAGTCCTTCCTACTACCGCACCCTCACCCACAAACTTCACTGGGCTGGCAACCTCACCGGTTCCCTCCCTTCACCCAACTAGCCCGTTTCCGAATTGTTCATGGCTTTGGAGATTGAGCGTCGTTTCCTGGTGCGCGGTGAGGAGTGGACCTCCCATGTGGAATGGTCCGCTGAGCTCCGCCAGGGCTATCTCCTGTGCCGAGAGGATGGCCTGACCGCACGGGTGCGCATGCGAGAGCACTCTGACGCAAGCCACCAGGCCTGGCTCACCATCAAGGCCCAACCGGATCCGGGCGCACCAGCCGCCGTGCGCTTGGAGTTTGAATACCCCATTCCCGTGGACGATGCGAGCGTCTTGCTGCGAATGGCACCCTGGCGTGTGGAGAAACGCCGTTATGGACTCGTCTTCCCAGGGGGAGATTGGGTGGTTGATGTGTTTCACGGTGCCAATTCTCCACTGGTGATCGCTGAGGTGGAGATACAACATGCTGATGACAGCCTTGCCATCCCGAGCTGGTGCGCCCAAGAAGTGACGGGGCTGCACTCCCTCAGCAACGCCCTACTGGCACGCAACCCTTTCCAACAGTGGCCCAAAGCTGACAGACAGGCCCTCTGGCCCGCCAAGCCTGAAACCCCAGCCCATCAAGCTTGAAGAGGTGGCGCGGGAAGGGTGCAGCAATTGAAACCATCACGGCAAATCTTGCCATTATCCATCGCCCAATTAATCAAAGCGACTCTATTTTTTGCCCCGGTTTTTGCAAAGATATTGCTGACATGATTATCGACGGTGCGTTTGCTAATCGTAAGTTGCTTTGCGATTTCCTGATTGGTTTGGCCAGTGGCCACAAGTTCAATGATTTCCAATTCTCGTTCCGAAAGGTCTGTCCGGCCCAGCTCGAACCCCGGCGATGTGGCTTGTTGACGGGGGTCGCTCTCAGCCATGGAGACCTTTCCAGAGGGGTCAATCCTAAGGAAGGATCGTGGGGCATGATGTCGGGCATTCGCCCCGTTGCTGTGAAGCTTGCGCAAGCTCTGTCGTCCGAGCAGTTCACCATCACGGCAGAGGTGGCTCCCCCCCGTGGGGGGGATGTGACGCGGACGCTTGAAGCGGCCTCCGCCCTCAAGGGGTTGGTGCATGCCGTGAATGTGACCGATGGGAGCCGGGCCGTGATGGGCATGAGCAGCCTCGCCGTCTGTCGCCTGTTGATGGAGCGAGGGATTGAGCCTGTCTTACAGATGACCTGCCGCGATCGCAACCGGATCGCCCTGCAGGCCGATCTTCTCGGAGCCCATGCTCTGGGCATTCCCAATGTGCTTTGTCTCACCGGCGATCCCGTTCGGGCGGGGGATCAGCCAGATGCCAGGCCGGTGAACGAATTGGAGTCTGTGCGTTTGTTGAAACTTGTGGCCAGTTTGAACGCGGGGACCGATCCCGTGAAGGGTCTCTTACCCGATGGGAGGATTCAGTTGTTGAGCGGTGCGGCTGCCGATCCCCATTCCCCCAGTTGGAGTGGGTTGGCCAGCCGGGTGCGAAAAAAATGGGAGGCGGGTGCCCGTTTCATGCAAACCCAGATGGTGATGCATGCCGATCCGCTGAGACGTTTTGTGGAGGAGATCACGGGCCCCCTTGGTTTGCCTGTGTTGGCGGGGGTGTTTCTGCTCAAATCCGCGAAGAACGCCCAATTCATCAACCGCGTGGTTCCCGGCGCCTCGATCCCCCAATCCTTGATTGACCGGTTGGCTGCCGCCGAGGACCCCGCCACTGAGGGCATCGTCATTGCCGCTGAACAGGTGGCCACCTACGCCGAGATTGCCCAGGGGGTGCATCTCATGGCCATCAAAGCGGAAGAGCGCATCCCCCGCATCCTGGCCATGGCCGGGGTGAAGCCCCTGGAAGGGGGCCAGATTTAACTGGCCTTGAGGGCAAAATTCGTACCTAGCAGCTCAGCCAAAGCCTTTTGCTGTGGAGAGGGCGAGATTTTGTCTTGTCGGCGAGCATCGGTGATGAGCCAATCCAAGGCCGCTTCCTGCAGGTCGAAATGGTCGCCGTTGCGGTCTACACAATAGCGGCCATAGACCAGCTTTTCAAGCAAATTGACGCCTGGGCCGATGCGTGAATAATCAAAAATGATGGAATTATCAATGGTTGCCCCCTCACAAATGTGGCAACTAGGTCCAATCATGGCCGGTCCAATGATGGTGGCCCCATCTTCAATTTTTGTCATACCACCAACATAAATTGGACCTTGAACATTGATCTTGTCCCAATTCGCCGCGACATTCAAGCCTGTGTAAATTCCTGGCTTCACCTCAATGCCTGGGATTTGGACCTGGCGCACATCGCCTTGGAGAACACTACGGATGGCCTGCCAGTAATCGGGGACCTTACCAATATCCACCCATTCAAATTCCATTGGAAGAGCATAAAAAGCGGCGCCAGCGGAAACCAATCTTGGGAAAAGATCAGAACCGATATCAAAAGGTTCGCCGGAAGGAATGAAATCCAACACCTGAGGCTCAAAAATATAGATACCAGTGTTGATCATTTCACTGGCTGCTTCATCAACGGAGGGTTTTTCCTGGAAAGAAAGAACTCTGCCATCATCATCCGTGACCACCACCCCATAACTACTGACTTGCTCTCGGGGCACACGCTTGGTGACGAGGCTGGCCATGGCACCCTTGGCCTTGTGTCGTCTTACAGCTTCCGTGAGATCAAGGTCGATGAGGGCATCTCCGCAAAGAACGATGAAAGTGTCATCAAAGAAGGGTTGAAAGTCTTGAATCCTCTTGATGCCACCAGCCGAACCCATGGCTTCACCAATGAGTTCGCCGTCTTCGATTCGCCCTTCAAAACTGTAAGCAATGTGCACTCCAAATCTCTGCCCATCCCGGAAGTAGTTTTCAATTTCTTCAGCCAAATGGGACACATTCACCATGATTTGGTCAAAACCATGTTCCTTCAGCAGCTCAAGCAGAAACTCCATCACGGGTTTCTGGAGGATGGGAATCATTGGCTTGGGCGTGGTGTGGGTAATGGGGCGCACCCGGGTTCCCTTTCCAGCCGCGAGAATCATCGCCTTCATTCGCAGGCGTATTACCAAAAGAATCGATTTACTTTACGCCCTCCCTCAGGCGGCGATCACTTCTGGAGCCGGCAGGGCAGCTGACCCCTCTTCTGGATCGTTGGTCTGGTTGTGCGCCACCACGGCCCATAGCCGCCGCAGGCTCAGGGGGCCGTACAGCCCGCCCTGTTGCCGCAACTCCACCTTTCCCTGGGCACTGAGGAACAGCAGGGCCCAAAAGACCCCCACCCGGTCCTGATCCAGATCCTCTTCCGGTGCGGCCGCGCTCCACACCCCCCAGGCCACCATGAGCTCCTCGAAATTCAGCCAGGCTTGCCCTTCCCCTGGCCAGGAGGTCTGCAGGAAGCGATTCAGGGCCGCGGTGGTTTCAGGAAGCTTCTCTCGATGGGCCAGGGCGGCCACCTGGGCGATGGCCACCCGCTCGCTGTAGCGCCGGGATCCCTTCTGGCGAGGACGCCGCTCATCGTGTTCGAGTCGCTCGGCAATCTCCTCCAACTGGCGGATCAATTCCCCCAGGCTGACAGGACGTTGCAGGGGTGGAGGGGCCACAGGACGCCTCAGGAGCCTGTGTTCCGGCCGCGGGGGAATGGCCGTGGACGCCATGTCGGGATCCAAGTCATCCCCTTCGGCGAGCAGGGCCTCCTCATCAAGGGGTTCGGGCGGGAAATTGGTTTTTTCGAGCAGCTCCGCTTTCAACCCCACCAACACCGAAGCGGCTAAAAAGGCCTCACTGCTTTCGGAGAGATCCTGCTCAAACCTCGCGCCGAGGGTGGAGGCCAGGGCTGGGGCGGACAGGCGCTGGTGAAGTTTGTCGAGAAAGCCATCGATGACGGCAATCACATCCACATCCCACGGGTCAATGTCCCCCCGCTCCGCGGCGTCTTGCAACATCCGGATCGCCATGCGGGCGCCAGATTGGGCCACAGCCACCCGATTGATCCATAGTCGTGATCAAGGTAGCTTCCCTGGCCACAACGCACCAGGGCCAGGGGCATGGATGGGTTTCCCCTAGATGGAACCAGGAGAAGCCGTGCTTTCTCCAGCGGCGGGCAACAAGCCCAGCTGGGCGTCCACCGTGGCCCGATACCGCTGCAGATCGTTTTCCAGCTCCTGGATTCGCACCCGTTGGGCTTCTTGCTCACCTTCGGTTTGGAGGGTTTCCACCTTGCGCACCACCCCGCTCCACACGGCATAGATCCAGGCGGCTGTGGCCCCCAGGCCCCCCACCAAAAGGAGGAGAGCGGCCAGGGGAAAGGTGAAACTCACCCCGGGCAACAGGTGAACGGTGGTGGCGGTGGTGTTCTCAAGGGTAAACATCACCATGGCCAGGCCAAAGCTGAAAATCAGCAAAAAATTGAACTGACGCATCAGTGGGATGGGATCAGGGTGGTACCGGCATAGGGGCTTGGCCTCGGGGTTGTCAATGGCGGCGCCTGCAAGGCGACGGCGGGGATGGCTGGGGAGGAGGGAATGCCTTGCAGCACCCGCTGGATGGGATACGACGCCACCCGATTGAGAGCGAGGGTCTCACGCCGCACCAGGGTTTCAATCGAGGCTCGATAGCTATCGGTCATCACGCGTGGGTAAAGACCGATGCCGATGATGGGGATCAACAGACAGGAAATCACATAGATTTCTCGTGGTTCGGCATCAATAAGCTTGGTGTGAGAAGCGAGCTCGATATTTTCCTTGCCAAAAAAGATTTCTCTCAACATCGACAACAGGTAAATCGGTGTCAAGATCACACCAATGGCCGCCAGGATGGCCATCAGGATCCTGAAGCCCAGGCTATAGGCCTCACTAGTGGAAAAACCAACAAACACCATCAGTTCTGAGACAAATCCACTCATCCCGGGCAGGGCAAGCGAAGCCAGCGAACAGACGGTCCAGAGGGCGAACATCTTCCTCATTTTTTGCCCCACACCTCCCATCTCATCGAGTTGGAGAGTGTGGGTGCGGTCGTAGGTGGCACCCACCAGGAAAAAGAGGCTGGCTCCAATTAAGCCATGGCTCACCATTTGCAACATAGCCCCACTGGTGCCAAGGGCACTGAGACTGCCGATACCAATCAGCACAAACCCCATGTGGCTGATGGAGCTGTAAGCAATTTTGCGTTTTAGATTTCTTTGGGCAAAAGAGGTGAGGGCGGCATAAATAATGTTGACCACCCCAAGCACGACCAACAAAGGCGCAAACTTGACATGGGCATCTGGTAAGAGCTGCACATTAAAGCGCAGCAAAGCATAACCACCCATTTTCAAGAGAATGCCCGCCAGCAGCATGTGCACTGGGGCGGTCGCTTCCCCGTGGGCATCAGGCAGCCAGGTGTGGAGAGGAACGATCGGAAGTTTGACCCCAAACGCGATCAGGAGCGCGGCGTAGCACAGCAGCTGGAAGCCAGCGCTGAAATCCTTTGTGGCCAATGCGGTGTATTCAAAGGTAGGGGCCCCTCCCCCATAAAATCCCATGGCCAGCCCCGCCAACAGGATGAAGAGCGAGCTGCCGGCTGTGTAGAGAATGAATTTGGTGGCGGCATACTGTCTTTTCTTGCCCCCCCAGATCGCCAACAACAGGTAGACAGGAATCAGTTCCAGCTCCCAGGCCAGGAAAAAAAGCAACATGTCCTGCACGGCAAAGACGGCAATTTGGCCGCCATCCATGGCCAACAGCAGGAAATAGAACAGCTTGGGCTTAAAGCTGACCGGCCAAGCGGCCAAACAAGCGAGGGCCGTGATGAAGCTGGTGAGCAGGATCAGGGGCATCGATAGCCCATCGGCCCCCACGGACCAGGCCAGACCCAAGTCGGGCAGCCAGGACACCCTCTCCACCAGTTGCAGGGCATCGGAGGAGGGGTCGTACCCATTGAGGTAGCCACCCACGGTGAGCAGAAAGGTGACCAAGGCAATCCCGAGGGCATACCAGCGAACCTTGCGTCCATCACCTTCATCCGGAACGAAGGGAATCAGCAGGGATGCGGTAATCGGCAACAGGATTGCCGCACTGAGCCAGGGGAAGGGCACGAAACAGGGCCAATCACTTCCCGCAGTTTAGAAATAACTTTCCGCTCTGACAGGACGTGGTGGGGATTAACACACAACCGTGGGATCGTTCCGGGTTGAATCCCTCTAGACAGGCATGGCGGCGAAGGGAAAATTTAGGAGGCGAAGGCTCCAAAGAGCACCACCAAGGCGATCACCCCGGCAAACACAATCAGGGCATAAAATTGAGCGCGGCCAGTTTCGAAATATTTCAAACCTTCTCCACTCCCAAGGGTCAGCAAGCCGGTGAGGTTCACCACCCCATCCACAACTTTGGAGTCCACATCCAACACCCGTTTCGCGAGGGATCGACTTCCCTGCACGAACAACTTGTCGTTAATGGCATCGAGGTACCACTTGTTGGCCAGAAAATTGTTGAGTTTGGGGAACCGTCCCGCCACTGACTGAGCCAGGTTGATCCGCTGGAGGAAATACGCCAGAACAGCCAAGCCGATTCCCGCCACTGACATGGCCACCGACGCTCCAGCCAGCGGTAGGAATTCTCCCCACGAAAAGTGGGCCGCCATCTCCGCTGCCTCTTCGGGCTCCAACAAGCCCGCGAATCGACTGTGCCAGGGGGTGCCCAGAAGCCCGATCAGCACCGATGGCACGGCCAGCACCACCAGGGGGGCGGCCATCTGCCATCCTGACTCATGGGGATGAGCATTGTGGTGATCAGCGTCATGGCCATCGTCATGCCCCTCGCTGGCGCTTTTGCCGACCGCGGTGAGCAAGCGTGTCTGCATGGCCTTGTCATTGCCCCGGAAACTTCCCTCAAAGGTCAGAAAGTAGAGGCGAAACATGTAAAAGGCAGTCATCCCAGCGGTGAGAAAACCCGCCGCCCATAAAAGGGGGTAGGTGTGAAAAGCCTGGCCGAGGATTTCATCTTTGCTCCAGAAGCCCGCCAGGGGGGGAATCCCAGAAATGGCGACGCAACCGATCAAAAAGGTGATCGCCGTGACGGGCATGTATTTCCTCAGACCTCCCATCAGCCTCATGTCCTGGGCCAAGACAGGTTCATGGCCCACCACCTCCTCCATGGCATGGATCACCGAGCCAGAGCCCAGGAAAAGCATGGCTTTGAAGAACGCGTGGGTGACCAGATGGAACATCCCTGCCACCGGGGCCCCACAGCCCATCGCCAACATCATGTACCCCAGCTGGGAGACGGTGCTGTAGGCCAAACCCTTTTTCAAATCCTGTTGGGTGAGGGCGATGGAGGCCCCTAAGAAGAGGGTGATGGTGCCGATCACGGCGATCACCAGCTGCACCAGGGGATAGGGGGCGTAGAGGGGCTGCAGACGGGCCACCAGAAACACCCCGGCGGCCACCATCGTGGCCGCGTGGATGAGAGCGGAAATCGGGGTGGGGCCCTCCATCGCGTCCGGCAGCCAGACATGAAGGGGGAACTGGGCGGATTTGGCCATGGGGCCCATGAACACCAGCAGGCAAAGCAGCACGGCCACGGCCTGACTGACCCGACCGTCCGCCACCGCCTCAGCCAGCCGCTGCCCCACAGGTTCAAAGCCAAAGCTGCCCGTGGCCCAAAACAGGCCGAGAATGCCTAGCAGGAGGCCAAAGTCGCCCACCCGATTCACCACAAAGGCCTTCTGGGCCGCGTTGGCCGCTCCGTCCCGGTCGTACCAGAAACCCACAAGCAGGTAGGAACACATCCCGACCAGCTCCCAGAACACATAGATCTCGAGGAGGTTTGGGCTGATGACCAGCCCCAACATGGAGCTGCTGAAGAGGGCGAGGTAGGTGAAAAAGCGCACATAGCCCTTGTCATGGGCCATGTAGCCATCGGAGTAGACCATCACCAAGAGGGCAATGGTGGTGACCAAAGCCAGCATCACGGCCCCCAGGGCATCCACGCGGTAGCCCATCTGCAAGTTGAAGGTGCCCGCGCTTGCCCAGTCGAACAGCACCTCCCGGGGGGCCGCGCCGGCCAGCTGCTCCGCCAGCACGGCGAAGCTCAGCACCGCCGCGGCGCCCACACAGCTGATCAAAAACCAGGCGACCGGCTTGCGCAGCCGGTTGACGGTGCGGTTGAAGCTCAACAGGCCAAGGCCGGTCACGCAGGCCCCCAGGAGCGGAATCAGGGGTATCAACCAGGCCAGGTCAGCAGCGGGCATCCCCAGAGATCATCGCTCGTGGAGTGTAGTCAGGATGGACCCCTGGATTCCGCCCCCTTGGCCTCTCAACCCAGCCAATGGGCCAGCGCCGTTCGGGAAAACGCCGTGCTGGCGGCGCCAATCCAGCGATGGGCCCACCACAGCACGCCCACAGCCACAGCGATTCCCAGCTGGGAAGGCCTGAGAAATTCACTGGGCACCAACCGCTGCCGACCGTCCAACACCGCCTGGAAGGGCAGGATGGAGGTCTGGGAGCGCAGCTCCTCAAACGCTGGGCCGAAGCGGGCCCTCAAGCGGCGATCGCCATGCCAGACGGCAAACCCGTGGTGGGCGATCAGCCCGAGGCAGGTGACGACCATGAAGCTGGTGCCCATCCAAAGCAGATGGGTGGCGCACCAAATCACCTGCCCCACGGCTTGGGGATGCCGGCTCACGCGCATGATGCCCGTGGAGTACAGCCGCACCTGGGGTTTGACCAGGGAGGGGATTTCCAACAGGTTGTAGGTGGCCGGGTAGAGAAAGAAGAAGCTCAGGGCCGTCCCTCCCCACACCAGAGGCACCATCCAGGGCTGGTCTTGAAGGTTCCAGAGCCGCTGGCCGTCGTAGCGGTGGCTCAGGAAATAGGCGATCACCAGGCCCGCCGCGGGCAGGCTCACCGCCGCGAACAGAAGGCGCCAAGCCCGTTCTCCGATCCGATCAGCCCCCCAGGCCCGCAAGGCGGCTCCGCCGCTGTGCAGAACCGCGAAGCCCAATAACAGCAGGGCCATCACCCAACTGCTGTGATGGGGGGATGGGGTCATGGGGCCCTGTTGTGCCGGATGTCGTTCGGAGGCAGTCTGACAACCAGGCCCCCCCTTTAGAGTTGGCCACGTCATGCCGGTTCAGCCATCGGCCAACTCCAGGAACCTTCTCAGGACCTACCCGAGGATCACCAGAGCCCATGGCAGATCTGCCCTTCACCCTCGATCAGCTGCGCATCCTCCGGGCGATTGCCAGTGAGGGGAGCTTCAAGAAAGCGGCTGACAGCCTGTATGTCACCCAGCCCGCCGTCAGCCTGCAAATCCAAAATCTGGAAAAGCAGCTGGATGTGGCCCTCTTTGACCGGGGAGGCCGCAAAGCCCAGCTCACCGAGGCGGGCCATCTGCTGCTCAGCTACTGCGATCGCATCCTCAGCCAGTGCCAGGAGGCCTGCAGGGCCCTGGATGATCTCCACAACCTCAAGGGTGGATCCCTGATCGTGGGGGCCAGCCAAACGACGGGCACCTATTTGATGCCCCGAATGATTGGCCTTTTCCGCCAGAAATATCCGGATGTGGCGGTCCAACTCCAGGTGCACAGCACCCGTCGCACCGCCTGGGGCGTGGCCAACGGTCAGGTGGATCTGGCCATCATCGGCGGGGAACTGCCCCCCGATCTCAACGATCTGCTGCAGGTGGTGCCCTATGCCAATGATGAGCTCGCCCTTGTGCTGCCGCCCAAGCATCCCTTGGCCCGGCTACCCGAACTGACCAAGGACGATCTCTACAGGCTGGGTTTTGTCTGTCTCGACGCCCAATCCACCACACGAAAGATGGTGGATCAGCTGCTCACCCGCTCGAAGCTGGATGTGGGACGCATGAAGATTGAAATGGAGTTGAACTCTTTTGAAGCGATCAAAAATGCCGTGCAATCGGGCCTCGGCGCGGCGTTCCTGCCCGTGGTTTCGATCGAACGGGAACTGGCCTCAGGCAGCCTGCATCGGCCCCAGGTGGCCGATCTGCAGGTGCGCAGGCAACTCAAACTGATCAGCCATCCGGCTCGCTACTGCTCAAGAGCGGCGGAGTCCTTCCGCAAGGAGGTGTTGCCCGTCTTCGCCAGCCCGGAGAGCCCCTTGCGTCAAAACTCAGCCGCCAGGGCCAATGAGGCCCCGGGCGCGGTCTTGACACCCTGAAGGTGGGGTCATGGCGGCCCCCCTGGGAAACGAAGCCCCCGAAGGGCCTTCCTAGACCCGAGGGGGTTTCTCAGAACTGATCGCCCTCCGGAGTGACGCCAGCGGCGTCATCGGCCCCCCCGGCAACGCCCGGCACCTGAAATTTATTGCCGCTGAGGTCGGTTTGATACACACAACGGACAATGGGCTTGTCTCGAATGGAGCCGATGTAGGCAAAGGTGTTCATCCGTTGCTTGCATTCACGCATCTGCTCGGCTGTGACAGCACCTTGCTTTTGGAGCACGGCCCAGTTCTCTCGTCGAATCACGCATCCCGGCTGCAGCGTGGGCTGGGTGACGAAGCTGCTGCTGGGGTTCATCGTGGTGTAAAGCTCGATGTCCATCACGAAGGCGCTGGCACCCCACTGTTTGCAAAACTCGGGATCAGGCACCGCCATATCCAACTGCTGGCTGCTGGCGATATTGCCTTGATTCCCCTGGGTGGTGCTGGTGACCGCGCTGCCGATGCCAATGCCCACCACGAGCACCCCGGCGAGGAGGGCCGCCGTGGCGACGTTGAACGGCCCCCCGCCCTGGCCTGGTGGCCCCCCTTTTCCACCTGGACCCGCACCCCGTGAGGGCCCACGATCCATCTCCTCCCCTGGGTCGCGATACCTGGAGCGGGATCCCCCTCCCGCCCGGTCAACGTCATAGCCCCGTCGATCCCAGCCCTCCGGCTCTTCACGGGGGGAACCCCAGGATCGGCGGGGATCGGGGTACCCCCCGCGATTGTCTGGCCTGGGTGGCGTCACAAGGAGTCGGGGGTGCGAGGGAGACCCATGGAGTAGTTGAGCACCCGACACTCCGGGTTGTACCGCAATTCCCCAGCCTGCAGGAGCTGGCGGATCACCCCCTCCAGCTCGGAGCCGATGCGGCGCAGGGTGTAGTCGGTGAGATCCTGGCCGGCATGAGCCTCCACCAGGTCTTTGAACCGGGCCTGAACCTTGGCCACCACCGCGTCCTCCCAGAGGAACTCGTTATCGGGATCAAGGTCGAGGGTGAGTTGGCTCTGATCGGCCACCAGGTCGCCGTTCTCCACCCGGGCGGTGAAGAGACGCACATGGCGGGTGGTGGATTTCAGCAGAGTGTCGGCCATGGGCTGGGGCGTCCGCGCGGGGGGGCGTGTGCGGAAACTTTAGGGAGGAGGCCAACGCCTGCGGTGGGCCCCGTGGGCCGATAAGGTTGCCACCAGTGTTCAGGACACTCCATGCGGGTTGCGATTGCGGGAGCCGGGCTGGCTGGATTGTCTTGCGCGAAATATCTCTGCGATGCCGGCCATCATCCCGTGGTCTACGAGGCCAGGGATGTGCTGGGTGGCAAAGTGGCGGCCTGGAAGGACAGCGAAGGAGATTGGTATGAGACAGGATTGCATATCTTTTTTGGCGCTTATCGCAACATGCGCCAGCTCTTCGCTGAATTAGGCATTGAGGATCGCTTGCAGTGGAAGAGCCATTCGATGATCTTCAACCAGCGTGAGGTGCCAGGCACCTACAGCCGGTTCGATTTTCCCGATCTTCCAGCCCCTTTAAACGGAGTAGCGGCGATTCTCTCCAACAATGACATGCTCACCTGGCCGGAGAAAATCGCCTTTGGTTTGGGTCTCATTCCCGCGATGTTACGCGGCCAGGAGTACGTGGAAGAATGCGATCGCTATTCCTGGAGTGAATGGCTGAAACGTCACAACATCCCCGAGCGGGTGAACGATGAGGTGTTCATCGCCATGAGCAAGGCGCTCAACTTCATCGACCCTGATGAGATTTCAAGCACCGTTGTGCTCACCGCCCTGAACCGGTTTCTCCAGGAAAAAGATGGCTCCCGCATGGCGTTCCTGGATGGCAACCCGCCAGAGCGGCTCTGCCAACCCCTGGTGGATTACATCCAGGCACGCGGCGGCGAGGTGGTGATGGAATGTGCCCTCCGCGGGATCGAGCTCCACGGCGATGGCACCGTCGCGGCCTTCAAGATGGGTGGACGGGGCGAGAAGCCCAGAGAGGTGGTGGCGGACGCCTATGTGAGTGCCCTGCCCGTGGATCCCTTGAAGCTCCTGCTTCCGGAGCCCTGGAAGCAAGAGCCCTATTTCGCCAACCTGGCTGGGCTTAACGGGGTGCCGGTGATCAACATTCATCTCTGGTTCGATCGCAAGCTCACGGATATTGATCATCTCTTGTTCAGCAGGAGTGATTTGCTGAGTGTCTACGCGGACATGAGTAACACCTGCAAAGAATATGCGGATCCCAACCGTTCCATGCTGGAACTCGTCTTCGCCCCAGCCAAGGACTGGATCGGCCGTCCTGATTCAGAAATCATCGCCGCCACAATGGAGGAACTGAAGCGACTTTTCCCCCAGCACTTTGAAACCGACACCCCGGCCCAGCTTCGCAAGTTTGTGGTGGTCAAAACTCCCCTGTCCGTCTACAAAACCGTACCCGGTTGCCAGGGGCTGAGGCCGGATCAGCGTTCGCCCATCAACAACTTCTTTCTGGCGGGCGATTACACCATGCAGCGCTACCTGGCCTCTATGGAAGGAGCGGTGCTCAGCGGCAAGCTCTGCGCCCGGGCCATCGCCGCCTGGGACGCCGCCAGCCCCCCCTCACCCGCGCTCGCCGGCCTGGTCGCGGGAGGCTGAGAGTGGCTCGTCTCGCCACCAGCTCCCTGAGCCAGGCCAACTTGGAGGAGGCCTATGAGCGGTGCCGCCAGGAAACGGCCCACTGGGCTAAGACTTTTTACCTCGGCACGCTCCTGATGCCCCCGGAGAAGCGGCGCGCCATCTGGGCCATCTATGTCTGGTGCCGCCGCACCGATGAATTGATGGATAGCCCCCAGGCCCAATCCCTCCCGGCGGCGTCCCTGCTGGCCCGTCTCGATGCCTGGGAAGAGCGGACCCGCGGGCTGTTTGAGGGACGAACGGCGAACGAGCTGGATCGTGTGATGGTGGACACCATGGAGCGTTTCCCCCAGCCCCAGCAGGCCTACCTTGACATGATCGAAGGCCAGCGGATGGATGTAAGGAAACATCGCTATGCGTCCTTCGCGGAGTTGGAGCTGTACTGCTATCGCGTCGCCGGAACGGTTGGCCTCATGAGCCAGGCCGTGATGGGTCTCGACCCGGCGTACACATCCGCCCCCTGGAGTGAGCGACCCGATCCAAGCCAGGCGGCGATCGCCCTGGGAATCGCCAATCAACTCACCAACATTCTTCGCGATGTGGGAGAAGACCGAGCCCGGGGGAGGATCTATCTTCCCCAGGATGAAATGAAACAATTTGGCTATGCCGAATCCGATCTTCTTGCTGGCACAATCAATGATAATTGGCGTGCCTTGATGGCCTTTCAATTGGCCCGGGCCCGGGAGTGGTTTTCCCGCTCCGAAGAGGGTGTGCGCTGGCTTTCGGCGGACGCGCGCTGGCCTGTATGGGCCTCGCATCGCTTGTATCGAGGCATTCTCGATGTGATTGAACGCCAGGACTTTGATGTGTTCAATCGTCGCGCCTTTGTGCCCACAGCCGGCAAGTTACTCGACCTTCCCCTCTCTTATGTCTTGGCCCAAGTGCACTAATTTGGCTTCAACCACTCCAAAAGAATCGGATTGACCCGCTCGGGAGCTTCGTCGTGGGGGCAATGTCCCAAACCTTCCAATACCCTTAACTCTTTGATCGCGGAAAAGCTTGCCGCCCAACGGCGGGCTTCTTTGGGCGGCTCCCAGGGATCCTGACCTCCCCAAATCATGCGCACCGGCACTTGTGAATCAGCCAGCAGCTCTGGCGCCAGCAGATCAGAAAACAGATTCACGAAACCCCGAAAACTCTCAGGAGCTCCCTGGTCGGTGGAGGGCTCATAGAGGAGCGCCACTAGCTCGTCGTCCACATTGGCCCCTGAGGGATAGGCCACCTTGAGCACCTGGCGAATGAAGGCGGGGCGGGCCAGGTAACGGAACAGGGACGTGGTGAGCCAGCGTTCCCGAACCACCCGCTTCAAGAAGGGCCGGCTGAGCCGCTGAAACAGGGGAAGCTCCTTGACCCGTTTCTCATCGAGACTGCGCTGGGCGCAGTCGATGAGCACCACTTGTTGGGGGGGATCTTCTCTCTGGCAAAGCCGTTTGGCGGCGGCGAGGGCCACCACTCCTCCGATCGAGTTGCCCACCATGTGAACGGGCCGACGGTCGGGGTGGGGGTTGACCCGAGCGTCAATGAAATCGGCGACCAGATCAGCCCAGAGATCGAAGCCATAACGCTCCGATCCCTCCACATGGGGTTCGCCGGCCAGACGGGAGGGGGGCTTGTCACTGGCCCCAAATCCCAAAAGGTCGATAGCGAACACCTCAGCCACCTCGGCCAACACCGGGAGGTTGTGACGCCAGTGGCGAAGGTTCGCCCCGAAGCCATGGATCAACACCACGGCTTGGCCAGCCTGATCGGACCCCTCGCGGACCCAGGCGACACGGTGACCACGCCAGTCCCAAAACCGGGGACTGGGAGGGGTGATGGCTTCTAGGTCAGACGCCAACAGTTTGGTTCGCCAGCAAGGCTTTCAGCTTGGCGAGTTCGCTCGACCAGCGGGGGTCGGGGGCGTTGGCCTCCACCGTGTCGGCGTGCACCACCTTGTCGACGGCTTTGCGGGCTGGGTTGGCGGCGCCCGCCCCGGGGCGACGCTCCTCCCTGGATGGGCCAGGATTGCGGCTCTCGCGCCGCTCGGAGATCTCGATGCGGAGGGGCTGACCCGCGAAGTCGCGGCCATTGAGCTGGGCGATCAGCGCCTCCGCCAGGTTGTGATCGTCCACATTGGCAAACCCAAACCCCCTGCAGGCGCCGGTTTCGCGGTCGTTCACCACTTTGAAGCGAATGCCCTCGCCCACACCCCCAAGGAGAGCCTCAAGCTCTTTGACATCAAAAGCGTTCGGCAGATTGCCGACATAGAGACGGACACTCATGGAAGGTGTGGCAGAAGAAAGAAAAACCGCGCCAGGCGATGGAAAACGCCATTGCGTAGAGAAGTTAATCATGGCGGGGGACACCCGTGGAATCAAGCCAGTGGCGGGCCGCCTTCAGGCTTTGCTCATGGGAGGCGTCGTCCCGGGGAATCCGACCAAACGCCCGTTCCGCCGTGAGGTGCTCCAGGAGCAGACCAAGCTGGCGGCCAGGGAAGAGGCCAAGCCGCCTTTGCAGTTCCCCTCCATCCAGCGGCGCCCGGGGATGGAAGAGCGGGTCATCCGGATCCCGCCAACGCCGAAGAGCCGCGTTGGCCACCGGGGGGGGGAGTTCCAGCAGGAGAGCGGGCAGATCCCCGTCGAGTTGGCGATGCAGTTCCAAACGCTCCGCCTCAGGGAGAGCCTCGAATCCCCCGCCCTCCAAGCGGTCAGCCGCGGCCAGCCGCTGGCGCCAACGGCGCAGGTGCCGGCAGCGCCGCCGCAGCCGCTGACTGGCGCGCAGGGCCTCCAACGCGCCTTCATCCAGCAGGGCCGCCAATCGGGCGATGGGCAGCGCTTCGCTCCACTCCTCCTCCGTCAACCCCCGCAGCCGCGCCTGCTCGGGTGTGAGGTGGGCCGTGCCGGGGCGGGGGGCCTCCGCGGGCTTGGTGCTCCAGGCGTCCAAGAGGTGGCACCGGGTGAGCAACTCGACGCCCCAGGCTCCGTTGGCGCAGCCCACCAGGCGCAGCAGCTCAGCCAGCACCCTCTCACCCGCCACGGAAGAGAGGCGGGCGCGATGGCGCCCGATCCACGCCCACGTGGGCTCGGTGATGGTGAATCCCATTTCGGCCGCCAGCCGAACGCCCCGCAGGAGCCTGAGCGGATCCTCCAGCAGATTCGCCTCAGCGATGGCGCGCAGCTGGCCGCTCTCCAGATCCGCCAGGCCTCCAAGGGGGTCGACCAAGGCCAAAGCCTCGTCCCCGAGGGGAAGCCGCAAGGCCATGGCATTCACGGTGTAGTCACGGCGATGGAGGTCGGCGCTGAGGGTGTCCCCCGCCTGGCGGGCTAGATCGATGGTCCAGCCCTCCAGCACAAGCCTGCCGATCCCACGCTCTTGATCCAGCTCCACCGCCGTTCCACCCAGACGCCGAGCCAGCTGTCGCGCCAAGGCGAGGCCATCGCCCGGCACCACAAAGTCGAGATCGGGTCGCTCTCCCAGACGGCCGATCAGCCCATCCCGCACGGCGCCTCCCACCAGGGCGGTGCCCGGGGGCAGCAGCGGAAGGGGCACCGGCCATGAATCGGCGGCCACCGCCCGCCAGAGATCCTGGTGGGCGGTGGCGCGAGACGCCAAAATGGGTCGGCCCGTTGGATCTGGCGGCATGTGCATCTGCGTGGATTGCCACTGGGTCGATCATTGCCAGGCCTATCACGCTGTGGAGGAGCGCCATGGGGTTCCCCATCTGAATCCCCAGCCGGGCTTCCGTCCCGAGGGGCCCAGGGTGCATGTTCAGATTCGCCAGTTGCCTTGTGGGGGGGTCGGGATCGAGTGGGATGTCAGAGCCTGTGACAGCTTCTCCCCAGACCCTGGACGCTGGAAGCGCTTGCGGCCCAGCGAGGCCGTGCCCGCGTGAGCGCCGCCGCGTCGATGGGAGGCGGCGGCTGGGTGCTGGCCCTCCATAGCTCCAGCGAGGTGCTCGGGGTGGCCGCGCAACCGCTTGGAGCCCCGGCTGTCGCCCCGCGGATGGAGGCTTTCCCCTTGGGCCGACAGCTCTCCAACGCTCTCCTGCCTTGCGTGGAGGCGGTTCTGCCCGCGAGGGAGTGGAGCCAGCTGGCCCGCCTGGCCGTGGCCACCGGACCGGGAGGATTCACGGGCACTCGCTTGACGGTGGCCCTGGCGCGCACCCTCGCCCAGCAGCTCGGGCTGCCCCTCGATGGGTTCAGCAGTTTCCATCTGATGGCCCGCCGTCTGCTGGCGGCCGACCCAACAACGATCGCCCTGATCTTGAGCCAGGAGTTGCCACGCCATGGGGTGGTGGCCGGCTTGTACGGCGCCGATCCCACCAGGCCTGGGGGGGTCGCGGAGCTCCGCGCGCCGCGGTTGTATCGATGTGAGGAGGATCTGACGCGGGATCTTGGCCCCCACGACCGTCGCGACGCCCTGCCCTCGATCCCCGCCGATGTGGCCCACCTGCTGACTTTCAGCCAGGAGGCGGCGACCTTTGGTCTGGAGGCCCCATGGGCCGCGGTGCTCCCCCTCTACCCCACCAGTCCGGTGGAGCCTTCGTGAGGCCAACCCATCGCCGCAAGCGTCGGCCTTCCCGGCTGCCCCTGGTGGGGGTGGGCCTGGCGGGGCTGGCCTTGCTGTGGCTCTCGCGGGGGTGGTGGTGGCCCGCGCCTCCGCCACCCCAGATGATCCTTGTGCTGGGTGGGGACGCGGATCGGGAACGGGTCGCGGCCCAGCTGGCCCGCGCCGATGGGCTGCCCGTGGTTGTCAGCGGCGGTTCCAATCCGGAATACGCCACCTGGGTGTTCCGCGAGGTGGAGGGACTGCCGGCGAACCAGGTGAGGCTGGACTACAGGGCCCAAGACACCCTCACCAACTTCACATCCCTCGTCGACGACCTTCGCCAGGCCCGCGTTCGCCATGCCCTGCTGGTCACCAGTGTCGACCACATGGATCGGGCCCTGCTGGTGGGTCGGATCGTGGCGGGGAGCCGGGGCATCCACCTCACCCCGGTGCCGGTGTCGTGCGGGAAGGCTTGCTTGACGGAAAGCCGCCAAAAGGTGTGGGGAGACGGCCTGCGCGCCGTCGTGTGGGTGCTCAGCGGTCGGGATCTGAGGACCTGGGGGAGATCAGAGCTGGCGGGCTGGCTCCGCCGAGCTGGGGTCTTCTGATCAGCCCGAGATCCAGCATGCGATTGATCTGGGCCTGGGCCGCCGCCGTGGCGGCGTCCAGATCGGCCCGGCGGGTGGAGGCGGGAGGGGGGATGGGCGTGCCAATGCGCACATGGACGGGCACCAGCCGGAGTCCTCCCCCTCCAGGTCCCAGGGCGCGATGGCTGTTGATGATTGCCACCGGGAGAATGGGAAGGCCCGCGCGGGCCGCCAGAAACGCCGCTCCAGGCTGGGGCCTCGACACGCGCCCATCGGCCTGGCGGGTGCCATCCAAAAACACACCCGTCGCCCAGCCCTGCTGGAGCCTGTTGTAGGCGTTGCGCAGGGCCTGGCGGTCGCCCGCTCCTCGGGCCACTGGATAGGCCCCGCAGGCCCGGATTAGGGACCCCAGCAAGGGCACCCGGAACAATTCCTCCTTGGCCATGAACGCCACCGGGCGGCGCACCGCGCAGCTGAGGATCGGCGGATCGATGTAGGAGCCGTGGTTGGCCACCACCACCACCCCCCCATGGGGGGGCACATTGGCGGTCCCCTCGGTTTGTCCCCGTAGAATCAGGCGGAACACTGGCAGCAACATCCACCGCATCAGCCGATAGGTGAGAGTGGGCTCGGCCGCGTGAAGCAGGACGGGCGGGCTCATGGATCCAGGTCGGCCGCGCTGGCGATTTGGGCGGTTTCAAGGCCTGGGCACCCGCGTTTGATCAATCCGCTCAGCACGTTCCCCGGTCCAATCTCCACCACGGCGCGAATGCCTTCCTCCCGCAGCCGGCCCATGGTTTCCCGCCAGCGCACACCGCTGGTCATCTGCCGGCGGAGCCTCTCCTTCAGCGCCTCCCCGTCCCGCTCGGGGGTGGGATCGGCGTTGCTCAGCACGGGCACCGAGGCCTGCGCGAAGGGCACCTCGGCCAGGAGTTTGGCAAACTCAGCCGCGGCCTCCGCCATGAACGGGGAGTGGAAGGCCCCGGACACGGCCAGGGGGATGGCCCGCTTGCAGCGGAGCGCCCCACTCACACTCGCCACCGCCTCCGGGGTGCCCGAGAGCACCACTTGGGATTCACTGTTGTCATTGGCCACCACCACCCCCTCGGTGGCCGCCACCAGGTCTTCCAGCCGCCGGGGGTCAAAGCCCATGACGGCGGTCATGGCCCCGCCTCCAGCCGCCGCCATCAGCTCCCCGCGACGCCGCATCAGCTCCAGGCCGGTCTCGGCGTCAAACACCCCCGCGGCATAGAGGGCCACCAGTTCCCCGAGGCTGTGGCCGGCCACCAGCTCGGGGCGTCGCCCCTGGGCATGCAGGGCATCCACGAGCAGACTCTCCACCACGAAGAGAGCGGGCTGGGTGTTGCGGGTGTCATTGAGATTCAGCGGGCCCTCCCCCGCCTCGGTGGCGGAACAGATGGCCAAAAGATCGCGGCCCAGCCTCTCGGAGGCGAGGGCAAAGCGCTCACGCGCGCCAGGAAGCTCCAGGACAGCCTCCGCCATTCCTTGCTTTTGCGATCCCTGCCCCGGAAACACCCAGGCCACTGCCATACAACCAACTCGCGATGGTGGGTTTGGAGACTACGTGGAGGGGGAGGGCCCACTCCAGCGGAGCACCGCCGCTCCCCAGCTCAGCCCCGCCCCAAAACCGCTCGTGGCCAAGAGATGGCCCGGCTGAACCCGTCCATCGCGAACGGCCTCATCCAGCATCAGGGGGATGGTGGCCGCGGAGGTGTTGCCGTACCACTCCAAGTTGCTGAGCACCCGTTCGGCGGGCACGGCGAAGCGATCCGCCACGGCGTCAAGAATGCGTTGATTGGCCTGGTGCAGCAGCAGCCAGTCGATCTGGTGGGCCTCGAGGCCGGCCGCGCTCAGGGCCTCCGCCAACACCAGGGGCACTTCACGAATGGCGAACTTGTACACCTCCTGGCCATTCATGAAGAGGGGCTGGAAGCCGCCCACCTGGGTGGAGACCCCCCCCAGCGGGTCTCGGAAGTGTTCCTCCTGGGCCAGGGTGAGACAGGCATTGCGGCTGCCATCGGAACGAAGGCGGAAGGCCAGCAGGTCGTCCGTTTCCCGGGCGCAGGCCTCCACGGCGACGGCTCCAGCCCCATCCCCGAAGAGCACGCAAGTGCGCCGATCACTCCAATCCACCCAGCGACTGAGCTGGTCGGCCCCGATCACCAGGGCACGGCGCACGCTGCCCGTCCGGATGTACTGGGCGGCGGTGACCACAGCGAAGAGGAAGCCGCTGCAGGCGGCCGTCAGGTCGAAAGCCACGGCGTGGGGGGCCCCGAGGGCGGCCTGCACCCGCGGGGCGGTGGCGAACAGGTCGTCCGGACTGGAGGTGGCCAGCAGGATCAGATCGAGATCATTCGGCTCCCAGCCCGCATGGAGGAGGGCCGCCCGAGCGGCCTCTGTGGCCATCGTGGTGACCGTTTCTCCCGGGCCCGCCAGCCGCCTGGCCCCGATCCCCGTGCGGCTCCGGATCCAGGCGTCGGAGGTGTCCACAAGCGAACACAGGGCCTCGTTGCTGACACTCGTGGCGGGGAGGGCCCGCCCAGAGCCGACGATGGCCATCCCCTGAAGGGTGGAGGAGCCGCGGTGGCTGGCAGTGTGCTCCGACACCGGTGGCGCTCGGTTCGGATCAGTCAATCACAGGTGGTCGCGGGCGCCCCCTTTCCGCCGAGGGCATGGAGATCCTCCATCACGTGATGGCTGGCGGCGGAATGGGCCAAGCGCAGGGCGCTGACCACCGAAAGGGCCTTGCTGCTGCCATGGCCAATCACGCACACCCCGTCCACCCCCAACAGGAGAGCCCCGCCATGCTCGGCGTGGTCGAGGCGTTTTTTGATGCGCACCAGGTTGCTTCGCAGAAACGCGGATCCCACCTTGCCCCGGCGGCCCCGGGGGAGCTCGGCGCGCAGCACGTCCAGCAGCACGCTGCCCACCGATTCCAGGAATTTCAACAGCACGTTGCCGGTGAAGCCGTCACACACCACCACGTCGAAGCGGCCGGAGAGCACATCCCGCCCCTCGCAATTGCCCGCGAAGCGCAGGCGGGGGTCGGCCATGAGGAGGGGGTGGGTTTTGAGTGCCAGGTCGTTCCCCTTGCACTCCTCTTCGCCGATGTTCAGCAAACCCACCCGGGGGCTGGCCACCCGCAGCACATCCCGGCTGTAGATGGTGCCCAGCAGGGCGAACTGATGCAGCCAGGCTGGCTTGCAATCGGTGTTGGCGCCCACGTCCAGCACGAGCACCTGCTGAGCTGGATCCTTGGTGGGGAACAGGGCCCCGATGGCCGGCCGCTCAATGCCCCGCAGGCGGCCAAGGCGGAAGATGGCCGCCGCCATCACGGCGCCGGAATTTCCAGCGGAATAGGCCGCCATGGCCTGGCCAGCCTTGACCAGGTCCATGGCCATGTTGATGCTGGCCTCCCGCCTGCGGCGCACCACGGTGGCCTCCTCGTTCATGCCCACCGAGCGTCCGCTGGGCACAAGCCGCAGCAGTCCTCGGGCCTGGGCCTCCTCCAGTTCCTCGCCCAGGCCAAGGCTGTTGATGGCCCGTTGGAGCGGCTCCGGTTCGGCCACGAACAGGATCCGCAGGGGCAGAAGGCGCACGGCCCTCAGGCAACCCTCAAGGATGGGGCCGGGGGCGTGATCTCCCCCCATCCCATCCACCGCGACCCACAGACGGTCTCGGTCGTGGATGACGGGAAACTCCTCGGGCCCTCCCCCCTGCTGGAGCCGGCGCAAGGGATCCAGCACGAGGGGCTGGAGCACCGTGCCCGCGGCCACTCCGGCCACGGAGCTGGCGGCGCTGGCCGTGTCCACCAGGCTGGTGACGGCGGCATTGCGTTTGTACCAGATCACGAGCCGCCGGATCGTGCGGTTGGGCCGCTGACGCCGGCTCAGAGCCTGGCGCCCGGGGGAGCGGAGGTAGTCAGGGTCCTTCGGAGGCAACGGAGTCAACGATGCGCTGGAAGAGATAGCCAGTGCCCCGAGCCGTGAGAATCAGCTCGGGGTTGGCGGGATCATCTTCCAGTTTGGAACGCAGCCTGGAGATATGAACATCCACCACACGGGTGTCCACATGTCGTTCCGGTGTATAGCCCCACACCTCCTTGAGGATCTCCCCGCGGCTGAAGGGCTCTCCAGAGCGGCTTACCAGGAGTTCGAGCAGGCTGAATTCCATGCCGGTGAGCCGGATGCGCTCGTCGGCCCGGTAGACCTGGCGCTTGTTGGTGTCGATGCGCAGGTCGCCCACCTGGATCACGCCGGAGTTGGGGAGACCCGCCACCTGCTCCTTCTCCACCCGCCGGAGCACGCAGCGGATGCGAGCTTCCAGTTCCTTGGGGCTGAAGGGCTTCACCACATAGTCATCGGCCCCGAGTTCCAGGCCCGTGATGCGGTCGGCCACATCGCCAAGGGCCGTGAGCATGACGATGGGCACATCGGATTCTTTCCGCAGCTCTTGACAGACGCCGTAGCCATCCAATTTGGGCATCATGACGTCGAGAACCACCAGATCGGGATGGACACGATGGAAGGTTTCCAGGGCTTCCTCCCCATCCGAGGCGGTCAGCACCTGGTACCCGATCATGGAGAGACGGGTCTCCAGAATCCTGCGAATACTGGATTCATCATCCACAACAAGAATGGTTTCTTTGGCCGGGGTGGTTGCCGTCATCGCAGGAGCGGTGCTGTTACAACGCGATCGATCCACTGAAAAGGCCTGAGGGCCGTCTTGTTCACTGAAAGCCATCTTTCTTCACAAACCCCTTTGGCCCGCCCCGCCTCCCTCTTCATCTGTCAGGCCTGTGGTGCCCAGAGTCGGCAATTTTTTGGGCGCTGCGCCTCCTGCGGTGGTTGGAATTCCCTGGTGGAGCAACGCGTGCCGCCGGCGGGACGGGAGGGTCGCCCGGATCGCTTCGGGGAAGACCGGGAGGGAGCCGCCTCGATCCCCAGACCCCTGCGCTCCACCCCCATCCACCACCAGGGGGCTCCTCCCCTGGCCCGTCTCGCCACGGGGTTCCAGGAACTCGATCGGGTGCTGGGGGGAGGCCTGGTGCCGGGGGCCCTGGTGCTGTTGGGAGGCGATCCCGGCATCGGCAAATCCACCCTTCTCCTGCAGGTGGCCCAGGCCATGGCCGGCCATTGCTCGGTGCTCTATGTGAGCGCGGAAGAATCGGCCCAACAGGTCCGGTTGCGCTGGCGCCGACTGGTCGGTGGGCCCCACCGCCCGGATCCTCCCGCCGCTTTCGAGCCAGCCGAGCCGCTGGAGCCCAGCGCCCCGCCCAATGGGCTCCACCTGTTGTCGGAGACCGATCTGGATCGGGTGTTGGAGGAGCTGGAGGGCTTGAGGCCAGCGGTCGCGATGGTGGACAGCATCCAGGCCCTCCATGACCCTAGCCTCAGCGGCGCTCCTGGCACGGTGGCTCAGGTGCGCGAGGGCGCGGCGGCGTTGCAACGGCTGGCCAAGCGCCGGGGGGTGGCCCTTGTGCTGGTGGGCCATGTCACCAAGGAGGGCTTGCTGGCGGGTCCCAAGGTGTTGGAGCACCTGGTGGACGCGGTGCTCACCTTCGAGGGCGACCGGTTTGCCAGCCACCGCCTGTTGCGCGCCGCGAAGAACCGCTTTGGCGCCACCCATGAGCTGGGGGTGTTCGAGATGCGCGATGGGGGGCTGGCGGAAGTGACCAACCCGAGTGAACTCTTTCTCGGCGGCGGGGAGCCCACCTCGGGCACGGCCACGATCGTCGCCTTTGAGGGCACACGGCCCTTGGTGGTGGAGCTGCAGGCCCTCGTGAGCACCACCAGTTACGCCAGCCCCCGGCGTACCGCCACGGGCATCGGCACCAACCGGCTGCACCAGATTCTCGCGGTGATTGAAAAACATCTGGGCCTGCCCCTCTCCCGGCTGGATTGTTACCTCGCCGTGGCCGGGGGCCTGGAGGTGGAGGAGCCCGCGGCGGATCTGGGGGTGGCGGCGGCCGTGGTGGCCAGCTATCGCGATCTCACCCTGCCACCAGGCACGGTGCTGATCGGCGAGTTGGGGCTGGGGGGGCAGTTGCGACCAGTGGGGCAGCGGGAACAACGGCTGCAGGAGGCGGGGCGACTGGGGTTCACCCGGGCGGTCGTGCCCAGGGGGAGCGGCCACGGCGGAGGGCTGGCTCCCGAGGGTCTCCAGCTGCTGGAATCGTCCACCTTGGCCGAGGCCCTCGTGAAGGCGCTTGGGGTGAACCCAGCGGAAGACGGACCAGAGTAAGGCCGCGCCTAGAAGTACACGTCGACGCTGCCGCGGCCCGTGGTTTTGAGCCAGTTTTGGGCCTCGATGTAATTATTCGGGGCAAGGCGGATGGCTTTTGCCCAACAATCGGCGGCCAGGTCAAAGCAGCGATCGGCTTCATCAGCGTCGCCTTTCTCCTGGGCAATGGAACCAAGGTGGTGATGAATCACCGCCATGTTGTTGAGGGCCTGGGGCATCTTGCTGTTGAGATCAAGCGCCTGTCCATAGAAATCAAGGGCTTTTTGATGATCGCCATTGCTGGTATAGACCAGAGCCATGTTGTAAAGGATAAACGCGCGATCGTTGGGGTCATCTTCTAGTTTCAGCGCTTCTTCGTAATTGTCCAAGGCTTCGGCATACTCCCCGTCTCCCTGAGCGCTCATCCCATCGCGGTAGTAGGCGAATGCTTCCTTAGCCCGTCGATTGGTGGGCAGCACCTTGAGGATCAGGTCGGCCATCACGGTGAAACTCTTATCGATGAAGTTGTCGTTGCGCTGGGAACGGGGCACGGCGCCGGGGCGATCAGATCTCCATCCTGCCTGCTGAAGCCGCCAGCCGTTGCCAGCCGCCCGCGCTGCCTAGGGTGAGGAGGCGTCACGCCCTCGCCTTGCCTCTCTCGCCGATTGGCGCTGGTCCGCCAACCACCACGCCTGTGGAAACCCCCGGCTTGGCGGCTTCTCCGCCCCCTGGCTCTTGCGGCGTGCTGCTCGATGTGGACGGGATGAAGTGCGGAAGTTGCGTGCGGGCGGTGGAACAGCGCCTGCGGGGGCTCCCCGGGGTGCGCCAAGCCAGTGTGAATCTCCTCACACGCACCGCCTGGGTCGATCTGGAAGGGGGGCTGGAGGACGTCGACTCCCTGGTGAGTGGATTGCGCGGCCTGGGGTTTGAGGCTCGTCCGCGCCTCGATGGCCAGGCCTCCCCCAGTCGACGAGACCAACTGCTCGAGAAGAGCTGGTGGCGGCACTGGCGCCAGCTCCTTGTCGCCTTGCTTTTGGTGGCGCTGTCCAGCGTGGGGCACTGGGCCGAGGCCTCCCCGGGAACCTGGCCCAGGGAGCTGGCCCTGTTCCAGGCTCCCGGGTTTCACGGCCTCATCGCCACGGTGGCTTTGGCCGGTCCTGGCAGGCCCATCCTGGTGACGGGGCTGAAGTCTGCCCTGGCCGGACTTCCTGGCATGGACACCCTGGTGGGGCTGGGCATGGGGAGTGCCTATCTGGCGAGCGCGGTGGGTTGGCTCTGGCCCGCCAGCCATTTGCCCTGCTTTTTCAACGAGCCGGTGATGTTGTTGGGATTTGTGCTCGCCGGGAGGTTTCTGGAGGAGCGGGCCCGGTTCCGAAGCAACCGGGCCATTGAGGATTTGGTGTCCCTCCAGCCGGATGAGGCCCTGTTGCTGATCGATGACGGTCCGCCGCGCAAGGTGCGCTCCGGGGGGCTTCGTCCCGGCGACCAGCTGTTGGTGCCGCCAGGGGATCGCCTCCCCGTGGATGGGGTGGTGCGCGGCGGGTCCTCCGCCGTCGATCGTTCGGCTCTCACGGGGGAACCCCTCCCGTTTCAAGCCCGCGCGGGCAGTGAGCTGGACGCGGGCAGCTTGAACCTGGAAGCTCCCCTCGTGGTGGAGGCCACGCGCTGCGGCCAGCAGACCGCCGTGGCCCGGATCGTGCGGCTGGTGGAACGCGCCCAGGCCCGCAAGGCCCCCATCCAGGGGCTGGCGGATCGAGTGGCCGGCCTCTTCACCCAGGTCGTGCTGGCCCTGGCCGCGGCCACCTTCTTGTTTTGGTGGCTCTGGGGGTCCCGCCTCTGGCCCTGGGTGCTGGAGCCCCACAGCGAGGCCTCGGCGCTTTCGAGCCATCTCGGCCATGGCCATCTGACCGCGGCCAGCACGACCCCGATCGGATTGGCCCTCCAGCTCGCCATCGCCGTTCTGGTGGTGGCTTGCCCCTGTGCCTTGGGCCTGGCCACGCCAACGGCCATCAGCGTGGGAAGCGGGGTCGCGGCCCGCTCGGGGGTGCTGTTTCGGGGGGGAGACGCCATTGAGATGGCCGCCCATCTCGGAGCCGTGGTGTTTGACAAAACCGGCACGCTCACCGTGGGTCGCCCCCTGGTGACCGCCTTGGAGCCGTTTGCCCTGGATGGAGAGTCAGGGGCAGAGGCGTCGGATCGTGCCCTGTGGATGTTGCGGTTGGCGGCGAGCGTGGAGCGGCACAGTCGCCACCCCCTGGCCCATGCCCTGCTGCAAGAAGCCCAGCGGAGAGGCCTGCCCTTGTTCGCCGTGGAAGACAGCCGTACCCATCCTGGCCAGGGCATCGAAGGCCAGCTGGAGGCCCTGGCCGATCCCATCCTGGTGGGCCGACTCCCCTGGCTGGTGGAGAGGGGCCTGGCCCTTCCCCCCGCCGCGAGCGCGTCCCTCGCCGCCCCCCATCTGGCGCACGCCTCGTTGATTGGCGTCGCCCAGGCCGATCGCCCGCTGGGCGTGATCGGCGTGGAGGATCAAGCCAGGCCTGACGCCGCGGAATGCCTGCGGACCCTGCGCCAGCGAGGGTTGGCGGTGGGCCTGCTCAGCGGCGATCGGGAGGAAAGCGTGCGCCACCTCGCCTCCCGGGTGGGCCTTGAGGAGCGGGAGTTGGCCTGGAGCCTTCGCCCCGAGGAGAAAGTGAAAGCCCTCGATCGCTGGAGGAGTCGAGGTTTGGTGGCGATGGTGGGCGATGGCATCAACGACGCGCCGGCCCTGGCCGCGGCCGATTTGGGCATCGCCGTGGGCACGGGCACCCAGATCGCCCAGGATTCCGCCGATGTGGTGGTGATGGGAGATCGGTTGATGGATGTGGTGAAGGCCCTCGCGCTCGCCCGGAACACCATGGCCAAGGTGCGCCAGAACTTGATCTGGGCCTTCGGGTACAACATGATTGTGTTGCCCATCGCCGCTGGAGCGTTGCTGCCCGCCTTCGGGCTCCAACTCACTCCCCCCTTGGCGGCCCTGCTGATGGCGTTGAGCTCCATCACGGTGGTGGTGAATGCCCTCTTGCTCCAGGGGACGCGAGAATCGTCACCCCTCGCCCCACCCCATGGCTAAGGGACGGTTTGTGGTGCTGGAGGGCATCGACGGCTGTGGCAAAACCACCCAGATCGAGGCCCTGCGGGATTGGTTGCCCCACAGTGGCCTGATGGGGGCCGAAAGCGCGGTGGTGGTCACTCGGGAGCCCGGCGGCACGGCTTTCGGGCAAGCGCTACGGGATCTCCTGTTGCACCCCCCCGCCGACCAAGTGCCAGGCGAAAGGGCCGAGCTCCTTCTCTACGCGGCCGATCGCGCCCAGCATGTGGCCGAGCGTGTCGCCCCCTCCCTGGCCGCCGGCCATTGGGTGCTCTCCGATCGTTACACGGGCTCGACGGCGGCCTATCAGGGCCATGGGCGCGGCCTCTCGCTGGAGGCGATTCACCAGCTGGAGCGATTCGCCACCGAGGGTTTGCGACCCGACCTTACGCTTTGGCTCGACATCCCCCTCGCGGAGGCCCTGGGGCGTCTCCGCCATCGCGGAAGCGATCGCATCGAGGCGGAAGGCGAGGCCTTCCTCAGCCGGGTGCACAGGGGGTTTCAAGTCTTGGCGGAGGGAAAGGGCTGGCGGCGCGTGGAAGCCTCAGGCGACCCCACAGCCGTCACGGAGCGGTGCCGCCAGGCTCTGCTGGAGTGGTTTGCCCCCTCCAATGGCTCCGGTGGGGGCCATGGTTGACGACGACCTCTTCGCTGGCCTGGTGGGGCAGGCCCTGGCGGTGAGGCTCCTGCGGGCCGGCCTCCAGCGCCAACGGCTGGCCCCCGCCTATCTTTTCGCCGGTCCTGACGGAGTCGGCCGGCGGCTCGCGGCGCGGCGCTTTGTGGAGGGGGTGCTCACCGGAGGCGGGAGCGACGGGGGGGTGCGACGACGCCTGACCCAGGGCAATGTGGCCGACCTGCTCTGGATCGAGCCCACCTACCTTCACCAAGGACAGCTCGTGGCGGCATCCCAGGCGGAGGCCCTGGGCGTGAGTCGCCGCACCCCCGCCCAGATCCGGTTGGAGCAGGTGAGGGAGGTCAGCCGCTGCCTGGCCCGTCGCCCGGTGGATTCGGCCAGGTCTGTCGTGGTAATCGAGACCGCCGAGGCAATGGCGGAGCCGGCGGCCAACGCCTTGCTCAAAACCCTTGAGGAACCAGGTGAGGGGCTGGTGATCCTGATCAGCGCCGCTCCAGAACGTCTGCTCGGCACGATCCGCTCTCGCTGCCAGTGGATCCCCTTTCTCCCCCTCTCCACCGCTCTGATGGAGGAGGTGTTGGCTCGGGCGGAATCTTCCGTGGAGAGCCTCCCTCCCCCGGGGGATCCCCCCGAACTCCTCGCCATGGCGGGGGGATCCCCGGGCGCCCTGCTGGAACATCGCCGCCAATGGCGGCGTCTGCCGGAGGGGCTGGCCACCCGCCTGGTGGAGCTTCCCGCCCAGCCGGTCGCCGCCCTTGAACTCGCCAGGGAGATCACGGAGGGCTTGGATGGTGATCAGCAGCTCTGGCTTCTCAACTGGTGGCAACTGGGGCTTTGGCGCCACAACCAGGATCCGCGGCAGATGGGCCGCCTGGAGGTGTTGCGCAAGCACTTGCTCAGCCATGTGCAACCGCGACTGGCCTGGGAGGTGACCCTCCTGGAGCTGGGGTTGCCTAGAGGGGAGGCCTGAGCGCCTCGGACGTCCTCAGGAATTGGCTGGGGCGGCCTTGGGTTCGGCCTGGGCCCGCCGGGATTCGGCCATCAGAGGCGCCAGTTCCTGGAGCTGCTCGTCCGCTGGCAGCTCCAGGCAGTACCCGGCCCCGTACACCGTTTTGATGAAGCGGGGCTTGCGGGGATCAGGCTCCAGCTTGGTGCGCAGGTGCCGCACATGCACCCGAATGGTCTCAATGTCGTCATCGGGTTCGTATCCCCACACCTCCTTCAGAATCAGGGAGGGAGCCACGGTTTGGCCATGGCGTTGCAGCAGGCAATGGAGGAGTTCAAACTCCAGGTGGGTGAGACGGACGGGCTGATCAAACCAAATCGCCTCGAACCGCTCCGGCACAAGGGTGAGGCAGGAGTAGCTGAGGATTTCGTTGTGCTTCGTGGAGAGGGGCGCCCGTTCACTGCGACGCAGCAAGGCTTTCACCCGCGCCATGAGCTCCTCGAGATCAAAGGGCTTGGTGAGATAGTCGTCGGCCCCGGAGTTGAAGCCACTGACCTTGTCCTTGGTGCCTCCCAGGGCCGTGAGCATCAAAATGGGGATCCGGGCGGTGCGTTCATCGCGCCGCAGGCGTTGGCAGAGGGTGAGCCCATCCACCTTGGGGAGCATCAAATCCAGCAGAATCACATCCGGGCTGTACTGCAAAGCCAAGGCTTGCCCCTTGATCCCATCCTCAGCGCGCTGCACATTGAAGCCACCATGCTCCAGATGGCCTGCCACCAGGTCGCGCATGTCGCTGTCATCCTCAACGAGAAGAATGCAGGGTTTCATGAAAATCGGGGCGGTGAGACGGTGGAGAGGGAGGTTTCAGGACCCCTAGGAAGGGCACCTCATCCACGTGATTCCGCGAGGAGAAGGCCAGCCTGAACATTTATTTTGCGCGGGTTCAGGCGATTTGGGTGAAATCCGAAAGATTTCGGTGGGATCGCCCTAGACGGGAGGGCGACCGAGAGGGAGTCGCCCTGATCGGACGGCTCAAGGCGGTTGACGTCAAAACTCCCCGGGCGGGATTCGAACCTGCGACCAATCGGTTAACAGCCGACCGCTCTACCGCTGAGCTACCGAGGATTGTCGTCCCTGAACGGGACACCTGACCTTACCCGGCACCCCCGCCGATGGGCAAGGGGCTCAAGCTCCGGGCCAGCTCGGCCCCTTGTCGCCATGGACCCACCTGGCCCCGCTCCATGCGAGCCGCGCCATCGCAATGGAGGAGCTCCTCCAGCCGGTGGGTGACCCACAGGGCCGTCAGGGGAGCCTCCTGGCGGTCGCAGAGGCGGCGAATCAACGCCAACACATCCCGCTGGCTGTCGGGGTCCAGCAGGGCGGTGGGCTCATCCAGGAGCAGAAGGGTGGCTTCCGCCCCGAGGGCCCCGGCGATGGCCAGCCGTTGCTTCTGGCCCCCGCTGAGGGTGTGGATCGGACGGGCGGCCAGCCCCCGCAACCCCACCAGGGCCAGAAGGGCCTCCACCCTTTCTCGGGCCTGCCCATGGGAGAAACGCTCTGGAAACCCCAGCTGGAGATCGCTGCCACAGGTGGGCAGGAGCAGTTGATGGTCGGGATTTTGAAACACCATCGCCGGCCGCCGGGAGGTGTGGATCGTTCCGCTTTGGGGGGTCAGGAGTCCGGCGATCAACCTCAGGAGGGTGCTCTTGCCACTCCCGTTGCCGCCCACGAGCATCCAGAGTCCGGGACGGGGGATCTGGAGGTGGCAGCCCCGCAGGGCCGGACGATCCGGGGACCACTGAAATTCCAAGGCATCCACCTCAAGGGGGAGGCCCCGGGGAGGCGGCGGGGGGTGCATGGGCCCGCCTCAACCTTCAAAGCTGAAGCCTGGGCGCTTGCCACTGCCGCCGACGGTGGATTTTTCAAAGATCTGCACCGCCACCACTTCCGCGGTGAGCAAGCGGATCCGCTTCTGCGGGTCTTTCTCGCAGGTGAGCTCCAGAAGTTTGGGGCTGCCGCTTTCCAGGGCCCGCCCCACCTCCTCAAAAAGCTCCTTGGCTGGCTCCAGCTCTTTGCGCTGCACCGAGATGGGCATGGGGGTGAGGCGAAGAGACAGCTCGACGACGTACATGGCGGGATGGGGCTCCGTGTCACTTTGGCGGACGGACGCTCGAGGCAGGACCCGGGGCGGCCAGGTCCACCGGGAGGGCCGGTAGGCAATTTTGCTTATTTGGGGTTGGGATTGCCGTTCCGGTGGCCCGCGAGGGGGCCTCTCCCCTTACGATGCGAAACGTAACGCTTCGTTAAGCAGCTTCTCATGACGATCGCTGTAGGACGCGCGCCAGCGGCCCGGGGATGGTTCGACATCCTCGATGACTGGCTCAAGCGCGACCGCTTCGTTTTCGTGGGGTGGTCTGGTCTGTTGCTGTTCCCTTGCGCCTACCTGGCGCTTG
>JBKCPG010000338.1:0-10873 GCA_046309395.1 Cyanobacteriota bacterium | reverse complement strand
CCCCCTGGAGCCCGGCCCACCTCCCCTCCTGCGCCTATCTTCTGGTCGACAAGACCGTGGAGCTCCAGGCCCGCCCCCTGGCGGAGATGCCGGAACTGGGCCGCTTGCCCAGCGAGGAACAACAGCGGCAGGCCCTGGTGTTGTTCACCAATCCTCGGCAAGCCAAGCGCCAGTGCGGGCGCACCCAACGGGTGATCAAGTTGCCAGATCCCGCCTTGCTGGGCCGCACCGCTCCCTACCTCCTGGCGCAGGGCATCAGCCGTGTGGTGATTGAGGGCGCCCTCTACGCCTTACCCGAGCCTCAGTAAGGCTCAGGCCCATCGCCGTCCCCGTCGGTTCCTCCCAGCGCCACGGCGGCGGCGCAGCCACCGCTGATCAACCCCGCCGCCAGCGCCATCCCCATGAGAAAGCCACTCGGCAGGGGCGCGCTCTGGGCCACTCCCAGCCTCAGGGAGGGCCGATCCTCCAGATTCTGGGCGCCAAGGCACACGGCAAGCACCACCACCATCGCCCCCACCAGACTTCCCAGCACCAGGCGCAGTCGCAGAAGCATGGCAACTCAAGGGGCGGCTTCCCCATTCTGTCCCGACCCCTCCCCCCGATGGAGCAGGGCATAGAGATCCCGGCGCCGTTGGCCCGTGCGTTCCGCCAGGATCTGGCTCGCTTCCCTGGCGCTGTGCCCCTCGGCCATCAAGGCGCCCAGGGCCTCCAGCAGGTCGGCTTCCTCCCAGACGGGCGCAACCTTTGGCGCTCCCCCTAGCACCAGGGTGCATTCCCCCAGGGGCGGTGTGGCGCGAAAGTGGGCCAGTGCGGCTCCCACGGTGGGCCCCACTTGCTCCTCATGCCGTTTGGTCAATTCCCGGGCCACCCGTAGGGGCCGATCCCCCAGCACCTCCAGCAGGTCGGTGAGCAGGGCCACCAGGCGGTGGGGCGCCTCGAAGAGCACCAGGGTGCGGGGCTCGCCGGCCAGCTCGCGCAGACGCTCGCGCCGCCGCTGGGGCTTGGGCGGCAGGAAGCCCTCAAAACAAAACCGTCCGCAGGGCAAGCCACTGCTCACCAAGGCGGTGGTGATGGCGCTGGGTCCGGGGATGCAGATCACCTCTCGCCCGGCCTGGCGGGCGGCCGCCACCAACTCCTCCCCCGGATCGGAGAGGCCAGGCAGACCGGCGTCGCTGATCACGCCCACGGATTCGCCGGCGGCGAGGCGTTCCAGGAGCTGGGGAGTCCGGCTGGCCTGATTGTGCTGATGAAAGCTGATCAGCGGTCGTTTGAGCTGGAGGGCCCGCAGCAGCAGGCCCGCGCGGCGGGTGTCCTCACAGGCCAGGTGATCCACTTCCATGAGCACCCGCCGGGCCCGGGGGGTGAGATCCTCCAGGTTGCCGATGGGAGTGCCCACCAGGTAGAGCACGCCGGGGGCTGGTTCGGCCGACCTTGGACTGCCGCTGCTCAAAACTGCTGCACAATGGCCGTTTTCCACTCCATGATGGCTGCTTGCCCTTCCTGGCCCTCCCATGTGCCCTTGCCAGAGGGGGTGGAGGGGGAGCGGTTGCTCGCGGAACTGCGCCCGTTGGCCTGGGGGGCCTCGGCCATCCTTCGGGCCTACGCCCGCGGAGAGGTGCCCCCCCATGGCTTCCCCCCGGCCCTCACGGTGGAGGAGGGGGGGGAGGGCCCGGTGTCGGCGGCCGACCTGGCGGTCAACAGCTGGCTGCTGGAGGGGTTGGCCCGTGCCTTCCCCAACGCCCCATGGCTTCTGCTGAGCGAGGAGACCGCCAGCGAGGGCTTGGCCAGCGGTCAACCGCTGGCCAGCGAGTGGCTCTGGATCTTGGATCCCCTCGATGGCACCCGCGACTTTTTGGAGGGCACCGGGGAATACGCCGTCCATCTGGCCTTGGTGCGGGGCCAGAGCCCGGTGCTCGGGCTGATCGTGCTGCCGGAAAGGGAAGAGCTCTGGTTTGGCCTGCTGCCTTCCTCCCCCGGATTGGTGGGATTGGCTTGGTGTGAGAGAGCGGCGGGCGGCGGCGATCCCCCGCGGCTGAGCGACCGGCGGCAAGCTGGCGAACTGGTGCTGGTGGCCAGCCGCAGCCATCGTGACGGGCGTTTGGAGCGGCTGCTGGAGGCCCTGCCGATCGGGCCCAGTCGGGCGATGGGCAGCGTGGGCGGCAAGGTGGCCACCATCCTGAGGGGGGAGACGGATGTCTACATCTCCCTCTCCGGCAAGAGCGCCCCGAAGGATTGGGACATGGCGGCCCCGGAGGCCGTGCTGCGAGCCGCCGGTGGCGCCTTCAGCCACGCCGATGGCCGACCTCTCACCTACAACACGGGCGATGGACTTCAGGCGGGCTGCCTGATCGCCAGCCACGGCCCGGTTCACGGCGAGCTATGCGCCCGCGCCACCGAGGCCATGGCCACCATCGATCCAGGCTTCGCGGTGTGATGGCCCGGGATGCGCCCCACGCCGCGGAGCTGTGGGCCTAGACGGGCAGCGGCGTTTCGGCCTGGGGGACGCCACGGAGGGTGAGGTTGATCCGGCCGCGGTTATCGATTTCCCGCACCCGCACGGTGACCTGGTCGCCCACGTTCACCACGTCTTCCACCTTTTCCACCCGCGCTTCGGAGAGCTGGGAGATGTGGATCATGCCCTCCTTGCCGGGAAGGATCTCCACGAAGGCCCCGATGGGAATCACCCGGGTCACCGCTCCAGAGAACACCTCGCCCTCGCTGACGCGACGGGTGAGCCCCTCGATCAACCGCTGGGCTTCCTCCGCGGCCAATCCATCGTGGCTGGCGATGGTCACCATGCCGCCATCCTCGATGTCGATCTTGGTGTTGGTGCGCTCCGTGATGCCCTTGATCGTGCGGCCCCCGGGGCCGATCACGGTGCCGATCAACTCCGGATCAATGCGGAAGCTCAACAGCCGCGGGGCGTGGGGAGAAAGGGTGTCGCGGGGCTTGTCGATGGCCTCCAGCATCTTTTCCAAGATGTGCAGCCGGGCGGGACGCGCCTGTTTGATGGCATCGGAAATGGTGGTCATCGCCAATCCGCTGATCTTCATGTCCATTTGCAGGGCGGTGATGCCCTTCTCGGTGCCCGCCACCTTGAAGTCCATGTCCCCCAGGAAATCCTCGATGCCCTGGATGTCGGTGAGGATGCGCACCTCCTCGCCCTCCTTGATCAGGCCCATGGCCGCTCCGCTCACTGGGGCCTTGATGGGCACCCCCGCATCCATGAGCGCCAGGGTGCTGCCGCACACGGAACCCATGGAGGTGGAGCCATTGGAACTCAGCACCTCGCTCACCACCCGCAACACGTAAGGGAAGGAGTCCTTCGGGGGGAGAACAGGCAGCAGGGCCCGCTCGGCCAAGGCGCCGTGGCCGATCTCCCGCCGTCCGGGAGAGCGCATCGGCCTGGTTTCGGCGACGGAATAGGGAGGGAAGTTGTAATGGTGCAGATAAAGCTTCTCCTTCGCCGGATTGAGATCATCCATCTCCTGGGCATCACTGGGGGTGCCCAGGGTGGCGGTGGAGAGCACCTGGGTGAGGCCCCGCTGGAAGAGACCGGATCCGTGCACCCGCTTGGGCAACACGCCAGCGGCGGCGGAAATGGGACGCACCTCATCCAGCTGGCGACCATCCACCCGGCGACCCTCTTTGAGGATCTGCTCGCGCATGAGTTTCTTGGTGAGGCTCTTGTAGCCGCTGGAGAGGGCTTTGCTGTTGCCGCTCACCGCCACCTTCACCGGGTCGTCTTCCTTCAGGGCGGCGATCTTCTGGGTCACGTCCGCCTGGATCGCGTCGAGCTTGGCGTCGCGCTCGGGCTTGCTGAGCTCAAACTGACTCAACACCTCGCCAATTCCCTTGGCACACTGCTTCGACAAATAGGTGGGCACGGTGTCATCCACCTCTTTGGCCGCGGGGATGGCCGCTGGCTGAAGGCCCAACTCCTGAAGGAGGCTCAGCTGCGCCTTGATCAGCTCATTCACCGCCTCGTAGCCAAAATCGATCGCCTCGATCACGTCTTGCTCGGGGAGCTGATCGGCGCCGGCTTCCACCATCACCACCCCATCGGGGGTGCCGGCCACCACCAGATCGAGGGCGCTGCGCTGGATCTCGCGGAAACTGGGGTTGAGCACGAAATCATCGCCCAGGAGACCCACCCGCACCGCCGCCATCGGGCCATGGAAGGGAATCTGGGCGAGCAGGGTGGCCATGGAGGCGCCGGTGACCGCCAGCACATCGGGGGGCACCCGCTCATCGAGCGACATGCAGGTGGCCACCACCTGGAGGTCGTCCCGCATCCAAGCGGGGAAGAGGGGGCGGAGCGGGCGATCAATCAGGCGAGCGATCAGCGTGGCCCTTTCGGGGGGGCGGGATTCCCGCCGCATGAAGCTGCCGGGGATGCGACCGGCCGCGTAGAGCCGTTCCTCGTAGTCGCAGATCAGGGGAAGAAAATCGATGCCTTCGCGGGGATTGGAGCGGGTGGCCGTCACCAAGATGGCGGTATCTCCGCATTCGATCATTACCGCGCCGCCAGCCTGGGGGGCGTAACGGCCGCTGGTCAGTCGGATCTCCCGGCCATCAAAGGAGATCGACTGCGTTTGTCCTTGCACTGGGCTTTATTGCTTCTGAGTCTTCTGGATTCTTACACCTTGACCCGAGGGGCCGCTGGGTTTCGGGATTTTTCTGGGTTTTCCCCCGCCCCCTCCCTCCGGTCATCACGGGACATCTGGAGCATCCACTCCTTGCGGGTCCAATACTGAAAAGCCCCCGGCACCCCATCAGAGAGCGCCGGGGGGTGGGTGTGGCGCTGTCGCCGCGATCAGCGGACCAGGGCCCAAGATCGCCAGGGTCCTGGACGGTCACCAGCTCGACTTCACCACCCCGGGCAGCTCACCTTTGTGGGCCCGCTCCCGCAGCTGGTTGCGGCAGAGACCGAAGTCGCGGTAGACCCCACGGGGCTTGCCCGTGGCCCAGCAGCGATTGCGCAGACGGCTCGGGGCGCTGTTGCGGGGCAGGGCCTGCAGCTTCCGGTGAATCTCCAAGCGCTCCATCGGATCGGCCGCGGCCTCCATGGACGCCTTGAGGGCGGCACGCTTGGAGGCGAAGCGGTCCACCATCTTTTTGCGCTTCACATCGCGCGCGATCATCGACTTCTTCGCCATGCGGCCAGTGGAAACAAATCGGAACTCGTCCTCAGCTTACCCTTTGATCCGACTGGGACAGAGATCGCCGATTGGGCAGGCGCCGCAGGCGGGCTTGCGGGCCGTGCACACAGCCCGCCCATGAAAAATCAGCCGAATCGAGAGGTTTTCCCACTCCGGCCGCGGCACCAGCTTCATCAGATCCGGCTCGATGCGGCGGGGATCGCTCTGGCGTGTCAGGCCCAGTCGCTGGGAGAGGCGCCGCACATGGGTGTCCACAGTCACGCCGGCGTTGATGCCGAAGGCATGGGCCAGCACCACATTGGCGGTTTTGCGCGCCACCCCTGGCAGCTCCAGCAGCTCCTCCATGGACGCCGGCACTTCCCCCCCATGGCGCTCCATCAGCAGGCGGGATGACCCCACGATGGATTTGGCCTTGTTGTGAAAAAAACCGGTCGAGCGGACGTAGGGCTCCACCTCCTCCGGCTCCACGGCGGCCGCGGCGGCGGCGTCGGGAAAGCGCTCGAAGAGAGCCGGGGTCACCTTGTTCACCCGTTCATCGGTGCACTGGGCCGAGAGCATGGTGGCCACCAGCAGCTCATAGGGGGTGCGCCAGTGGAGGGAGCAGGTGGCCTCGGGATAAAGCTCGCCGAGGCGCTCGAGCAGCAGCGGCGCCCGCTGTCGGGCGCTGGGGAAGCGGGGCATCCCTAACGGCCGAAGAGCTGCTGCACCATGGGCAACTGGGAGGTGTCTTTGACGATCAGCACCAAACTCAGCCCCAGCAGCAGCACGAATCCCGACTGGGTGAAGGCGTTGTGGAAACGCTCAGGCAGGGGCCGCCCCCGGAGCCCCTCCACCAACAGCAGCGCAAACTGGCCGCCATCGAGCAGGGGGAAGGGGAGGGCGTTGAGCACAGCCAGGTTGATGGAGATCAAGGCGGCGAAGAGAAACAGGCTGCTTCCCCCTTGGTTGGCAAGGGAGGCGCCCATCTCCACGATCTTCACCGGGCCGGACACCTGGGAGGCGGTTTCACCGAAGTGGGTGAAGAGGGTGGTGAAGCCTTCCACGGTGCGACGGGTGAGCACCAGGAAGTCGTGGCTGGCCTGACGGATCGGCTCCAAGGGGCCCTTCGGGGCGCGGAAGGCTTCCGTGCCGAAGGGTTGCAGTTGGGCGCCAATGCGGCCGATTCCGCTTTGATCCGCCGGGGTGAGGGTGAGGTTCACGGTGCGTCCTCCCCGTTCGGCCCGCAGTTGGAGGGGGCGTCGGGGGGAGGCTTTGATCTCCCGCACGAAGGCGGCCACGGCCTCCTGGCCGCCCCGCACGGCCGTGTTGTCCAGGGCCAGGATGCGATCGCCCGTTTTCAGGCCCGCCAAAGCGGCGGGCTGGCCCGGTTGCACCCCGGACACCAGCACTCCAGGGGAGGTGCTGAACCCGGCGGGGATGCCCAACAGGTACCCCTGGGCCAGGAGCACCAGAAAGGCCAACAGAAGGTTGGCCAGCACGCCAGCGGCGATCACCAGGGCTCGCTGGGGGAGGGGGCGGTTGCGCAGCAGATTCGGATCATCCGGCGGGAAGGGGCTGGAGTCGTCGTCATCCGGGAAGGAGACGTAGCCCCCCAGGGGGATGGCCCGCAGGGCGAATTGCACCCCCCGGCGCTGGCGCTGCAGCAGGGCCGGGCCAAACCCCACGGAGAAGCCGCTGACCCGGATGCCCTGCCAGACGGCGGCGAAGAAGTGGCCCGCCTCGTGGACCACGATCAGGCCGGCCAGGATGGCCAGGGCGGTGAGGACTCCCATTCAAAAGGGGGGTGTGGATGAACGCTCATTCTGGGGGCACAACCGCTCAGCCCGAGGGGTTCAGCCGGGCGGGTCTCCCATGGTGTCGTGACCGAAGTAGGGCACCAGGGCCTTTGGCAACCGCACGGTGCCATCGCTTTGCTGCCCCGCCTCCAGCAAGGCCGCCATGGTGCGACCCACCGCCAGGCCGCTGCCGTTGAGGGTGTGGACCAGGCGGGTGCCTTTGCCTTTGTCTTTCACGCGGATGGAGCTGCGGCGGGCCTGGAAATCGCCGCAGGTGCTGCAGCTGGAGATCTCCCGATAGGCGCCAGCCCCGGCGAGCCACACCTCCAGGTCGTAGGTGCGGGCGGCGGAGAAGCCCAGATCCCCGGTGCAGAGCTCAATGCGGCGGTAGGGCAGCTCCAGGGCCTCCAGCACGGCCTCCGCGTCGGTGGTGAGTTGCTCGTGGGCGGCGTCGGAGGCGTCGGGGTGGCAAAACCAGTAGAGCTCCACCTTGTTGAACTGATGCAGGCGGATCAGTCCACGGGTGTCGCGGCCGTAGGAGCCGGCCTCCCGGCGGAAGCAAGGGGTGTAGGCCACGTAGCGCACGGGCAGCTGGCTGGCCTCCAGCACCTCCTCGCGATGGAGGGAGGTGAGGGGCACCTCCGCGGTGGGGGTGAGCCAGAGGTCGTCGTCGGCGCAGCGGAAGCTTTCCTCCGCGAACTTCGGTAGCTGGCCCGAGCCCGTGAGGCTGTCGGAATTCACCAGCACCGGGGGCAGCACCTCCCGGTAGCCCCGGCTGGTGTGGAGATCGAGCATGAAGTTGATCAGGGCCCGCTCCAGCCGGGCCGCTTCCCCCATCAGGGTGACGAAGCGGCTCTGGGCGATGCGCACGGAACGCTCGGTTTCGATCAGGCCCAGCCGTTCAGCGATCCGCCAGTGTTCCTCGAGGGTTTCGCCCGTGACGGGGCGGCGGGGCTCACCCCAGCGCTTCACCTCCAGGTTGTCGGCTTCGCTGGCCCCCTCCGGAGCGTGGGGGGAGGGGAGATTGGGCAGGGAGAGGAGCTGGTCGCGCAAGCGTCGCTCGAGAGCCCGCTCTTCTTCCTCGAGCCCGGCCACCTGCTGTTTGACCCGATTGCCCTGCTCCCGCAGGGCCACCACGCGGGGATCGTCCGCGCGGATGCCCTCGCGCATGAGCTGACCCACGTCCCGGCCGATCCGATTGCCCTCGGCCTGCAGGCCGCCCCGTTGTTCCTCCAGATCCCGTTCCTGAAGGGCGATGGCCTGGAGCCCGGTGAGGTCGACCTCCAGGCCGCGGCGAGCGAGTTGCTCGGACATCAGCTCGGGGTTGTCGCGCAGCAGGCGCTGATCCAGCACAGCCAGGGGGGGAATGCTGGACGGCAGCCTAGGGGGCGGCCCTCAAAGCACCTGCACCACCTCGGTGACTTCTGGGATGGATTCCCGCAGTTTGCGCTCGATGCCCATCTTGAGCGTCATGGTGGAACTGGGGCAGGAGCCGCAGGCGCCCTGCAGGCGCACCTTCACCACGGGGCCATCGAGTTCCACGATCTCCACGTTGCCCCCATCGGCCATGAGGTAGGGGCGGAGTTCATCCAGCACCCGCTCCACATTGTCGATCGTGAGGGCCCGGGGATCGGTGGCCTCTGGGGAGGCCTGTTCGGGGGAGGCCTGTTGAGGGGCGGCGGTGTCGGTGCTCATCAAGGGGGAAACGTGTTGTACGGAGCTTAGGCAGAAGGGCCGAGCCCAGGGCCTGGGGCGGTGGTGAGATTCACGACCAACCCTCCCGGCCGCCAGGCCGAGAGCACGGGCCGGCGCCACCTTGAAGACCAGCGGCATGAGCCGGCGCGGGCCGCGAGCACCCTCGGGAGCGCATCCCTAGGATCTCCCCACCACGATCCCTCGCGATCCCCGCTTCCCATCGGGACACCGCCCGCGACTCGGGACCCCGCCCGCGACAGCCCCCGCGCATGACCGACGTTCCCGTTTCCCGGATCCGCAATTTCTGCATCATTGCCCACATCGACCATGGCAAATCCACCTTGGCCGACCGCTTGCTCCAGGACACCGGCACGGTGGCGGAGCGCGATATGCAGGAGCAGTTTCTCGACAACATGGAGTTGGAGCGGGAGCGGGGGATCACGATCAAGCTCCAGGCGGCGCGGATGGAGTACACCGCCGCCGATGGCCAGCGATACATCCTCAATCTCATCGACACCCCCGGCCATGTGGATTTCTCCTACGAGGTGAGCCGCTCCCTCCAGGCCTGCGAGGGTGCTTTGCTGGTGGTGGACGCCAGCCAGGGGGTGGAGGCCCAAACCTTGGCCAATGTGTATTTGGCCCTGGAAAACAATCTGGAAATCATCCCGGTGCTCAACAAGATCGACCTCCCGGGGGCCGATCCAGAGCGGATCCGAGAGGAAATTGAGGCGATCATCGGCCTCGATTGCTCTGGAGCCATCCCCTGCTCCGCCAAGACGGGCCTGGGGGTGCCGGAGATTCTGCAGGCCGTGGTGGAGCGGGTGCCACCGCCCCCGGATCGGGTGGAAGAGCCGCTGCGGGCCCTGATCTTCGATTCCTATTACGACCCCTACCGGGGGGTGATCGTGTATTTCCGGGTGATGAGCGGCACGATCCGACGCAAAGACAAGGTGTTGCTCATGGCCAGCGGCAAGAGCTACGAGCTGGACGAGGTGGGGGTGATGGCGCCAGATCAACGCCAGGTGGAGAGCCTTCACGCCGGAGAGGTGGGCTATTTGGCGGCCTCGATCAAGGCGGTGGCCGACGCGCGGGTGGGCGACACGATCACCCTGCTGGCGGCCCCGGCCAGTGAACCGCTGCCGGGGTACACCGAGGCCAAACCAATGGTGTTTTGCGGCCTCTTCCCCACGGACGCCGACCAATATCCCGACCTGCGGGAGGCTCTCGACAAGCTGCGGCTCTCCGACGCCGCCCTGCAGTTCGAGCCGGAAACGAGCAGCGCCATGGGCTTTGGCTTCCGTTGCGGCTTCCTCGGGTTGCTGCACATGGAGATCGTGCAGGAGCGGCTGGAGCGGGAGTACGACCTCGATCTGATCGTCACCGCCCCGTCCGTGGTGTACAAGGTGAACATGATGGATGGCGGCACGGTGATGGTGGACAACCCCGCCACGCTTCCCGATCCTCAGAAGAGAGAATCCATCGAGGAGCCCTACGTGAAGTTGGAGATTTACACCCCCAACACCTACAACGGCACACTGATGGAGCTCTGCCAGGACAGGCGTGGTGAATTCATCGACATGAAATACATCACCACCGATCGCCTCACCCTGCACTACGAGGTGCCCCTGGCGGAGGTGGTGACAGACTTTTTTGATCAGATGAAAAGTCGCACCAAGGGGTATGCCTCCATGGAGTATCACCTAATCGGCTATCGAAAAAATGAGCTGGTGCGGCTGGATGTGTTGATCAATGGCGAAAAGGCTGATCCGCTCACCACGATTGTGCATCGAGACAAAGCTTACAATGTGGGCAAGAGCTTGGTGGAAAAACTCAAGGAGTTGATCCCGCGCCAGCAGTTCAAAATACCCATTCAGGCCGCCATTGGCAGCCGAGTGATCGCTAGTGAGAGCATCAGCGCCATGCGCAAAGATGTGCTGGCCAAGTGCTATGGAGGCGACATCAGTCGCAAGAAGAAATTGTTGCAAAAGCAGGCCAAGGGCAAGAAGCGCATGAAGGCCATGGGCAAGGTGGAGGTGCCCCAGGAGGCCTTCATGGCCGTGTTGAAACTCAATCAGTAGAGCGGTTGAAACGGGCTCCTCGACTGGGCTCGGGTCTTGCCCCAGCGGGGACACCATGTCGGGTGGCGGGAACGCTTGGGGCCCCGACGTTGTCCCATGGTCTTTCGCCCCCCGCGCCCTCGCCTCCCCCGGCTTGGGGCCCCAAGCGTTCCCGCCACCCGAC
>JBKCPG010000337.1:0-5660 GCA_046309395.1 Cyanobacteriota bacterium | reverse complement strand
GGCCGTGCCGGCTCCCCCTGTTGAACAAGCCCGGCTCCCTGTCGAACCCGCCCAGCCGCCTGTCGAGGCCCCACTCCCGGAGACACCGGCAAAGGAGATTGTTCCCCCGCCCCGATCTCGGGCCCTTGATGAAGCCTTCGCGCCCCTGGAGATCGCGTTTGCGCCGCTTCCGAGTCCCCTTCCACGCGACCGGACCGTTGGCCTTCCCCAGGAGCCCCCCACCGCGCTTGTGGCTTCCCCCTTAGAGGAGTGGGCCGGATTCAGGGTTCAGGATGGGGATGGGGCCATCCCGCGGGATCCCGCTCCCATCCCTCAGGAGTTCCGTCCGGAGGAGCCCCCTGGCCCTCCGGAGTCGTTCGCTTCGGAACCTGACTCCTCGGAGCCTGACGCCTCGACTCCTTTCCTTTCCGACCCCTTCGCGGTGGAGGGTTTCAGGGAAGATTCTCTCGAGGAGGGAGCCGCCGCTCCCGTACCGACGTTTCTGGGGGAAGAGCCACTGGCTCAGCACGCCCCGAGCCCCAAGCCCCGCTCCTCCGGTCGAAGAGAAAAGCGCTCCCCGGCGCCGATTTCCCGGGCGATGGAGCCCTGGCTCGTCTGGTTGCCTGGTGTCTTTCGATCCCGCCCTCGCCCCTAACCCTCCATGCGGCTCAACGATTGGTCGGCGTTGAAGGGGGCTTTGATCGTCTCTGTTCAGGCGCCGGAAGGTTCTCCCCTTCGGGATCCGGCGGCTATCGCCGCCATGGCGGAGGCTTGCCTCGCCAATGGGGCGGCCGGAGTGCGCCTCGAAAGCCCCGAGCACATCGCCGCGGTTCGTCAACGCTGCCCCCAAGGGTTGATCGTTGGTCTCTGGAAGCGCTGCTGGCCCGAGAGTCCTGTGTACATTACTCCCCGTTGGCAGGAGATTCAGGCTGTGTGGGGGGCTGGCGCGGATGTGGTGGCCGTTGACGCCACCGAACGGCCGAGGCCCGAGGGGCAATCTTTGGAGGAGCTGGTGCGCTTGGCCCGGGAGGAGTGGGCCGTGCCGTTGATGGCCGATGTGGATTCGCTGGACTCGGGTCGGCGCGCGGCGGATTTGGGCTGCGCTTGGGTGGGCACGACGCTCTATGGGTACACCGAACCGACCCAAGGTCTCGTACCTCCCGCCTTGGAGTTGGTGCGCCAACTTCGAGAGGCCCTTCCCCCGTCTATTCCCGTGGTTTGCGAAGGGGGCATCAGCAACCCCGCGCAAGCCAGAGAGGCCCTCACCAGTGGGGCCGACTTCGTGGTGGTGGGGACCGCGATCACGGGGGTGGACCTCCAGGTGGCGCGCTATGTGAAAGAACTGAAAGGGGGATCACAAATCTTTCTTTAGTCCGCGTCCCATGGGTCCTGTGGGGCCGCAGCATGAACTCAGTGATTCCCGGAGGACGATCGGAGCCATGGTCTTGGCACATCTTCTCCCCAAGGGCGGCGCCACCCCGGTCCCCGGCTTTGGCACCGGCGCCGTTTTGAGCGTTGTTCTCCTCGGAGCGGCCGCCTTTCCCTTGAGTGCTGGCCACTTGGCCCAATTCGAGGCGCTCAATCGTGAACTCGGCAAGCTGTGCGGGAGCAATCCCCCCCGTCAGGCCCTCACGGTGTGCCGGCTGCACGCCAAGTTGGTGAGGGCCTTCTGAGGGACATCTCACATCATTCCTGGCATCCCCATGCCACCCATGCCGCCCATGCCGCCCATCCCTCCCATGCCGTCTCCCCCTGGAGCCGGGCTGGTGGGTTCCGGGCGATCGGCGATGATCGCCTCAGTGGTGAGGATGAGCGAAGCGATCGAGACGGCATCCTGGAGGGCCAGTCTCACCACCTTCGCGGGATCCAGAATTCCCACCGCCAAGAGATCTTCGTAGGTGCCGGTGAGGGCGTTGTATCCCTTACCCCCTCGGCGGATTTCCTCAACAACAACATCCCCGTTGGCCCCGGCATTGGTGGCGATTTGACGGAGCGGCTCTTTGAGAGCGTTTTGGATCAGACGCACCCCCGTGACTTGATCGCCACTAAGGGATGAGGCCAGAGCATCAAGGTCGTCCGCCAAGGCGAGAAGCACGGTGCCTCCCCCAGGAATGATTCCCTCCTCCACGGCGGCGCGGGTGGCATTGAGGGCATCTTCGATGCGGAGCTTCCGATGGCGGAGTTCCGTCTCCGTGGGTGCCCCCACCTTGATCACCGCGACCCCCCCGGCCAGCTTGGCGATGCGTTCGCTCAGTTTCTCCTGGTCGTAACTGGAATCGGTGAGGTCCAGCTCGCGCTTGATCGAGGCGATCCTTTGGGCAATCGCGGGGCGGCGATCCTCCCGAGCCAGGATCGTGGTCTGGTCCTTGCTGATGGTGATGCGATCCGCCTGGCCGAGATCGGCCAGGGTGGTTTTCGCCAAGCTCATGGCTCGGTCTTCGCTGATCACCGTGCCACCTGTCAGCACGGCGATGTCTTCCAACATGGCCTTGCGGCGATCTCCAAACCCCGGCGCCCGGACGGCCGCCGCCTGCAGAACCCCTCGGGTTTTGTTCACCACGAGGGTGGCTAGAGCCTCACCCTCCACCTCCTCGGCGAGGATCACCAGGGGGCGACCGCTTCGGGAGACCGCCTCCAAGACAGGGACGAGGTCGGCGACAGCGCTGATCTTGCGATCGGTCAGGAGAATCAGGGGGTGGTCAAAGGTGCATTCGCGCCGTTCCTGATCCGTGATGAAGTAAGGGGAGCTGTAGCCCCGATCAAAGGCCATGCCCTCGGTGACCTCCACTTCCGTCACCAGCGACTTGGATTCCTCCACGGTGATCACCCCATCGGTGCTCACCCGGTCCATGGCCTCAGCGATCATGCGACCCACTTCCTCGTCATTGCCGGAGCTGACCGTGGCCACCTGACGAATGGCCTCTCCCTCCACGGCTGTGCTGCGACTGGCGATGCCCTCCACGGCCAAGGCCACCGCCTGTTCCATCCCTCGGCGGAGCTCCACGGGGTTGGATCCCGCGGCGACGTTGCGCAATCCCTCCCGAACCATGGCCTGGGCCAGCACCGTGGCCGTGGTCGTGCCATCACCGGCAGTGTCCTTGGTTTTGGAGGCCACCTGTTGCATGAGCTTGGCGCCCAGATTTTCAAAGGGATCGGCCAGCTCAATCTCTTTGGCGATCGTGACACCGTCGTTGACGATGTCGGGGGCGCCAAATTTTTTTTCCAGCACCACATTGCGGCCCTTCGGACCAATGGTGACCCTGACAGCCTCCGCAAGGGCATTGACCCCCCGCTCTAGGGAGTCTCTAGAGGCGTCGGAAAACTGAATCAGCTTGGCCATGAAGGGTCGAGAGAAAAACTGACTGAAGTCCAGGCTCCCACATGATTGGCCGGGGCCGAGGGCTATCCGTCACCAGATCAGGATCTGGGGGGGATCACTCGCGCGTCTCGTGTCGATGGCCGGTAGGGTCGGGACCACGCTGATCCATCAGGGCCCATGGAGGATCTGCTTCAACAAACGTTGGAGGACGCGGCGGATCGCGCTCTCTCCGCTCCCGCGGCCGCGGACGGGCTGGTCTTTCTCTTGATCGCCTCCCTGGGGTTGGCGATGGCCCTGGTGTATGTGCCCATCCGGCTTTTTCTCACCATCACGGCCCGAAGTCGGCGATTGCGGCTGCTGCAACGCATTCGCCGTCTACGGGACGATCTAGGCCAGCCCTTGAGCGGTCCCACCCCCTCCTCCGATCCTGGCCAGGCCTCTTAGCGCATCACCAGCCCCCCATCCACCTGGAGCACCTGACCGGTGATGTACGCGGCCGCCGGATCCGCCGCCAGGAAACGCACCACGCCGGCCACCTCTTCCGCGCGGCCCATTCGCCCCAGGGGAATGGCCTTGAGGATCGGCTCCGCGTCCAGGCTGGCGGTCATCTCACTTTCGATGAACCCCGGGGCGACCGCGTTCACCGTGACCCCGCGGCTGGCGAACTCAGCGGCATTGCTGCGGGTCAGACCAATCAGGCCCGCCTTCGCCGCGCTGTAGTTGGCCTGGCCGGGATTTCCCATGAGTGCCACCACCGAGGTGATGTTGATGATGCGACCGCCCCTCGCCTTCAACATCAACTTGCTCACGGCTCGGGTGGTGAGAAAGCAGCCTGTGAGGTTCAAATCAAGCACGCTCAGCCAGTCCGCCGTCTTCATGCGCATCAGCAGGCCGTCCCGGGTGATGCCCGCGTTGTTCACCAGCACGTCCACGCGCCCCCGCCGTGTCACGATCTCTCGCACCATGGCCTCGACCTCCTCTTCCACCGCCACATTGGCCTGATGGGCCCAGGCCCGACCCCCCGCCTGTTCGATGCCTCTCACCACCTCCGCCGCCAGATCGGGGGAATGGGCGTAGTTCACCACCACTTCAGCGCCGGCGGCCGCTAGCCCCTCGGCGATGGCCCGGCCGATGCCCCGACTGGCTCCCGTGACCAGGGCCACTTGACCGGCCAAGGGGGCGTCGCCTGTCCCGGCGGAGGGGGCGTCGGAGGGGGTCATGAGGACGGGATGAGACTGCGGCGGCGATCGTATGCCCGCGCCGGTGGTGATCAGCCCGGCATTTGCTCCACGCTCACCACCGCGTCGCCCAAGAGTTCTTGAAACAGGGCGAGTTGCTTTTTGCTCCCCAAAACCACCATCAGCTGCCCTGCTGACAGGCGGGTGGCGCCCCCAGGATTGGCCACCAGGGTGGGGTAGCTTCCGTAGCCGCTGCCCCGATAGGTGTAGGGATTCACCACGGCGGGGGCGGGCATGCGAATCGCTAGTACCAGAGCCCCGGAGCGGCCCCTCAGATCCAGCTCGGCCAGGGTGCGGCCGTTGAGCGCTCCAAGCTGGGCGGGATCCTCGCTGAGCTGAAACTCCTCCACCTCGCAGTCGGATCCCGCCAGCAGTTCCATGAAGTCGACCGCCAGGGGACGGGTGGCGGTGGCGGCCATGGTCCTGCCTCCCGCCACATAGGGACTCACCACCTGGTCGGCGCCGGCCTGTCGCAATTTGCGCTCGGCCTCCTCGCTATCGGAGCGCGCGATGAGTCGGCACCGGGGGGCGATGGCCCGGGCGCTGAGCACCACGTACACATTGGCGGCATCGTTGGGCAGGGCCGCCACCAAGCTGCGGCAGCGATGGATGCCGGCGTCCACCAAGGTTTCATCCAGAGTGGCGTCGGCCAGGAGAACGGGAAGGCCCTTGGCTTCCGCCGCGTCGCGCCGATCCGGATCCATCTCCACCACCAACAAGGGGGTGCCTTCCCGGCTGAGTTGGGCGGCAATCTCCCGGCCGATCCGGCCATATCCGCAGAGGATCACATGGTTATTCATTTTTTGAAGCCAGTGAAGAAGTCGGCGCGTTTGTAGACGACGAAAGTAGCCCGTTTCCGCGAGCCCCACCAAACTTTGAATCGAGAGCTGCACCACCACCAGCCCTCCAATGATGGAAAACACGGTGACAAGACGCCCCTCGTAGCTGAGCGGGTGCACCTCGCCGTAGCCGATGGTGGGGATGGTGATCGCCACCATCCAGTAGCAGTCACCCCAGTCCCAACCCTCCGTAAGGCGATAGCCAAGAGCACTGGCGTTCACCACGATCACCAGGGCGATCAGGGGGATCAACCAGGGATGCCGAATCCGGGAGGTGGGCGGGGG
>JBKCPG010000336.1:0-6681 GCA_046309395.1 Cyanobacteriota bacterium | reverse complement strand
CCGCCATAACCAAAAAAAAATTGTTCATCCCCGCCGGGGGGGGGGGGCGGGCGCGCCGGGCGGGGGCGGCGGCCCCCCCCGGCAGCTGGAACAGCCAGGTGGGCGTGCCCCTGGCGGTGCTGCGGGCGCCGCCGGGCACGGAGCTGGGGGTGTTTGAGGCGGGGGTGTCGGCGCCGGGGGAGATGGGGAAGCTGGCGGCGATTTTGAGGCCGGAGATCGGGATATTGGTGAATGTGGGCCTGGCCCATGTGGCGGCGTTTGGCAGCCGGGAGGGCACGGCGCGGGAGAAGTTGAGGCTGTTTCAAGGCACGCCGGCGCCCGAGTGGGTGCTGCTGCCCCGGGATCCGATTTTGGAGGCGATCCCCCTGGCCTGCCCCGTGGCCCATCCGGGGGAGGAGTGGCCTCGGATCCTGGCACGGGAGCCGATCCCCAACGGCCTGCGACTGATCCTGGCGTTCGCGGGTGAGGAGGAGCCCAGGAGCGTGCCGGTGCGCACCCGCTCGGCCCCGCTGGTGGACGACTTGCTGGTGGCGATCACGGCGGCGGCCCGATTGGGGGTGGAGCCGGCGGCGATCGTCCAGGCCCTGCACGACTATTCCTTTGGCCCCACCCGCATGGAAACGTGGCGCACGCCGGAGGGGGTGACGATCGTGAACGACACGGCCAGCTCCGATCCACTCTCGGTGCAGGCGGCCCTCGACGCGGTGGCGGCGATCCCGGAAGCCACGGGCAAGCGGATGTTTCTGTTTGGCGGCATGGGGGAGTTGGGGGAGCTGGAAGAGCGGGAGCACGCCCTCATTGGCCAGGTGGCGGCCGAGCGGGGCTTCACCCACCTGCTGCTGTTGCCCCATCGGGCCCGGGAGGCCACGGTGGCGGGCTGGCGGCGGGCGGCGCCGGAGGCGCCCGTGCTGGAGGTGGGGGATCCGCTGGCGTTGCGGCGTGAGCTGCGGGAGTTGGCTCAGCGGGGCGACCTGCTGCTGGTGAAGGGCCCGTCGGCGTCGGGATTGACGGCCCTGGCCTGTGAGCTGTGGGAGTCGATGGCGCCCCGGCGGCTGGTGGTGGATTTGGGGGCGATCCGGGACAACATCGCCCGTTTCCGGGCGCTCTGCGGGCCGGGCGTGGCGGTGTTGGCGGTGCTCAAGGCCTGGGCCTATGGCACGGAGTTGGCCCGCTTGGCGAGCGCGTTGCGGGAAAGCGGGGTGGATTGGATCGGCGTGTCGGCGGCGGATGAGGGGGCGAGTGTGCGGCGGGCCGGGGTGCACCTGCCGATCCTGGTGTTGCTGATGGATCGGGACGAGGTGGACAAGGCGGTGCGCCACCGGCTCACCCCGGTGGTGTATTCCCTGCCCTTCGCCCTGGCGCTGGTGGACGCGTTGCGGCGGATGGGGGCGAGCCTGGACGTGCACCTGGAGATTGAGACGGGGATGGGACGGCTGGGGGTGGCGCCGGAGGAGGCGCTCACGGTGGCGCGGCTGTTGCGCAGTTCGGGGGTGGCGCGGCTCACGGGGGTGATGACCCACCTGGCCTCGGCGGATGATCCGGCGGCGGATGCCGACACCCGCCGCCAGCTGGCGGTGTTGGCCGCGGGGGGGGCGCGGAGCCGCGCCGAGGGAGCGGAGCCCCTGGTGGTGCACGCGGCGGCCACCTCGGGGGCGGTGCGCTTCCCGGAGGCCCGCTACGGGATGGTGCGGCTGGGCTTGGGGCTTTATGGAATCGCTCCGTCGGCGGCGGTGGGGGAGGGGTTGGATCTGCAGCTGGCGCTTGCGTTTGTGAGCCGGCTGGTGCAGGTGGCCACCCTGCCGAGGGGCCAGCGGGTGGGATACAACGGCACCTATGTGATCGAGACGGACCAGCGGCGGGTGGGGATCGTCGCGGCTGGCTACAACGACGGGGTGCCCTGGAGCCTGTCCAACCGGGGGGAGGTGCTGATCCAGGGGCGGCGGGCGCCGATCATCGGTCGGGTGTCGATGGATTCGATGGCCATCGACCTGTCGGCGGCGCCAGAGGCGGCGGTGGGGGATGAGGTGGTGATTTTCGGCGCCTACGAGGGGCAGACGCTGCGGCCGGAGGAGGTGGCGGCCCGGGCGGGCACGATCCCTTACGACCTGCTGGTGCATGTGGACAGCCGGCGGGTGCAGCGGATCTTCCGTGGTGAGTAGGGCGGCCTTGGCGCGATCGGGATCGTGTCGGCGGTGGGCCGTGGGGTTAAGCTTTTAGAGCCGCTGGAGAGGTGGCTGAGCGGTTGAAAGCGGCTCCCTGCTAAGGAGTTACAGGAGGCAACTCCTGTCGAGGGTTCGAATCCCTCCCTCTCCGTTTTCCACAACCTGTCTTCTCGCGCGATCCAGGCTTCCTGGCGAGGTTTTTTCCTACGGCGTGCTGGCGGCCTTTCGGCTCGAAACCGGCGAGGGCACCTGTTGGTCAAACGTGACGGGAATGCCGGGCTCGGTGGGATAGGTGGCCGTGCCGTTCTTCACTTGAAAGATGGGGGCCATCTTGGCGTTGATCTGAGCGAGCGGTTGCCTGGCCAGGCAGGAGAGGATGGTTTCGGGGCCGCAGCCATACACCCGGGAGAATTGATAGCTGGCGTCGCCCCAGGTGGTGGCTGAAGGAGTGGTGTAGAAGGTGATGAAGTCGGTGAGTTCTTTGCTGTTCGGGTCGTAGAAGACTTTCTTGAAGCCAGGATTGTTGGCATCCTGGGGCGTGATGGCGGGGCTGCTGATGGCCACTTCGCGCACGTTCGTGCCGGTGCGGTCGTAGAGGAGGCGCACTTCATCCATGTGGGTGTGGCCATAAAACAGGCCGGCCACGTTGGCGGAGTGGTGGTTGACCACGCCAAGAAATTGATCCTGCCAGGTCATGCCTGGCGCGGGGAGGGAAGCCCACATCAGGGGTTTGGCTGAGCCATGGGAGGCGCCATAGGCATCCACGCCGGGGGGAATGTGCATGAGCACGTACACCTTTTCCCCGGCTTGCGCGGCCCGCTGGAGCTGGTCGGCGAACCAGAGGATTTGGCTGTTGCCCGCGTCTTGTTGGCTGATGCCATCCACCGAGGTGTAGGTGGAGCCCCAGAGGATGGTGTTCAGTCCGATGAGGCGCAGGCCGGGGATGGGGCGGGCGGCGTAATAGCCCAGGGTGGGATGGGGATCGGTCAACAGGCAGGGGGGCTCGCCGCAGCGCTTGGCGGTGTGGAGGGCGGGGTAGGGATTGGGGACTTCGGGCACCAGATCGAGGGCGGTGCGTTGGCTGCGATCGGCGAAGGAGAAGTAATCCCCGGCGAGGGCATCATTGTTGCCGGGAATGAAGAAGAGGGGAATCTTGGAGCGGCTGACCAGATCGCGGAGGTCTTGAAGCATCACCCGCAGATTCTTGTTGTGACTGGCCCGTTGGTCGGGGGGGAGATAGCAGCTTTTCGGACCGCAGTTGTAGTGGGCGGAGAGATCGCCGGTGAAGATGATGAAGGAGGGCGGCTTGGGGCCATCGATCATCGATCGGAGCTTGGCCGCGGCGGCGCTCCAAAGCACGGTGCCCGTGTCTTGGCCGTAGGAGGTGGTGGGGGAGCTGGCGTTGAGGTGCACATCCGTGAGGTGAAGGATGTGGGGCGCCTCCGGTGGTGTGGGCTTGGCGATGGAGGGGGCCGCCGCGAGGAGGAGGGTGTGGGCGAGAACCAGCGGCAGGGGGTTGGGATGAACGCTCACTCGCCTTCGCCGACGGGTTCACTGGTGAAGGTGCCAAAGAAGCCGCGACCTTGGGCGAAATAGATCTGGATGGGCTTTTCGTTGCGGAGAATGTCTAGAACACTTTGGAACATGGTGGACGGCAGATGCATTTTGATCACGCCATTGCTGTCTGAATCGGTTTCAAAACTCATGCCAGGGTCGTTGAAGCGCAGCCAGGCCAACACCTTTCCGGCGGCATCGGAGAGTTGGATCTGGGCCCGATTGGTTTGATAGCCGTCTGGGCCGCCGTACACGAGGATCTGATAACTGGCGACTTGAGCCATGGGGAGATGCGTTCACAACACTGTTCTCGTTGTAGCGATGGCTGGAGGCTGTCCCATGCCAAGACACAGATTGTGATGGAATCAGCGCCCCCGCAGAGCCTCGCGAAAGGCGGCGGAGGCGAGGAGGGGAGTGTTGTGGTCGAGCTCCGGCACCACGCTGAGGGTGGCGACGCCGGGGCGGAAGGCGCGGTGGAGGGCTTGGGCGTGGCGGGCGGGCACCACCTGATCGTCGGCCGCCGCGACGAGGGTGGTGGGCGCTTGCACCTTGGGCGCCTCGGCGGCCGCGTCCCAGCGATCTTGGAGGAGGAGGGAAACGGGCAGCCAGGGCATGGTGGCCTGGGCAACGGCGAGGAGGCTGTCGAAGGGCACCAGCAGCACGAGGCGGTGGACGGGGCGGGTGGCGGCGAGGTGAACGGCGGGCCCTGTCCCGAGGCTGCGACCCACCACGGTGATGGTGGGGTGCCGTTGGGCCACGTGGGCATAGAGGGCCTGGGCATCGGCGCGGATGGCGGCCTCGCTGGGGGTGCCCTCGCTGCCGCCGTAGCCGCGGTAGTGGAGGAGGTAGAGGGCGGAATCGGGAAGGAGGGCGGCGAGTTCGGCCCGGGTGAGGGACACGTCTTCGGCGTTGCCCCCGAAGTAGATCAGCGCCCGGGGTCCTGGATGGGTCCGCTGGGCTACCCGCACCAGGCTGCCCTCCACCCGCTGCTCCAGCTGGTTGGAGGGATCAGCGGCGGGCTGGGGGAAATAGATGAACGACCGCTGGGCGAAGGCCATCACCAAGCAGAGGCCGCCATAGCCCAGGGCCAACGCTCCCACCCAGCAGAGCCATCGGGGGAGTGTCATGGGTTATGGGGGTGGGGGCTGGTCAACACTCTTGCGGGTTGGGTTGTGATTGAGGGAGTGGCTGGGGGCTTTCAATCCGGCAAAAGACGTGGATCAACTCTATGATCATCAGCCTCCTGTTCGCTTCGAAGCGTTTTCCTTTCCCAAAAGACGTAGTAATTGATTGGGAATCCGCGAGATCAGTCAAGTGACGTCCGTCTGGGTTGTTTTTCTAGCGTGTACAAGCCTGAGGGGGTCAGTAGCCTTTTGGATCGCGGTACGTTATGGGGTCGTTCAATCTGATTCCAAGTCGAGAGAATTTCCTTTCAGCTAACGCTGCCCTCGCCTGGTCACCTCACTCCACCCGCCAGGACGGAGCCTCAGCCCAGATCGAGAAAGCCATGGGCGCCATGATCGAGAAAATCTTGCACGCCTTCCACCCTTCTCATCTCAGCAATGGTGTTGTGGGCGGCGAAAAAGATCCCCGATCAGTTGTCTTCTCCCACATACAGGTCGGCTGCGCTTGCCTCGTGGGAATACACACCATTAAGGTGGAGACAATGGAAGATCACTCGGCCGTCCGCGGGCAGCGGGTGCGTGGTGGCCTTCTCCCCCGCTTGAATGCACTCTTGAGCTTCCGATAAGAACCGCAAGGCCGCCTGTCGCACAGGTTCATGGCCGCCAGCTCCAATCACCCCGCCACCGGTGCTGAAGTCAAGACTGGTGGTGCCATCCGCCGCGAAAGGGTGAACGCCCCTTCAGGCACCCCCTGGTCCATGAGCGCCCCGTACACACCCTCAGTGAACATGTGGGGATCGAGCCCGATCCGCAGGGCTTCAGGCTGAAGGCCTTGGCCCTCAGCTCGGCCGCCAATGCGGCCCTTTCCTTGAACTCCTGTCCCATCGGCTCATCCTCCCATCAGCCGCCGGCAAATCTCCGGCAGGAGCGTTTCGTCCTTGGCGCGGCGCTTCCCCTCGCTGAACGCCACCACCAGCGTCGGCGCCAGCCCCTCCGCCTCCATGTAGGCCGCGTCGTGCCGGGCTTGGCTCATCCAGCCCGCCTTGCTCCACAGCGACGCGCCCTCCGGTAGCCCCTCTCCAAAAAAGCCATCCACCTGGTTTTCCGGGTCGGCGGCCCGCTGGGCCTGATCCAGCGACCGCGCCAACAGCCCCCGCATCCGCCGGCTCGCGGGCGGCGACACCATCACCCCCGCCATCACCGCCTGAAGCAGCCGCGCCGTGCCCTCCGTGGTGAGCCGGTTGCGATGTTCATTGCTGTGTCCGTAGCTCTGCCGCTCCCGCCCGTAGGGACCCTCCCCCCAGGTTTTCTGGCAGGCATTCCACCCCTCCAGCTCCGGCCAGCCCAGCTCCACCAGCCACCGATTCACCACCTGCCGCTGCCAGCTCCACTCGGCGAAGGGTCCCGGCGGCAGCTCCACGCCGCTGGTGGTGCCGCTCAACAGATCCACCACATAGCCCGTGGCGTCGTTGCTGGAGTCGCGCACCATGTCGGCCAGCGCCCGGCGCAGCTCCTCGGTGGAGCCGAGCCATTGCCGCTGGATCCAGGCCTCCGCCGCCACCAGATACACCAGCTTCACCACGCTCGCCGGATACCTCGGCTGGCCCCCCAGCCAGTGGGCGCCCGTGCCCGCCTCCTCCAGCCGACAGCCCCAGCTCTCCTCGCTCCAGCTCCGCAATGGGGCCGGATATCGCACCCAGGTGAGCGAGAGCCGCGAACCCAACCCCGGCCTCCCCTCCGCCTCCAGCTCCGCCACCAGCCTCGCCAGCCGCTGCTCCATCGCTCCATCGGCGCGGTAGAACGCCATCACCTCACGCCCTCGGCGATGGCGACATTAGGAA
>JBKCPG010000335.1:0-3289 GCA_046309395.1 Cyanobacteriota bacterium | reverse complement strand
CCTCCAGACCCTGCAGACCCTCGCGATACCGGGCGGCGATGGCGCGGCGCCGCTCCACCCACCCCTCGAGCAGGGGCAGCGTGACGTTGAGCACCGCCGCCTGGAGGGCATCGAGGCGGCTGTTGTAGCCGAGCTCGGTGTGCAGGTAGCGACGGGGCATGCCGTGCACCGCCAGCTCCCGCACCCGCTGGGCCAGATCGGGATCGCGGCACACCACGGCCCCCCCATCGCCGGCGGCGCCGAGGTTTTTGGTGGGAAAGAAGCTGAAGCAGCCCGCGTCGCCCCAGCTCCCCACGGGGCGCCCCCCCCAGCTGGCGCCGGTGGCTTGGGCGCAATCCTCGATCACGAGCAAGCCATGGGCCCGGGCGATGGCGGTGAGCCGATCCATGTCGGCCGGGCGGCCGAAGAGGTGCACCGGCATGAGGGCGCGGGTGGCCGGGGTGATCGCCGCCTCAATGCGGTCGGGATCCAGGAGGTAGGTGCCTTCCCCCACGTCCACAAACACCGGTGTGGCGCCAACGGTGCTGATGGCCTCGGCGGTGGCGAAGAAGCTGAAGGAGGTGGTGATCACCTCATCGCCGGGGCCGATGCCCAGGCCCCTCAGGGCGAGGATGAGGGCGTCGGTGCCGCTGTTGCAGCCGATGGCGTGGGGAACGCCGCAGGAGGTGGCGAAGGCCTGCTCGAAGCTGGCGATGGTTTGGCCGCCGATGTATTGACCACTGCGCAAAACCCGTAACACGGCGTCGTCGAGACGATCACCAAGCTGCCTCAGCTGCTCGGCAAGGCTGAAAGGGGGCACATGCATGCGCGCAACCTTAAGACCAGCGAAAGATTGCACAAGCCCCCGCGTGGCCCCCTGCGCCTTTGGCCCTAGGCCCAGGGGGGTTGTTGGCCCGGATGCCACTTGATGTTGCAGCCGATCGAGGGCACCTGCTCCGGGGCTGCGGCCTCTCCCGCCAGCACGGCCGTCAAGGCGGCCCGCAGATCCCGCCCATCCAGGGGGACGACATTGCCCGGGCGGCTGCCATCGAGCTGGCCGCGGTAGCGGAGCTGGTGGCTGCCATCGAAGAGGTAGAGGTCCGGGGTGCAGGCGGCCTGGAACGCCCGGGCCACGGCCTGGCTGTCATCGGCCAGGTAGGGAAAGCTCCAGCCGTTGCGGCGGGCTTGCTCCTCCATGGCACTGGGCCCGTCCTGGGGGTGGGTGGTGAGGCTATTGCTACGGATGGCGATGAACGCCACCCGGGGGGCGAAGTCGGCCTGGAGGCGGGTGAGCTCCGGCTCGATGTGCTTCACGTAGGGGCAGTGGGGGCAGAGGAAGAGCACCAGCACGGGCTGGCCCGCCAGCGCCCGGGGCTCGGGAAGGGGCCCGCCGACGACCGGGGTGAGGGCTTCGGCCATGGCCGCCCAGGGGAGGGGGGTGTCCAGGGGAAGCATGGTGGAGGGAGTGAGGGCCATGCCAGCGCGCAACCGAGGGGAGAGGGTGGATCATGGCGCGAGTGTTGGTTGGTTGGCCGTGCCGTTGAGGCTGCCCGTGCCGCTGTTGGGCCTGGCGTTGCTGCTGGCGGGTTGCGTGCCGGCGGAGGAGCGGGCCAGCTGGCGGGTGTATGCCCTGCCCCGGCAGCGCCCGGGCGATGGCCTGGCGGTGGTGACCCGCCCCCGGGGCGACGGCCTGCACCTGTGGCTGGATGTGCACACGGCCGAGAGGGGCGTCTGCCGGCCGAGCTGGAATCCGGATGGGGCAAGGTTGCGGGGGGGCAACGGGGCCCATCCCACGAGTGGAGGTCGGGCGCCGCGGGAGGAGTTTTTCGAGGCGCTGGGGCACGGCCGGGTGCGGCTGGCCCTGCGGCGGCAGATGGAGGAGCTGTGCCGCCAGCTGGCGCCCGACAGCGCGTTTCGCTGGCTGCCGCCGCCGCGAACCGCCCGGGAGCTGCCACCGGAGCGGTGGCCGATGGTGGAGGCGGAGGATTTGCTGAGCCACCCCACGGTGGTGCGGCGGGTGGAGAAGCTGCTGCTGGGCCAACCCCTCACCCCGGCCGACTGGGACGAGCGGCCCCGGCCGAGGCCGCCGGATGGGCCTTGAGCACCGAGAGATGACGGGGCGGGGGTCAGGAAGCGGGCGGGGCGGCGGTGCCGTCTTGATAGAAGAATTGAATCACATCTGGAATGAAAGAATAAACGCCACTACCGGTGACAACAACCAGTCCTTTGCCATTCGCGTCGAAGAATTGGTGGTAGCAACGTCCTTGTCCGGTGGGAGCACAGCGATCCGCGCGGTGAGCCACCAGCCCGCGCCGGCCAGCGGTGGAATCACCAACCACGTCATCCACTTGAGCCGATGTCCGGCCAGAGCGGCTGGCTTGAGGGCGGAGACGGCGGCGAGAACTTCAGCGGGAATGTTGCCCTCGGGTTCAAAGACGGTGACGGCGCGGAGATCATTGGGAATCAGCTCAAAGTTGACGGGGGAAACGCGGACAGGAATCACCTTGCCTTTGGGATGGGGCCACTTGTCTCTGGCATAGCCAAGTTCGGTTAAGCAGTCACTCCCCTTTTCGACGGAATGGGGGCTGATCAGAAAAAGAAAGAGATCGCTTTTTTTGACGGCGTTATGGATGCGCGCATGGTCATCACCACCCGCCGGCAGGGTCTCCGCGTCGAAGAAGACCTTCAACCTGGCGCCCACCAGCGCCAGTTGAATCCGCTCGGCGAGTTGCCTGTCTTCCGAGGCATAGGAAAGAAAGACGTTCATGGGACTCCCCTTGCCTCCCCTCCGTGTGGTGGGTGAGAGCGGGAGGATGGTGCCTCAAGGGCGACAGCGGCGGCATAGCCGGGGGGCACCCTCACCTCCCACACCAGGGCGGAACCGTGGGGCTCAAGGCCGGGATCATGCTCCTGGGGGAGGGCCGCTCCGCCGAGGCCAACCCCCCGGGCCTTGAGCCGAGCCTCCAGCCGGCACCAGGCCACCAGGAACGCGGGGACCTGATCCGCGGCGGGCAGGGCGTGCAGGGCGGTCCGCTCGGCGGGATCCAAGACCCGGCGGGCGATGGGCTCCCAGGCCAGATCGGGCCGCGCTCGCTCCACATCCACGCCCACCGGGTGGGCGGGGTGGAAGGCGAGGAGAATCAGGTCGCCCGAATGGCTCACATTGAAGGCCGGGGCGGCGGGGCTGGGGCAATGGGGTTTGCCATGGGGGCCAGCCAGCAGCGGGATGGCGTTGGGCGGCTGGCGAAGCCAGTGGCCGAGGAGCAGGCGCAGGCTGGCCCGGCCCAGCAGAAAGCGCAGGCGATCAGCC